>NZ_SRIC01000084.1 GCF_004684775.1 Streptomyces sp. MZ04
CCCCTCCCGAATGACGATCCGCGTCTACCGGGTGACCGCCGAAGGCGCGGTGACCGAGGACCGGGGCGAAATCCACACGTGGACCGGAAGCCGCATCGACCCTCTCCCCCACACGTCGGCGTATCCGTCCTGCACCTGCCCGCACTGCGACGCTCTCCGATAGCACCGGCAAACACGCCCACCGAGCCTCACGACCCCGGCAGCCCCAAGGCAGCCGGGGTCTTCCGCTGCCGTGCCCTTCGCGTCACGACACGATGACAGTCCACCGAGATGCGGTGACTTGTCCCACATCCGACCCTGGCGGAACCAATAACCCCACGGATAACGTCCGCCTGTTGGAGACACCCCTCGCCCCACCGGGAGCCGACTGTGAACCGCCGCACCATGCCCGTCACCGCCGCGCTCGCCGCGACCGCAGCCCTGCTTCTGACGGCCTGCGGCAGTGGGGACGACGGCAATTCCAAGGACAACGACAAGATCGCCGGCGCCGAGCAGGGCTCGGAGAAGTCGAAGAAGTCACCCGAGCCGTCGGGAGCACCGGCCGAGGACAAGCCGGATGGCGTGGATCTGACGCTGCCCAAGGACATGGACCTGGTCTTCAACTGGGACAAGCCGAAGGACAAGAACGAAGCGGCTGCGATGGACGACGCGGCCAACTTCTTCCGGGCCATCTACCGGGGCGTCGACAAGCGCACGGCCAAAGACGCGGCCGTGACCGTCTACTCCACTGGCGAGGGGCTCCACTACGCGCAGACACAGATCAACGAGTGGATCGACGGCGGTTGGACCGCCACCGGCACTCTGCGCCACTACCAGGCCACCACCCGGTCCACCGCGAACGGCAACTCGGCGGAAGTGGCGTTCTGCGCGGACGCAAGCAAGTTCTATGGCAAAGAGATCAAGACCAAGAAGATCCTGAAGACCAAGAAGAGCATCGCGGACTTCGACTACTACAAGATCATAATGGTCAAGCACCCTACAGGTAAGGGCCTTTGGCAGGCATCCAAGGTGTTCGTCGAGACGAAGGCGGAGAAGTGCCAGTGAACAGATCGCGGCGTACGGTCCTCAGCACCGCAGCCCTGACGCTGGCCCTCAGCGCCCTCGTCCTCACAGAAGTCGCCTACGCGGGCAAGCCGGTCGGTTCGGGCAACGGTTCCTCCAAGGAAGAGGGCGGCGGCGACAAAACCGGCATCTACGCCGCCGCAAAGGTCCAGTACTCAGGAGCCGTCACCAAGAACGGCGGCAGTGGCAACGTAGCCTCCGCCGACGTCAACTGGGACCCGCCACCCTGCTGGTACGCCCCCTACCTCGGCGCCAAGGACTTCAAGAAGAAGATGTCCGCGGACCTCAAGGAACAGATGAATACCCCCGGCTTGGGCTCGGGGGGAACCGCCCTAGGCGAGGTCCAGCGCCACTACGAGGACGACTACGGCTGGACGGACACCCCCGGCTACAAGGACTACAACGTCGACAAGGACGGCGAGGGGATGTTCTGGGCGGGCGTCGAGAATCCCAACGAGCCGGACTACCTCAAGCGGACTTCCTGCTCCGACCTCCCCTTCTGGGTCGACAACGGCGAGCCCGCGCCACCCCAGTACGAAGAAGCCATCACCCCCGAGATGCTGGCTGCCCTCGCCTACCAGCACATGGAGCTCCCGGGCACCAAGGTCACCCTCGCGCCCGAGGCCACCACCAAGGTGAACCTGCCCACGTGGGCCTGGCTCGACAAGGCCGCCTTCGACGAGGTCGAGGCGACGGCGGAGATCAACGTCCCCGGCTTCAACCTCCAGGCGACGACGACCGCCACCCCCAAGTCCCTGACGCTCAACCCCGGCACCAAGGACGCCACCACCATCCCCGCCAACGGCGAATGCCCCATCGTCGACGGCAAGATCGGTGAGCCCTACGCCAAGGGCAAGTCCAAGGAGACCCCGCCCTGCGGCATCATCTACCGCCGCTCCTCGGGCGGCGGGACGTTCCCGCTCAAGGCCTCCCTCACCTGGGAGATCAGCTGGACGGGCACGGGGCAGGCGGCACCGGTCAACATGCCCAACGGCACGATCGAGGCGGTCCAGGACATCACGGTCGAGGAAATCCAGTCCATCAACCGCTGAGCTCAAGGCCTGGTGCGACACTCACCGGTCGCACCAGGCATTCAGCCCGATTCACCCCACTCAGGAATCCGACGGATCCCCGTACAGACGCACCGTGCTCAGGATCTTCATGATGGTCGCGTCCGGGACTTCCTCCTTGACGTCCGTGGCGCTGTAGAGGCTCCAAGCGGCGTACTCACCCTCGGAGTTCTTGAAACCGAACGTGATCGCCTTTCCGTCCGAGTCGCACTTGTAGCGCTGCGGCGCGTTCTTGGACCAGGCCCGCGCGATGCTGCCCTTGACGCCCGATTTGGTGGTGTACGGCTTCGCCTTCTCGTCGTAGTGCAGGGTCTTCTTGTCCGGCTGCGCGTAAGCGCCGTAGACCCACCACCAGACCGTGTTCAACGCGACGTCGTCGGTGTTCTTCGCGCCGTTCGCGCCTTTGGTGCCCACGGCCGAAAGCGCCTTGTCCTCGCTCGAGCCGTCCTTGTCGTCGTCGGACGAGCACCACTTCGACTTGTAGTACGCGGGCGCCGACATGGTGATGACCGGCTCCCCCGTCTTGACGTCCTCGAATGCGACCGCGGAGTCCGCGGCCCTGACCTCCCAGCCGGGGGGTACGTCAAAGGCCGTGCCGCGCTTGGGGTTCACAACGACCTGCCAGCCCTTGACGGTCGGCTTGGGACCGTTGTCCGTGCCACGCGCGTCGTCGCTGCCCGAGGAATCCGACGGGGAGTCCTCTGGACCGGGTTTCCCGGCGGAAGACTTCTGGGGGGCGGCGGAGGCGTCCTTGTCGTCCTTGTCGCCACCCAGAACGAGGAATCCGGTGACCCCCGCAGCCACCACCACGGCGGTGGCCGCCGCGATGGCGATCACCTTGGTCCTGTTCCCGCCGCCTCCGGTCCCGCCACCACCGCCGGGCTGCTGGGGCGCTCCCGGCATCGTCGGTGGCGTGCCCCACTGCCCTTGCTGCTGATACGCGTTGGACTGCTGGTACCCCGGCTGCTGGTACCCCGGCTGCTGGTACGGATTCGGCGCTTGGTAGCCCGGCTGCTGGTACGGGTTCCCGTCCTTCGGATTCTGCTCGCCGCCGGGCGGCTGCTGTCCTTGCCACATAGGGGCAACGATAGTTCTCGACCGCGAACGGCAGCGTGGCGCCCGGCTGTTGTGCCTCACGTTGTGCCTCACGTTGTGCCTCACATCACGCAAGACGACGTTCTCGCGGAATATGACGCTTTGCCCCAATATTAACGCTGGCGGAACCAACAACCCCACAGATATCGTCGACCCCTTGGAGACAATCCTTGCCCAAATGGGAGCCGAACTTGCCCCCCAGCTCAAGCCAGCCGCCGCCAGCCGATTCCAGCCGCCGATTCCCGCCGCAGGAACATGACCACCGAGGAACGCGATAATGGGATTCAAGGGAATTAATGACGTCCAGGGGCCGAAGTTGGCTGCCGCCGTGGATGTCATGGGCGGAACACTCACCATCCAGGGCGGTTTGATCAGCGGCATTCTCGCTAAATGGGACGCCAAGGCCGAGGGAGTTTCCGACTTCCCTAAGAAGGCGTCCTGGGCAACGGACGAGGCCAAGGACATCCGGCGCCGTCTCGGTATCGCCAAGGATGACCCCGAGGCGGTGCTCACCTTTGCCAGTCTCGCCGGGGCCCTTGAGACGTGGAAAGAGTTCAAAGAGGGAACCCTCAAGGACATCAAGACACCTCTCAAGATCCTCAAGATCCCCACGGCCATTGAAGCTTCGATGCATCTCTATGCCCGGTGGCAGCAGGGCCAGAACGTCGCCGGCGCCCGTGCCGTCTGGGAACTCAACAAGTACTTCGGCTCGTCGGACGCCCGGATCAAGGCGAAGCGGGGTGAACTGCTGAAGGAGCTCCTCAAGGACCAGAAGATCCGCAACTGGTACAAGGAGCCCTGGAAGTGGCAGCAGAGCGTCCGTCGTTTCGCCATGCGCCTGAAGATCCCTTACGCCGCGAAGCTCTTCAGCAAGGCGCCGGGGGCCAGCATGCTCGCGCAGCGCGTCCTCCTGCCGCTGAGTGTCGTGCACGGCGTGAAGGAGATGTTCGTCCCCACGCACAAGGGTGCCTACGGAGCGGCCGACCGCACCATGGGATTCGTGGAGGCGGGTGGCGCCGTGGCCGTCCTGGGCGGCGCGAGCGCGGCAACCGCCCTCGGCGCATCGGCAGCCGTCGCGGCCGCGGTGCCCGTCGTAGGCTGGGTCGCGCTCGGTGTCGCCGGGGCCTACTTCCTTGGCAGTTGGGCCTGGGACAAGTGGGGGGACGACATCAAGTCCGGGGCCAAACAAGCCTGGAAATCCACCAAGGAATGGGGTGGAAAAATCAAGGACAAGGGCGCCGAGATCGTCAACGGGGCAAAGAGCGCGGTCACCAATCTAGTCCCCAACACGATCAGCAAATATAAGTTCTGGTAAGCGAGCATCGGACGCACAATCATGCAAAGCCCTGACATTGACATGGAGCTCCAGGAGTTCCGCGGAATCCTGGCCGAGGCGCTCGCCGAGGGAGGCACGCAGCCTCTTCTGCGCCTCACCGATGAAGAGATCGCCATCCTCGATCCCGACTCGCTGACGGAATGTGTCGCCCCGACCCCGCGGCTCACCGAACTCTCCGGCCAGGAGCGGGAATGGGTGTACGCCACCGCGCTGCGGTCCCTCGTCGCGCGCGAGGCGGTGGACGTCGCGAACATCGACGAACTCGACGCGGTGCTCCGCGCGGCGTCCGCGGACTCCGCATCCGGTGAGGCGGCCGCGGACGGCACAGAGGACCCGGGCAACACTCCGTCCGGCGTGGACCTCGACATGCGGGTCACCCCCGAGGTGAGTCTCGCCCTTGCCCTCCGCCGAACTGCCGCCCGGGCCCTGGCCGTTGAGCAGCACACGTCGAACGGCCTCACGCACATGCTCGTCTATGTGCACGGTGAGGACCTCTACCTCGTGGAGCGCGTCACCTCCGGCGGCCTTCACATGTTTACGCTCGCCAGCTCCGCCAAGGACGCGGCGGACATGGTGCTGCTCTTCGTCGACCCCTTCGAGGTCGCCGACAAGGACGGCCGCGTCCAGCTGCTCACACCCGAGCAGATCAGCCAGGAGAACGTCGGCCGCGACCTCAGCGAGGCGATCAACAACGCCTTGGTGGTGGGTCAGACCGTCCTCCTCGCCGATGCCCCCGGCCCGCTCCTCACGACGTACGCCACCGAGAAGGCCCTGTGGACGGTGTACGTCGCGAAGCCGAATGCGGCCACCGGCATCCAGGCACGCCCCGTCGGCAAGAACACGCTGCGCAAGATGATCACCAAGCTGATCACCCCGAACTGAGAGAGGCGGCACGATGTCACGAGAGAGCGACTGCCGTGAGGACGTACGCAAACTCAAGCAGTACGCGGATGAGTTGGAGCGCTCCGTCGACAACGTCCAGAACCTCTGCGGCACGGACACCTGGAAAGGCCCCAAGAGCGAGCGGTTCCGGACCGAATACGCCGGCCACAAGAAGCAGATAAAGGACGCCGTGGCCAACGCTCGCGCCGCGATAGACAAGGCTCTCAAGCGCG
Source organism: Streptomyces sp. MZ04 (assembly GCF_004684775.1). Classification (GTDB taxonomy): domain Bacteria; phylum Actinomycetota; class Actinomycetes; order Streptomycetales; family Streptomycetaceae; genus Streptomyces. The sequence goes on from NZ_SRIC01000084.1 coordinate 5,679, forward strand.
TGGAAAAGGAAGAGGAAGAGAAGAAGAAGTCCGGAGCCGAGAAGTAGAAGTCGAGAAGTAGAAGTAGGGGAAAGCAGCGCCGTGGCCAACCAGCAACGCACGTCCACCCGCGATGCGGCACCGACACAGGCGCGCCGCGTCACCGCCGCGGTCGTCGACGCCCTCATCGCCCTGCTGTGCGGCCTCACGGCCGGTACCGCGGCCGGCGTGAAGGTGGTAGACGGGGTCGTCGAGCTGCGCCCGCAGTCCCCGGCGGTGTGGGGGGCGGCAGCCGGCGCGGCCATCGGGCTCTCTTTCCTCAACCACGTCCTGCTCACGTTCGCGACCCGCACCAGCCTCGGCAAGCTGATCGCGGGCCTGCGAGTGGTGCGCGCCTCCGACGGCGGCCGCCCCGGCTTCTTCCGCCTCATCGGCCGGTGGCTGTTCGGTTTCTACTGGATGGTCGTGTTCGTTCCTATCCATCTGGCAACGGATAGCGATGTGGAACAGCAGGACGCGGTGGGGCTGCGTATCGTGCGTCAGTGATCCGTTCCTGACGTGGACTTTGGCTAGCGGTCCAACGCGCAGTCGTCATTCAACACACAAGGAAACGCCACATGACAAAGGATGGGGAGCCCTCTGACGAGATGGCGCAGGCGAGCGCGTCAACCGGTCCTGATGCACGGCCTCTGGGACAGCCCATCGATTGGGCAGCCGCCAGGGAGAGATCGAGCCGTCTTCGGAAGCGACGCAGGGTCATCGCAGGAGCCACCGCGGTCGCCTTGGTAGGGGCCGTGTCGATCATTGTTTGGGTTGCAACGGGGAACGAAGAGAAGCCTCCGCCGACCAAGCGAACGGCGACGATGCCGGCCCGGTTCGGGGAGTATCGGCTTGCAGGAAAAGATGACGAATCTCTGTGGACCGCGACCCACGGTGGAGACAATCTCGACCCAACGATAGAGACCGCGCATGCAACATACGTGCATCCGGACGGCGTGAAATCCTTTATGATCACTTTGGATCTCGACCCGATCGTCGACGATTCTGACCCGGGCGGGAACGACGACGTCATCTCCGCGCTTCTCAACACCCCCATCGACTCTGGCGCAGTGAAGACCTACGACCCTGGGTCCATCGGCGGAAAGCTCCGCTGTGTGAAATACGCGGTCAAGAACACGACCAGTTCACGTTGCGTCTGGGGCAACGACGTGGCCACCGTCACCGCCCAGCCAGTCGTTACATCCGGAACCCGACCAACCCCGGGCCAAACGGCAACAGAAGTACGGTCCTTCCTTGCCGAACTACATATACGCGCAGTGCAGTGAGTGACCATCTCAGCTGGTGGCACCTCCTACGTGACCGCACTCCCGTCCTCTGAGAAGTAGTACCGAAGTACCGCCAACCAGGACTCAGTCCACTTTGCGCCTGAGATGCGACCTTCAGGCACTTTTTCAACTCTTTTACCTCATCTGCGAGTTGAGTCTTCAATGTCTCAAGACGGGTCCTATAATCAAGATGGTTGACGGCATCACGGAGTTACGGCCGCAATCACCCGCAGCATGAGGGACGGCGCCGGGTACGGCCGTAGCGGTTTCCTTCTTCAACCACGTACTCCTCACCCTGGCCACCCGGGCCAGCCTGGCAAAGCTGCTTACCGGACTGCGCGTGGTCCGGGCCTCGGACGGTGACCGACCGAGATTCCTACGCCTCGCAGGACGCTGGCTGTTCGGCTTCTACTGGATGGTCGTCTTTGTTCCTCTCCATGTCGTAACGGATAGCGGTGTGGAGCAGCGGGACGCGGTGGGGCTGCGTATCGTGCGTCGAACGGCCCGTTCCTGAGGTGTGAGCGGAGAGAGGCGGAGTCTTGTGGGCGGCTTCAGTTCTTGGTCCCGTCGGCGGCGCCAGAGTGCCTTCGGCGGCGGCGTGGCCATTGCCGTGATCGCCGGAATCGGCATCTATGCCGTTACGTCCGATGACGACCCGCTCCCACTGAATGTCGACTTCGTACTCGGTGGCGGGGACAACGCCGTAGGAAAGGGCGAACAGCTCGAAATCCAAGGACAGTTCGGCGGCCTCGCGGTGACGCCCGACAACGTCACCTATCTCTTCGCCGAAGAGAACGACACGATGGTCATGTGGCGGAAGAAGCCTTCCGGCGCCGCCGAGCGGATTCAGGTTTCCGGCCTGGACTCGGTCGAGGCGACGCAGACCGCCGTGGCACCCGACGGATCCATCTACCTGGCGGCGGAGGATCTGTGGAAGGTCAGCCCAGCGGGCAAGGCGACCAAAGTCATCGAGAGACGCGCGTGCGGTAAGGCCAACCCTCTTGCCGCCACCTCGATCAGCGATTTCTGCGGCGTCACGGTCACCGGGGTCACCGTCGACAAGGACGGCACCGTGTACGTGGGTGATCAGCTGATCCAAACCCCACCGTACGGCTCCTACGTGCACCGGCTCGACGGCAAGTCGATCGAGCTCGTGGCAGGCCGTCCGGCCAAGGACGGCGAGTCGGTGAAGCACTCCAACCCGGCCGTGCGGAACGGGGTCGATCCCCGCGCCGGCACAAAGGCGAAGGACGTCGTTGTTCCGGACGTCACGCGCTCGGGAGCTCTCGCCGCCGCCAAGGACGGCGTCTATTGGAACACCGGCCCCGGCATCGTGCGCATCAATCGGGACGGCACGCTCAACCCGTTCGTCGCGGGCAGGTCACCCGGAAAGATCAGCGATCCCGAGGGACCGTTCGGCACCGTCGGGCGCGCTCTTGACGCACAGGTCCAAAGCGGTACCGGTGGCCAACCAGGCGATGACCTGGCCGTCATCCCGAGCCGCGACGAGGTCTACTACTCCGATGAGGGCGAGGATCACGCCCCCGTTCTGGAGGGCGAATTCCGATGGCAGGGAGTCGAATCCGACTCCCAGAAGAAGCTCTTGAACGAGTCGGGGCGCGGAGACCTTGTCCGCCGCGTGGTCGACGGAGAGCTGGCCCCCGTCATCGCCGGAGTGCAGGCCATCGCGACCTCCAAGGACAGTCTGTACGTTGCCGTGACCACCGACGGCGGAGACAAGAGCAGCCCGGAGAACTGGGACACCGCAGTGCTCCGGGTGCACCTCCCCAAGAAGAACTGACGCGGGGCCGACGTCAGTTCACTTGGCCGCATCGGCCGCCTTGTTCAGCTTCTTCTCCTGCGCGTCCAGGATCTCCTGCGGTACGGGCACGAACTTTCGCGCGAACTCAGTCTCGGCCGAAATGCTCGTCAGAGAGGTGCCGTTCTGCGTCACCACGTAGCGAACCTTCCTGTCGATTTGATATTCCAGCGAGAAGTCCACGCCGTCGTCACCGAGGCCGGACTTGTTCTCGGACACGGTGCGAATCTTCGAGATCAGTCCGGAAGGCTTGGTCTCGAAGCCCGAACCGCACGCGGAGATCGCCTTTTTGAGGTCCTGCACCGACTGCTCGGCCGCCGACTCCGACTTGGCGCTCGACAACACGAGCCGGTAAGCCGCAGTTGGCTTCTGTGAACCTTCTGTCGTCTTGTTGATGCTCCGACCTGCCAGCCGCTTGTCATAGGCCGAGGCTTCGGGATATATCGCGTTGACGATGGGCTGGCAGGGCTTCCTGGCGGCCTTGACCGAGTCACCGCCGTTAGCCGATATTTCGCGAATCGTGTAACCCTGCACATCTCCCTGCCCCAGAGCGGCACTTGACAGCTTCGCCTGGGTCAGGGGTTCGGCGCCCGCCGAGTCAGACCCTTTGTCGTCGCCGCACCCGGCAGCAGCCATCAACAGGACTGCGACCGAGACCGCCGCCGCGGATTTCCTGCCCCTGTCTGCGTTTCCCATTCCTCACACACCCATCAATCTCGGTCACAGTTGACGTGTCTGCCACGCTCAGCGATTCACTGACCCAGTCATTCACTGGCTCGGCCATGCGCTACGAGTCCTGCCCGGGGTAGTCCCGTGCGTTCCTGCCCCTCGAGTACTCCGGCCAGATCGCCGCGACGACGGCGGGGTCCTGCAGCCATTTGTTGTAGGCCGTGTGCTCGGCGGTGGTCATATCGCCGATGTCCTTGATCTCGCCCTTCTTGTTCAGGAAGTTGCCGTCGCCCTTGGCGTAATCCTTGACGTCGCCCGTGTACTCCCTGGTGCCCTTCGGGCTGCCGTCCTTGCCGTCGCTCTCGATCGTGACGGGCTTGATCTTGTCGTGCTCGCGGGCCGCGTCCGCGTTGTTCTGGTAGTCGGTCTGCCAGGAGAAGTCCGCGGTGTTCTCCTTGACTCCCTTGAACGCCTCTTTGAGACCCTTGGGCGCGTCGTCCGCATCGGCCTTCACAAGGTCCTTGAGCAGGTCGGTGGCAACGCCCGAGCCCAGGCCCCACGCGACGCCCACAGCCGCACCCTTGGCACCGGCCACGCCCGCTCCGCCCGTTGCGCCCAGGGCCACTTCGCCGGCGGTGTCGATTATCTTCGCGCGGAAATTGTTGGTGTCCTCGACCCACTTGTCGATGTCACCCTCGATCTCACCGGACGCCGTTTTCATGGACTCCTGGTAGAACTCCTGCATCATTCCGCGCTTCATGGAGTCGAAGGCGCCGGCGTGCTCGGTGCTCTTTTCCGTCGAGTACGCGTGGTCGAGCGCCTTCTCGTCGTACCGCTGGAACAGGGCACTCAGTGTGCCCGCCGCCTTGGGGTCGCGCGCCGATTCCTCCATGAGGGCGCGCCACAGGCCGTCGGACGCCTCAAGCCCGCGACGGCCCGAGTCCTGGCCCTTCATGAAGTCCTGAAGGCTCCACTTGGTGGTCTTCGCATACTTCTCCTCGCCCTTGGCCTTGATGTCGCTTCCCCAGAGCGTGTTCCCTGCCGGGGAGGTGACTCCGTGTTCGAGGTCCTTCCAGTACGCGGTGAGGATGCTCGCGTAGAGGGCCTGGGTCCCTTCGATGGGGTGGCCCTTTCCGTCCTTTCCCTTCCTGTTCTGGTAGTTGTCGAAGAGGATCCGGCCCGTGTTCTTCTCCGCCAGGGACGGATTGGTCTGCTTGAGCGTCACCGTCGCGGCGTTGACCATGTTGAAGAAGGCCTTGCCGCGCTCCTTCGGCTCGTCCACCTTCCAGGGGCCCGTGTCATAGAGGGAATGCTGCACGAAGTCGTAGTCGTGATCCATGACTTCGCCTGCGGCTTCAGGGTTCTCCGAAACGGCGTCGAAGAGCTGCTGGTAGTTGTCCTTGCCCCACTCCCCTTCGCCCGTCTGGTTGTTCCCGAAGAAGCGGAGCTCATCGGTCTTGCCCTGCTTCTTCTTGTCGAGCACCCGGTCACCGAAGGCGACAAGGAAGTCCTTGTCCTGCGAACCGCCCTTGAGGAAGGGGGTCAGACGGTCCGGCCTGAAACCTTCGTACTCGTCCAGCGATGAGTCGCTGAACCACTTGTTCCACGCCTGCTGCTTCGCCTTGGCTGACTTCCCCTCGAAAGCCACCTTGGTGTACGTACCAAAGGTGTCGGCGATGACCGAACGGTCCTTTTCGCGCTCGTCGGGGTGGTCCTTGTAGCGGTCATTGTTGCGGTCGCCCATTACTGTGGACAGCCACCCGACCCGCTGCGGACCGAGCTCGTCGTAGAAGGCCTTCACATAGTCCGCGTCTCCTTTGTGAGCGCGGAGATCCGCGTACATCTCAGGGGTGGGGTCGTCCCCGTCGTTCAGACCTTCCTTGAACTTCTTGCCCAACTCCTTGCCGTCTTTCAGGGACTGCTTGGTCTGCCCGACCATGCTTTCCTGGATCCGCACCATGCCCTTGTAGCCATGGCCGTACTTCTCGTCCTCGGCAATGGAGAGGTGGTGTCGACGTCTGAGCATGGGAAGCTGCTCATTGGCCCAGCCCGCGATGGACTTCAGCTCGGTCAGCGGTTCGACGCCGACTCCGTAGCGTTCGAAGCTGGACTTGATCCAGCCGACGCTGGTCATCATTTTGCCCTGATCCTTGTCGAGTGACTGGATCGTCTTGGCCAGGCGTTCCGGATCAATGCCGGAGAATCCGTCCCCGTCGCTGCCGCTGCCGCCCTTTTCTGCAGGCTCTCCCATGAATCTCCCCGTTCATTCCACACTCTTGCCGAAGTACCCCTGAATCACATGTACTGCATTTCCTTGTTCATCATCCTCGCCGCGGACGCGGAGACCTTCTCCGGCAGTTCGTTGATCGTCTTCTGCACCGCCGGAATCAGCTTGTCGATCTCCCTGATCATGCGGCCGCGGTTGCCCTCGATTTCGTCGTGCCACTTGTCGGCCGTCTTGCCGACCCACGACTTCCCTTCCTTGCCCTTCCCCACGTCTTGAGATGCGACCTTCAGGCACTTTTTCAACTCTTTGACCTCATCTACGAGTTGAGTCTTCAATGTCTCAAGTCGGGTCCTATACGGGTTATCTACCTGGGGCTCTTCATCCGCGCCCTTGTCTTTGCCTCCCACTGCCCCTCCAGCATTGCGTCCAACTGCGTTGACCAGATTCCGAGGTTGATTGATCCGAACCAAGAATAGGGAGCCTCGTGGGCGTCGAGCAAGGGAGTCCTGGACGGATGACGCCGGCGCGGGCGTTGCGATAGCATCGGGTTCGGGCGGACGGAAGGTTCGTCCGATTCGACAAGCGGGGAGGAACGCCATGAGCGGCGGCGGCAATGCTGGCCTGAAGGGCGCAGACACAACTAGGCTCCGGACTCTTTCCGGAACCTTCAAGACGCAGCACGGTAACCTCGACGACCTGATCCGTGCCATTTCGACGGGCACGAGCAACAGCGAGGAGTTCTGGAAGGGCGGCCGCGCCAACCGATTCCGGGAGGAATGGGACAAGCTGAAGCCGCAGCTGAAGAACTTCCTGACGTCTCTTGAGAACGCCAAGAAGGAAACGCACGACGCCGCCCAGGCGAACGACACGATCAACGACTAATCACGGATTAGTCGCAGGTCAGCAGGCCAGCAAGGCCAGCAGGTCGTAAATGCATTCGGGCCGGGCAGCTCCAAAGCTGTCCGGCCCGAATGCATTTTGCTATGCCCCCAGAGGCAAGCCAGGGGCAAGGGTGCCGCCCAAGCCCAAGCCCAAGCGGGGCTCAGTCCGGCAGCACCGCCTGAGCCGGCATCACTTCCCCGCCCTGGACGAACAGTCCACGCCCGGTCGGCCCCCCGGTGGCGCTGTTCGACGTGATGCGAATGTTGAACATCTCGCCGTCCGCCGACCCCTGCGGCGACAGGAGCAGGCCGTTCCGCGACTTCCGCGCCTGCACGACAGAGCCGCGGTACTGCGAGGACAGCGTGTCCACCGCACCCGCCATGATCACTCCGAGGCCGCCGTCCATGCCACGGCGGATCTCCTCCTCCAGGGCCTCGTCCAGCGAGGTGTCATAGATCAACTCGGCGTCGTCCACCACGATCACGTACGGACCGCGTGCGCTCTGCGTCAGCGCCTCCAGCTCGTCACTCGAACTCTCGGCGTTGAGCGAGCCCAACACGCCGGCCTCCGAGGCGAATTCACGCAAGGGCGATCGCCTCGGCGTCACGAGGATGACCTCGGTGCCCCGCTGCAGCAGCGACATCGTCGCCGCCACCAGCGTGCTGGAGCGGCCGGACTTCGGCGGTCCGGAGATGACGAAGCCGGGGCCGGACTCCTCCAAGTCCATGCCGAGCGGCGACAGTTCGTCGCCGCCCGCCGCGAAGAGCGCCCACAGGGACGACGGCGGGGCGAAGTCGGGCTGGAGGGCCATGGCCTCCGAGGCCTTGATGCGGGCCGGGAGCACGTCGACACGGATCGGGCGCTGCTCGACGGACGGGCGGGGCCAGGCCTGGGCCGCCGTCCGGGCGATCTCCTGGAGCGCCGCCACCTGCGCCTGACCGTTCGGGTTCTCGGCGAGGAGCGCGATCTGGCTCTCCTGGACACCCTCGTCGGTGCCCTTGAGGGCGCGGCCCGACGGGACTTCCTTGGGTACGTCCTTCGGCATGATGCCCGCGAACGAGTAGTCCTGTGAGTCTGCGAGCCGCAGCACGAGGCGCTCGGCGAAGGAGCTGGCGACGTCACCCATGAGGCCGCTGCGGTCCACTCCGAGGACGACCTTGACACCGACCGCGGCGCCCTCACGGAAAAGCCGTTTCGCCGACTCGACCAGGCGGCCGTAGTCGTAGTTCTCGAAGGCGAGCCTGAACGCGTCCCAGCCGTCGAACAGGACCACCATCCACGGCAGCCGATCCTCCGGGTCGGCCCCCGCGCGCTGCTCGGCCGCGCTGGACTGGCCCTTCTCGGCGAGCAGGAGCTGACGTCGTCCGACCTCGTCGAGGAGTCGGCCGAGGAGCCGGTCGACGCGCGCCGTCTGGTCACGGGTCACCACGGCGCCGCAGTGCGGAAGGGTGGTGAGCGGCAGCAGCGCGTTGGCGCCGCAGTCGATGCCGTAGATGTGGACGTCACTGGGGCTGGTGTTCTGCGCGACCGCGCCCGCGATCGTACGAAGGGCCGTGGAACGGCCGGATCGCGGGCCGCCCGCGATCATCAGGTGCTCGCCGTCGGCCAGGTCGAGCGCGAGCGCGGCCCGTGCCTGCTCGGCCGGGAGGTCGGTGAGGCCGAAGGCGATCGGGCGGACCGTGTCGGCGCCGACGGGTGCCGGTGGCAGCTCGGGGAGTTCCGTGAGCTGCACCTGGTCGGTGATGGGCGGCAGCCAGGGGCTGCGGGGTGTGGCACAGCCGAGCTGCTTCGCGCCGTCGGCGATCGCGTCCACGAGGACGGCGAGGTCGGTGACCATCGTGCCGTCGTCACCGTCGTCCGCTGCCGCGCGGGGCGGCGGATGCCCGTACGACGTCCAGTTCAGCAGGTTCACGCTGACCTGCGGTGCCGTGTCAAGGCCGGGGCGGCGGCCACCGATGCGGGCCGTTTGCACGCCGACGAGTGACTGGGCGCCGGAACGGACGTAACAACGACCCGGTGTGGCCTTGGAGATGTTGCCGGAGTCGGCGGCGTCGATGACGTCGCGGGATTCCTCGCCGTTGGTGACGCGCAGCGCGATGCGGAGGTTGGTGTTGGCGCGGATGTCCGCGCTGACGACACCCGCGGGACGCTGGGTGGCGAGCATCAGGTGCACGCCGAGGGAGCGGCCTCGCCGGGCGATGTCGACGAGGCCCGCGATGAAGTCCGGGAGCTCGGCGACCAGCGAGGCGAACTCGTCGATGACGAGCATGAGCCGCGGCATGGGCTCCAGTTCGGGGCGGAGCCTGCGGGCGTCGTTGTAGTCCTCGATGTCCTTGGTCTCGGCCTCGAAGAGGATCGTCTCGCGGCGGTGGAGCTCCGCGGCGAGCGAGGCGAGGGCGCGCTCCGTCAGGTGCGCGTCGAGGTCGCTGACCATGCCGACGGTGTGCGGGAGCCGCGAACAGTCCAGGAAGGCGGAGCCGCCCTTGTAGTCGATGAGGACGAAGTTCAGGGCGTCCGGGGTGTTGCCGACCGCGAGCGACGTGATGATCGTCTGCAGCAGCTCCGACTTGCCGGCACCGGTGGTACCGGCGATCAGGGCGTGCGGCCCGTCGCGCCGGATGTCCAGGACGAACGGTCCGTCGGCGGCGATGCCGATCGGCGCCGCCGTGGTCGATCCGCCGCGCTGCCAGATCCGGGCGATGTCCGCGCCGGTCGGGTTCGGCATCTCTATGAGGTTGAGCAGCCGGGCGGCCGTGGGCAGCGCGCTGTCGGCATCGTCGCGGCTCACATCGCGTACGGGGGCGAGGGCGCGGGAGACGCGTTCGCACCAGGCGGTGGAGACCTGGTCGGCGAGGACGTGGCCGACCGCCTCGTATCCGTAACCCCGCAGGTGAACGCGGGTCGGCGAGTCCGGTGTCCAGCAGACGGCGGTGCGGCACTCCTCGGGCAGCAGCCGCTCGTCGTCGTCCACGCACAGCGCGAAGATCCCGACCGCCGGGCCTTCCTGGAGCAGTTGCGGGACGCCGGGCACCCGGCGAAGGAGGCGCGCGCCGTCGAGGATGAGCAGCACCTGCGAGTCGGGGCGCATCGCGTTGAAGCCGCCGTGCTCCTTGGCCATCGCCTGGCGGCGCTGGAGGTCGTTGAGGAGCTCGGTGACGCGGCGGGAGATGGACTCGCCGTCGGTGCCCAGCAATGCGACGCAGTTCTGGCCCTGTTGAGGGCTGGTGTGCGGGAGCCACTGGGTCCAGCTCCAGTGTTCCTCGGCGTCCGGTGCGGAGGAGAGGACGACGAGGGAGAGGTCACGCGGGCTGTGCAGGACCGCGGCCTGGGCGGCCAGCCACCGGGTCGTGGAGACCGCGCGCGGCCGGTCGCCCGCGATGCCGACGACGCCGAGCTCGGCGAAGGGCAGCGTCAGCGGAACGTTGGTGACGACCGGGGGCTTGGGCTCCTCCCCCTCCTCCACGGTGGCGCCGCGGCCGAAGGCCAGGTCGATCTCGGCAGGCAGGTCACCGAAGCCCACCCGCAGCTGCATCGCGTCCAGGTCGGTGATCCGCCGCTCCCACAGCCGGCGGCGCGGTCCGGTGGCGAACAGGAGCAACTGGCCGGGGTCCGGGAACGCCTCGCGGCGGCGACGCTGATCGACCTCGCCGAGCCGCTCCACCTCGGCCTCGTGGTCGGCCATCGCCTTCTTGTACTCCTTGAGCGCGGCTCCGTACTTCTTCTTGCCGTGCCGCCGGTCGCTGAACCACTGGCCGAGCATCATGACCGGCGACATCAGACAGAAGAGGAGGAAGTAGACCGACTTCATCATGAAGTACATGCCCACGCCGAAGAAGAGCGGCAGGAGCATCGAGAGCAGCTGGAAGCGGTGCGCCTCGTCCTTCTTCGGCTCCACGGGCACGAGCAGGCGGGGGTTGGCACGCGGCGAGGTCAGCCGGGGCGGCCGGTTGTAGGCGAGGCCGCCCTCGCCCGCAGGTGAGAGGTGAGCGTCGGGCGCCCCGACCTCGGAGAGGCTGAACAGGGATTCGCCGGACTTGAGGAGCATGCCGGGCTCCCACTCCTGCGGCCCTGACATCTGCTCGTCGTCGAGCGCGAGGACAGCCCCGTCGAAGGGGGCGATCTCGATCCGCCCCTTCATGTCGACGGTGACCCGCGCGGCCATCTGCGCGAGGTAGGAGTCCTCGACGGCGAGCGTGGCGGTGGGCGCGGAGCCGATCGTGCTGACGCCCGTGGAGAGCCTGGCCACCCGGCCGGCCCCCGGGCCGCCGCTGACCGTGACCTCGTACCGGCCTATGGGCTCGCCGTTCGTCATGAACGGCCCCACTGAGTCGTCGGTGGTGAGGCGCACCCCGTCCCGCAGCGTCTTGCCGACCGGCGCATCCGGTTCGCAGCGCATGCCGTCGACCCACAGCAGCCCGGACCCGGCAGCCGCCGGCTGTTGCCATCCGGGGGCGCGTCCGGGCGACGGCGTCACCACGCCAGGGATCTCGAACGGCATGGCGCTGCCCCGCCCGTTCAACCGCTCCACCGCCGCGGCCACTTCCGCCGCGGTCGTACCGTCGTCGATGTTGATCAACGCTTCCTGTGGCGCGGCTCCCTCCCGGACCACGGTCGCCCGCACTCGCATCGGTACGTGCCCCTCCCGCTCAGCTCTTGTGTGTCGTCAGGTGTTCGATACTTCCTCGACCGCAACCCCCGGGGCAAACACACCCAGAGCCTCGGCAAGACGCCCCCGGTCCAGCGTCCACAGATTGATGTGCCTGCTCGCCAAGAAGACCTCGTGGTCCACGTGGGGTGCGAGACGGCCGGTCTGCTCCCGGCTCAGTCCGGAATTGGCTCCGGGAAGCCGCGGTGCGCCCACCCTGCGGCGCAGGCCCACATAGTTCATGGGCGAGAGCCCCGCGGTGCTCTGCTGCCACAAGACCACTGCCTCGATGTCCTGCCAGGGCACGAATGCGGTCTGCCGTGCGTACTTCGCAGGTGCACCGCCCAGGGTCACCCCCTGGTCGTCGACCCGGAAGGCGACGAGGCGGCGCGTCGCGGCACCGCTCAGGAGCTGGACGGGCGTCCAGGTGTACCGGGCTTCGTACGCCGGGGAGTGATCTGCAGGCATGAGCGGATCGTAATCCTTAACACGGACTGGCAGGTGCGATCGTTGCTGACGAATACAGTAACGACACCCCCAGAGGCCTCCCCTCTCAGGCCGCGGCCTTCACTCCACCCGCGACATCCGCGCTTCCGGATTCCCCGACTCCGCGTTCTCCGACAGATAGCGCAGGTCGTCGCCGACCGGCCGCAGTCGCACCGTGTGCGCGTTCTTCGTGCACTGGGCCGCGCCGTCCGCCCGCCCCTTGCCCCGGGCCACGATCTCCTTGGCCGACACCGACTTCAGGACGAGGTCCACGGCGCAGGTGCCGCCCAGTTGGTCGGTCTGGGTCATGACCGCGAAGCGTTCGCCGACCTTGCCCTGCTCGACCTCGACCCTGAACGTGCCCATCGGGACGGCCCCGCTGGCCGCCACCGCCTGGCCTTCCCAGGTGCCGAGGTAGGAGGCGGGGACCTTGCCGCCGCCCTGGTCCGCGCCGTCGCCGGGCTGCTGACTCGCGGTCGCGTTCGGGGGCTGCCTGCCCGCGTCGCTCGACTTCTCGCCGTCCCCGGGAAGCAGTCCCAGTACGAAGACGGAGCCGACCGTCACCGCGGCGAGCGCGCCCGCGACGCCGAGGACGAGCGTGCAACTGACCTTGCGGCCCTTGCCGTCGACGCCGTTGGGCGCGGAAGCCGCGGCCACCGAGACGCTGACCCGGCCGGGCGGCCGGGAGGGCCCTGACGTCTGTGTGGGGACGTACGCGGGAGGAGTCGGGGCGGCGACGGGCGCGTACGAGGCGTCCGCCGGGCCGAACGCGCCGCTGCCCTGCGGCACTTCATGCCCCCCGGCCCGAGCGTCGCCCCCCGCGGCCGAGCCCACCGTCGACGGCGGTCCGCCCGCCATCGAGGTCCCGAACGGCACAGGACCGGACGGCTGTTCCGCGATCCCCGCCCCGTCCGTGTCCAGGTCGAGGATCCGCACCGCGCTCCGGCTGACCCGCTCCACCAGCGGACCCGGCAGCCACCCGGCCGCCACCAGCGTGTCCGCACCCGAGGGCGCCAGGCGCCGCGCGATCTCCTGCGGGGCAGGCCGCGCACCGGCGTCCTTGGCGAGGCACTCGCGCGCGAGGTCACGCAAATCGCCCTCGAGGCCGTCCAGTTCAGGCTCTTCGTGTACGACCTTGTAGAGGAGGGATGCGGAGGAGTCGCCGGGGAACGGCGAGGCCCCCGTCGCCGCGTACACCAGCACCGCGCCCAGCGAGAAGACGTCCGCCGCCCCGGCGACACCCTTGCCGAGGATCTGCTCCGGCGACATGTAGCCGGGCGAACCGATGGAGACGCCGGTCGAGGTGAGCGAGGCCGTGCCGTCCGTCGCCCGCGCGATGCCGAAGTCGATCAAGCGCGGGCCGTCCATCGTGAGCAGCACGTTCGACGGCTTCACATCACGGTGCACGAGCCCCAGTCCGTGTACGTGCGCCAGCGCCTCGGCGAGGCCCGCGACCAGTACGCGTACGGAATGGGCGGGCAGCGGAGCGAGATCGCGCACCGCCTCCGCCAGCGAGGGGCCCGCCGCATACCCCGTGGCCACCCACGGAACGGCCGCCTCCGGATCGGCGTCCAGGACCGGCGCGGTCCAGTCGCCGCCGACCCGCCGCGCGGCGTCCACCTCGCGCCGGAAGCGGGCGCGGAACTCCTCGTCGAGCGCGAAGTGCGGATGGACGACCTTCACGGCGACGGTGCGGCCGCCCGCGCTGCGCCCCAGATAGACCCGGCCCATGCCGCCCGAGCCCAGCCGGCCGAGCAGCCGGTAGGGCCCGATGACGGTCGGTTCGCCGGGATCGAGCGGGTGCATGACGAAGGCCTCCCCCAGACGGTGCCGCGCGGCCGCGGCCACTGGGACCGCGGGCATGTGTCCGCAGCTCAGCGTAGTCCGCGGGCATGCCCGGAAGTCCAGGCATGCCCCAGCCGTGACCTACCTCGGTTCGAGCAACTCCACCCGTACGTCCGCGGGGAAGCCCGTCGTCTCCCCCACCCGGCGCGCGAATTCCGCCACGCCTTCGAGCTGCGCGCTGCCGAACCGGAAGTCCAGCGTCGTGAAGTACCGCTCGAGGACCCCCGCGTCGAAGGTCTCCCAGCGCGCCGCCTGCTCGGAGACCTTGCCGACCTCCTCCAGCGAGAGGTCACGCGAGGCCAGGAACGCCTTGTGCACCTCGCGCACCACGACGGGTTCCCGCTCGGCGTACTCGCGCCGCGCCGCCCAGACCGCGAAGACGAACGGAAGCCCCGTCCAGTCCTTCCACATCTGACCCAGGTCATAGACGTCCAGGCCGAGCCGCGGCCCGTCGATCAGATTGGCCCGCAGCGCCGCGTCCCCGATGAGTACGGCGGCGTCCGCCTCCTGCATCATCAGCCCGAGGTCGGGCGGGCACGTGTAGTAATCGGGACGTACGCCGTAGCGCTCGGCGAGCAGCAGCTGCGCCAGGCGCACTGAGGTGCGCGAGGTCGAGCCGAGCGCGACCCGGGCGCCGTCCAGCTGGTCGAGCGGCACCTGCGAGACGATCACGCAGGACATGACGGGGCCGTCGCAGCCGACCGCGAGGTCGGGGAAGGCGACCAGGTCGTCGGCGTTCCGCAGGAACTCGACCAGGGTCACGGGCGCGATGTCGAGATCGCCCCGCACCAGCTGCTCGCTGAGCTTTTCCGGGGTGTCCTTCGTGAGCTCGAAGTCGAGGAGCGTTCCGGTCCGCGCGAGTCCCCAGTAGAGGGGCAGGCAGTTCAGGAACTGGATGTGACCGACGCGCGGCCGGGGCGTGCGGCGGGGGCTGGGCAGCTGATCGGCGCCCGCACCCGCGAGGGTGTCAACGGGAGAATTGTCCACATCGGGGAGGCTAGCCCCCTTGCTGTACCGTGCAGAAAGCGGGGCCGGAACGCGCCTTTGTCAACCCCTTCGGACCTGGTCCGTCAACCCCTCTGGGGGGTCCGTCAAACCTCCGAGTGACGTGATCTTGCCCCCTATTGCTTTCGGCTGCCTGCGTGCTAAGCTCGCCGCAAGTTGCAGTTTGGTTTCCCTTGCAGTACAGAGCCTGCGGAGCATGTGACCCGCAGGCTCTCGTCGTTTTCAGACTTATGCAGTTGTTTCAACAATCGCAGGTTCTGGAGCAGGGCAACCCTTTGGCCCAAGGAGGGCTTATGGCTACCGGAACCGTGAAGTGGTTCAACGCCGAAAAGGGCTTTGGATTCATCGCCCAGGAAGGCGGAGGCCCCGACGTCTTCGTCCACTACTCCGCGATCAACGCGAACGGCTTCCGCTCCCTTGAGGAGAACCAGGCCGTGAGCTTCGACGTCACGCAGGGCCCGAAGGGTCCGCAGGCGGAGAACGTCACCCCCATGTAGTGGGGCGCCCCATTCGAATGGGGCGTGTGACAGTTCCGGTGACTTGATCCGGACATGGATAGCAGTACCCAAGGGGCCCTGCCCTCACCTTTGTGGTGAGGCGCGGGGCCCCTGCCTTTTCCTGGCGTGGGCGCCTTGAGCGGTGGGGGAGCGTTTCATTCTGCGGGTACTTTGTGGTTGCTCGCGCAGTTCCCCGCGCCCCTTACGGGGCGCTTCGGATCCGCCGCCGCACAGGAGCGCCCCGAAGGGGCGCGGGGAACTGCGCGATCAGCCACGAAGCACCCGCAGGGGGTCTCCTAGCTGTGCTGCATCACCAGTACGAACGTCGTCCCCGGCTCCAGCGCCTCGTACAGATGTGGAACATCCCCCCGGTACGACATGTAATCCCCGGCACCCAGCTCCACCGTCTCTCCCTGAGGCCCCGCCAGCAGCCGCCCCGTACTGACGACCAGATGCTCCACCGAGCCCGGGATGTGCGCGTCGGACTCCCGCGCGGACCCCGGCTCCATCGCCCCGTGGTAGATGTCGCGCCGCACCCCGGCCGGTCCCGGCGACAGCAACGTCCCCGCGTACGACGCCTGTTCGGCATGCATGGTCGGGCCCTCCCCCGCACGGATCACCGTGACTGCGGGCGCGGGTGACTCCACCAGCACGCTGAACGGCACCCCTAGCGCCACGGCGAGCGCCCACAGCGTCTCGATCCCCGGGTTGCCGGTGGCCGCCTCCAGCTGCGAAAGCGTCGACTTCGCGATCCCGGCGCGCTTGGCCAGCTCGGAGAGGGAGATCCCCGCCTTGGTCCGCTCCCGGCGCAGCGCGGCCGCGACCCATTCACGAGGCAGCCGGGATCGGGCGGCGTCGCCCTTGCCGTCAGTCATGCCGTACCGCCCTCTCTCACGCGTTCGCTGTAGGGGACCATTCGTTCGGCTTGACGAACGACACCCGTCCCGCCCATCCTACGACGCATGCGTTCGCCACACCGAACAGACAGCCCACCCGACCGAACGGACGAGGGTTTCGTCCGGCTCTCCCACCTCCCCCGCGGCGTCCTGCGCGACATCGCCCTCGTCTGGCTCGCCGACGCCGTCGTCGGCGTCTCCTTCGGCGCGATCGCCGTCGCCGGCGGGCTTCCGGTCTGGGTGCCGGTGCTGATGTCGCTGCTCGTGTACGCGGGCTCCGCCCAGTTCAGCGCGGTCGGGATCCTCGCGGCGGGCGGCGGCCCCGTGGCCGCGGCGGCGACCGGCCTTCTGCTCAACTCCCGTACGGCGGCGTTCAGCCTGGCCGTGGCCGACAGCCTGGGACGGTCCTGGGCCGCGCGGCTCATAGGCGCGCATCTGATCACCGACGAGACGGCGGCGTTCGTCCTCGCGCAGCCCGACCAGAAGCGGCGCAAGGCGGCGTTCTGGATATCCGGGGTCGGCCTGTTCGCCGTATGGAACGTCAGTGTTCTCGGCGGCGCGCTCGCCGGTTCCGCGATCGGCGACACCGCACGCTTCGGGCTCGACGCCGCGTTCCCCGCCGTCCTGCTCGCCCTGGTGCTGCCCGCGCTGCGGGGCGACAGCAAGACGCGGCGGGCGGCGGCCGCCGGTGCGGTGATCGCGGTCGCCGCGACGCCGCTGCTTCCCGCCGGGGTGCCGGTGCTGCTCGCCCTGCTCGGACTGCTCGCCGCCCGGCGCGGACCGAGCCGCCCCGCCCGTTCCACCCGTGACACCACTCCGAGGAGCGCCTCGTGAACGCCCAACTCGCCTGCGTCCTCGCCCTCGCCGCCGGAACGTATGTCTTCCGCCTGGCAGGTCCGCTTCTCCACGGTCGGGTCGAACTCCCCGCCCGCATGCAGGAGTTGCTGACCGTCGGCGCGACGGTCCTGCTCGTCGCGCTCCTCGCCACCGGCGCGCTCACCGAGGGGCACGGTCTCGCCGGATGGGCCCGCCCGCTCGGCGTCCTGGTCGGCGGCGTACTGGCCTGGCGCAAGGCGCCGTTCGCCGTGGTCGTGATCGGCGCGGCGGCGACCACCGCCCTACTGCGTCTTGCGGGTGTGCAGTGACCCGGCGACTGGGCGTTCAGTGACCCGGCGGTAAGGCTCTGAAGATCCTCAAAAACCTTGTCGCCCGCACCCCTTGGGCACCAGTATCCCTCCCAAGCCCGCCGCCTCACCGCCCCTGACCAGGGCGGATCCATCCGGCATGGGCTCATCGCGACGCGATGAACAAAAAGGGGAACACACATGTCCATATCGAGAAACGTGCTGCGCACCGCCGCGCTGTCCGTCACCGCGGCCCTCGCACTCGCCGCGGCCGGACCGATCGCCTCCGCCACCGAGGCCGCCCATGCCCGCGCCGCCGAACGCCAGGCTGCGGCGGGCGTGCCGGCCTCCGTCGCCGAGGACTCGGGCGCGCCGCAGATCGTCGAGGAGGGCCTGGACGAGCGACTGGGGGCGCTTCCCCAGAACCCGACGACCCAGCAGCTCGTCGAGGCGATGTACCCGGGCGACGAGGCGGCACAGCAGGCGGCCCTCGCCAAGCTGGAGCCGCAGGGCGTGCAGCTGCGCAGCGGCTGGGACACCGCCTGGAAGGTGACCAAGTGCGTGGGCTCGATCGGCGCGTTCATCGCTGGCAACGCGCTCCTGGTGACCAAGGCCACCAAGTTCGGCGGCGTGCTCAAGGGTGCGAAGCTCATCGTCCAGGCCGGCAACAAGGAGGAGCGGATCAAGCTCCTCATCGGCATCTTCGGCGAGGTCACCGGCATTTCCACCATCGCCACGGCCTGCGGCTGAGCCGCGTCGTGACACGCTGCCCGAGATATGTGAGGAGGCCTTGACCATGGAGACCGCCTTCAAGGCATCGTTCATGCTCGCCGTGGTCGCCGAGGTCGTCCTGGTGGCCGTCCTGGTCTTCCAGGTCGCCCGCAAGGAGCGGCACGGCGGCACATCACCCCTGGTGTTCACCGGGGGCGACGCGATGGCCGCGGCCGCGCTGTTCGGCGGCACGATGACGCTGACGGCACTGCTGTCGGACGGCTGGAGCGGCCTTTCGTCGTCCGACACCCTGCTGTACGCCGTGACGTTCGGCATCGTCACGGCCGGTTTCGCGGCGTTCCTGCGCCGCGGGGAGAGGGGACGGCCCGAGTACGGCCGCATCGCCTTCCTGCTGCCGGTCGGATTCGGGGTGCTCGCGGGCCTGGCGGGCGTCTGAGACGCAGGGGCAACCGGTGGGCGGGGAGGTGCACATCCCCGCCCACCACGCTTCATCCCCGTCCACCGCGCTTCATCCCCCGCCCGACGGGGGATGGGAACCCCATGCCCAGGCGGACCATCACCGTGCACCATGTGCGCTCCGTGCTCCGCGGCGCCGAGCGGCGCGGCGTGGACACCGTCCCGCTGCTGCGCACCGCGCAGATCCCACCGCTCCTCCTCGGCGACGACCTGGCCCGCGTCACCGAGCTCCAGTTCGCCCGTCTCTTCCGGGAGTTGTACCGCGCGACCGGCGACGAGTTCCTGGGCCTCGGCTCGGCCGTCAGCAGGCCCGGCACGTTCGCGATGATGTGCCACGCCGCCCTCGGCTGCCACGACCTCGGTACGGCGATGCGGCGGGGCGTCACCTTCTACGGCCTGTTTCCCGGCGGCCCCGATCTCACCCTGGAGCACCACGGCACCAGCGGCGCGGCCGTCTTCGCCGTACGCAACGATCTGGAGCACGACCACTTCCTCGCCGAGTGCCTCGTCATCATCTGGCACCGCCTGTGCAGCTGGCTGATCGGCCGCCGCATCCCGCTCCACTGGGCGGAGTTCGGGCATCCGCCGCCCCCGCACAAGAACGAGTACGGCACCCTCTTCGGCTGCCCCGTCCGCTTCGGCGCGGCCCGCACCGGCGCCGGGTTCGACGCGCGCTGGCTGGCCGCCCCGCTGATCAGGGACGAGGCGGCGCTCGACGAGATGCTGCACCGGGCGCCGTTCGACCTCCTGTCGCGGCGCGAGTACGGGACGACGGTCGCCGAACAGGTGCGCCGCGCCCTCGCCCGCGCACTGCGCTCCTCTCCCCGTCTCCCCTCGCTCGGCGAGATCGCGGACCGCCTCGCGGTGAGCCCGGCGACGCTGCGGCGCCACCTCGCCCGGGAGTCCACCTCGTACCAACGGCTGAAGGACGGCGTGCGGCGCGACGCGGCGATCGCGGGGCTCACGGAGGGCCGCGAGCCGATAGCCGACCTCGCCGCGCGCCTCGGCTTCTCCGAGGACACCGCCTTCCACCGGGCGTTCCGGCGGTGGACGGGGACGACGCCGAGGGCCTATCGGGAGTGCTCCGAGTCCGGCGGCTCCGCCGTCGCCCCCCACCGGTGCGAGTACGCCACATGCGACTGCTCCAGCTGCCCCTGCGCCTCCAGCGCGTCCCCCAACTCCTCGTAGGTGAGATCCACATCGCGCAGATATGAGGCACGCTGCCCGGCGGGCTCGGGGAAGTTCAGGAGCTCTCCGGTGATCCGGCGAAGCACGGCCGAGGCCTCGCCCAGGTCCCCCATCGCGACCAGGCAGTTCGCGAGGGCGTTCATGGTGGCGACCAACTCGGCGGGACTGTCGCCGCGTTGTCGGTAGGAGATGGCCTGTTGGTAGTGCTCGACGGCCTCCTTGAGGTCCCCGGCGCTGCGGTAGGTGGACGCGATGTCGTGCAGGATGCCGCCGTAGACGCCCGGGGATTCCTCGGGGCTCGTCAGGCCTCTGGCCTCCTCGAAGCAGGCGAGGGCCTGCGCGTACCAGACGGTGCGCGGGCCCATGTCCGGGTGGGCGTGCCGGAATTGCGGGCTTCCGCCGCCGAGGTGCTGCCGGCCCCGGTCCACGAGACCGCCCGCGAGCACCGCGGCGGTGGCCAGCGTCTCGGCGTGGTCGGGGCCGAGCACGCACCGCAGATCGGCGAGGACCTGCCGGTACGCGATGACCGATCCGGCCGTGTCCCCCGCCACGCCCCACGTGTAGCCGAGGCTCCGGCGGGTGGTGAGGGTGTCGAGGTGGTCGGCGCCGAGGACGCGGTCCATGTCGGGGACGAGCAGCTCGAAGGTGTCGAGGGCGGTGGTCACGTCGCCGGAGTCCCGTTGCCAGTAGGCGAGTTCGCGGCGGGTGCCGAGGGTCTCCGCGTGGTCGGGCCCGAGCACCCGCACCCGGTCGGCGAGCAGGTGCCGGTAGGCGGCGACGGCCCCGGACTTGTCCCCCTCCTCGCCCCGGTAGAGCGCGAGGTTGTGGCGGGCCCTGAAGAGATCGGGGTGGTCGCGGCCGAGGACGCGCTCGCGGTCGACGATGAGCTGATCGAGCGCGGCGATGGCCCCTGCCGTGTCGCCCGCGTCGCCCCACCACAGGGCCAGTGAGCCCCGGGTGTCGAGGGTTTCGGGGTGGTCGTCGCCGAGCACCCACTGACGGACCACGAGCACCTGCTCCAGGCTGGCGAGGGCGCCCGCCACATCCCCGACGAGGCCGTGCGCGTGGGCGAGTTCGTGGCGGGCCCGCAGGGTGTCGCGGTCGTAGTCGCCGAGCACCCGCTCGCAGTCGACCAGCGCTTCCTCGAGGCCGGTGAGCGCCTCGTCCGGATAGCCCGCCATCCCCCGCAGATCGGCCAGTTGGAGCCGGATGCGCAGGGTGTGGCGGTGGTCGGGTCCGAGCCGGTCGTGGGCGAGCCGTCCCAGGGTGCGGAAGTAGCCGAGGGCGGCCGTGACCTGGCCGCTCTCCTGGACGCTGTCCCCGGCGAGGAAGAGCACGGGGTGGACGCCGTTCTGCCACAGGGCGAGCTCGGCCACCCTGCGTACGGCATCCGTGTTCGCGCGAAGCACCTGGGCGAGCGCGGTGTCGCGTTCGACGTCAGGCCAGGCGGCGACCAGCGCGTCGGCGGCCGCGACGGAGGTCTCGGCGAGGGCGGTGCGCGCCAAGGACTCACGGAAGGTGCGCTGGATGAGCTGGTGGACGCGGACGGCCTGGTGCGGGACGCCGGGGGTGTAGTCGATCAGGCTCATCCGGTGCAGGGCACGCAGCGCTCCGACGGCGTCCTCCTCGCTGACGGGCCCCGGCACGGCTGTGGTGCGGTGTGCGGCGAGATGGGCGAGGGCGGGCGGGCCGGTGAGGGCGGCCGCAGGGATGCCGTTGGGGTCGAGCACCGCGATGAGGGCGAGCATGGGGCGCGCGAGCCCGCGTGGCCGCATGGCGTCGGCACGCTCGGCGGACAGCGACCAGGTGGCGGCCACGGTGACGGTCTGCGTGTCGGGCAGCATGCCGCGCTCGGGAATCAGCCGCTCCAACTCACGTGTACGTACCGACAGTTGCCGCCGATATTCGGCGCAGCTCACATCAGTGGCCTCGAGGAGATAGGCGGCGGCCTGGGAGAGCGCGAGCGGCAGATCCCCGAGGTCCGCGGCGAGCAGGGCCACGCAGTCGAGCGGGTCGCGCCCCGACCCGAGCACCTGGCTCAGATAGTGAACGGACTCCTGCCTCTTGAAGAGCCCGACGGCGACGCTCCTGCGCCCGTGCCCGGTCAGCACCGCGTCCCTTCTCCGCGTAGTGATCAGGGTCCTGCCCCGCGGGCTGGCCGGCGGCCACAGACCACCGCGCTGCAAGGCCGGGTCGGCGAGCAGGTCGACGGGGTCGGTGAGGTCGTCCAGGACGACGAGCCAGCTGGGGCCGCCCGCCGGGCGCGGTTCGAGCCAGGCGAGGAAACGGGCCGCGGCCTTCTCGGAGTCCGGCAGGTTCAGGCCGAGCCACTCCTCGGCGGCGCGGGCGTACGCGGCGACGATGGCCTCGCGGTTCACCGCGGTGACCCACAGGAGCAGGTCGATCTCGCCGCTGTCCCGCAGGTCGCGTGCGTACCGGGCGGCGAGCTGGGTCTTGCCGACGCCTCCGGTCCCCGCGAGCACCTGACCGAGCACGGCCGTCCCCCCGTCGGCCATCTCCCGGGCGAGCCGCCCGCCGACGGCCCGCCCCTGGAAGCAGTGCGCTTCCTGGGGCAGCACGCCGACGAGGTGCGGCCACTCCCGAGGGGGTGGGCTTGCCGCAGCCGGTCCGTTCAGCCCTGGGACGGAGCCGGCGGGGTAGGGCCTCCCGGAGCCGCGCCTCCCGGCACGGGGCCTCCCGGCACGGGGCCTCCCGGCAAGGGGCTACCCGGCCACATCCCTCCGTACATCTTCTCGATGTTGACGGTGGTGCCATGGCTCTCATACGTCCCCACCACGGACGTCGCGCCGGGCCCCGAGACCGAGATCTGCCCAACGCCAGGCACCGCACGCCCCTCGATCAGGGCCTGCAACTGCGCCACCGCCTCCCGGCGCCGGGCGTCGTCCAGGGACTCCAGAACCACCTCGAAACGCGTACGCCACGAGGTCTCTTCCTCGATGCGGGCCCGCAGGGCTCCCTCCCCACCCCCTGCGGCAACGGTCAGCGCCACCGCCGTCTGATCGAGCCGCGCCAGCTCCGCCCGCTCCCGCTCCTCGTCCCCCCGCCCGAACCACCGGGCCACCGCCTGCCGGATCCCGGCCCACGCGTCCGTGCCCGCGGCCCGCGCGACGGCGAGGCCGCCCGCAGCGGCCAGTGCTGTCATCGTGCTGTCGAGCATCCCCCACACCTCCATACGCCCGAAGGCTCCCCCTGTGGCTCCCCGGCTCCCCCTGTGGCTCCCCCTGTGAACGTAGCGCCGGAACAGCGGGAGAGACACAGAGTCAACAAAGCTGAGCGGTCCCGTCAGCGCGAAACCGCCTCGCGCGTCACTACGGTCGACGCCTGCACGGCGTACGAGGGGTCAACACCCCGTCCGCTGACGGCAGTTGTGACCCCATCGAGCACAACTGAGGACAGTTGGGAGAGCCGCATGCACATACGTACCGGCGCGAGAGCCCTCGCCGTGGTGGCCGCGCTCGGCCTGTCGACCATCACCCCCGGCACGGCGCAGGCCGCCCCGGCG
>NZ_SRIC01000085.1 GCF_004684775.1 Streptomyces sp. MZ04
CACCCGCCCACTGGAGTCCCCATGAGTACGTTCGCCGCCACCGCTCCGGTGTTCGTCGGCCCGGAGCAGACCGCCGCCACCGGGCAGGGGCAGATCACCGTCGTGTGGTCACTGGGCGGGCACGCGCGGGACCTGGACGCCAATGTCATCCGGCTCGCGCCCGGCGCGGGCATCGGCGAGCACACCGAGACCACGCTCGGCGTACTCGTGACCGTGCTGAACGGCGCCGGTGAACTCCGTACCCCGGACGGGGCATGGCCGCTCACGCCCGGCGCCCTGGTGTGGCTTCCGGCCGGTACGACCCGTTCCGTGTACGCGGGGGAAGCAGGGCTCGTCTACACGACCGCCCACCGACGGGGCCCGCCCCTCGGCATCAGCTCCGCCCGCGGCTCCGAAGCCTCCGACACCTCCGACACCTCCGACGCCGGAGAGCCGGCCTGCCTCCTCGACCGCGTCTGCCCCGAGTGCGGCCGCCTCGCCACCGAGCGCGACGCCCGCTACTGCGTACGTTGCGGGACGGCGCTGAGCGAGTAGCGGCTCAGCAGTCCCCGCCGGACGGCTAGCCTGAGGATGCGGTGATCCTTTACAGGTGATGTTCTCGGGCGGGGGAGTGAGGAAGTACAACGTGTGGCCCGTGGTGGCGGTCGTGGCCCTCGGCGGCGCGATCGGCGCGTCGGCCCGCTACGGCGCTTCCCTGATCTGGCCGACCTCCCCTGACGCGTTCCCCTGGACCACGCTCCTCGTGAACGTCGTCGGCTGCGCCGCCATGGGCGTCTTCATGGTGCTGCTCACCGAGCTGCGGACCGCCCACCGCCTGCTGCGGCCCTTCTTCGGCACCGGTGTCCTCGGCGGCTTCACCACCTTCTCCACCTACGCTGTCGACATCGAGCGTCTGGTGAACGGCGGCCACGTCCGCACGGGCCTGGCCTATCTCGGACTGACACTGCTCGCGGCACTCGGAGCGGTGTGGAGCGCGGCGCGGGCGACCCGCCGCCTGGTTGCGTGGAGGCGACCATGACGAGGCGGAGGCGACCATGACCAGACTGACGGGCCGGGCACTGCGGGTGACGGTCTTCATCGGCGAGACCGACCTCTGGCACCGCAAGCCGGTCTACTCGGAGATCGTCCACCGAGCCCGCAAGGCGGGCCTCGCGGGCGCCAGCGTCTTCCGGGGGATCGAGGGATTCGGCGCCTCCTCGCTCATCCACACCCAGCGCCTCCTCTCGCTGAGCGAGGACCTGCCGGTCGCGGTGGTGATCGTCGACGACGAGGACAAGGTCCGCGCCTTCCTCCCCCAGCTCGACGAACTGGTCGCCGAAGGTCTGGTGATCCTCGACGACTGCGAGGTCATCCGGTACGTCGGCCGGGGCGAGGCCGACCGGTGAACTGGCTCTGCGTGGTGGCCGGGGCGATGATCGGCGCCCCGCTGCGCTTCCTCACCGACCGTGCGGTGCAGGCGAGACACGACACGGTCTTCCCGTGGGGGACGTTCGCGGTGAACGTCCTGGGCAGCCTGGTCCTCGGCGTGCTCACGGGAGCCGTCGTCGCGGGCGCCGCCACCTCTCAGCTCCAACTGTTCCTCGGCACCGGCCTGTGCGGCGCCCTGACGACGTACTCGACCTTCTCGTACGAGACACTGCGGCTTGCCGAGGACGGAGCGCGCTTCTACGCCGCGGCCAACGTCCTTGCCAGTGTGGTCGCGGGGCTCGGCGCGGTCTTCGCGGGCGTCGCGTTCGCCGAGGCGGTGTGGGCGTGACGCAGCGCAAGGCATACGCCTAGGGCGCCGATGGCCGAAGCCACCGGCGCCCCTTGAGCTCGATCAGACCTCCGTGAAGTCCCCGGAGAACGCCGCCGCCATCCGCAGGTGCGGGGCGGCGTCAGCGTCCCTGCCCTGCCGCTCGAGAGTGCGGCCGAGGAGCAGCCGGGCGTACTGCTCGACCGGGTCCAGTTCGATGACCGTACGCAGCTCGGCCTCCGCGCGCAGCAGCTGCGCCGAGTGGTAGTAGGCGCGGGCGAGCAGCAGCCGCGGGGCGACCTGCTCGGGCACCTCGTCGGCCAGGTCGGCCAGGATGCGTGCCGCCGTGGCGTACTCCTTGGCGTCGAAGAACTGCCGCGCGCGCTCCCAGCGCTCGGCCGCGGTTCCGTGGCCGTAATAGGTCATCTCCACTGGTGCCTCCTTCTGGTTGCGCACAACTCCTCCACGCGGTCAGAAATTCCGCTGGGTGACGGGCGCGCCGCGTGCCTGACGTCCGGTGCCCCGCGGGGCTAGGTTGTCCGACATGAGCAATCTTGATCGCGAGGCGGTTCCGGCCCTGTGCGGCGGGCGCGGGTTCGTCGTCGCCGAACCGGTGCGGGAACTCCTCAGCCCCAAGAAGGTCAAGCTCGGCGAGTCCACCGAGGTCCGCCGTCTGCTGCCCAACCTGGGCCGCCGCATGGTCGGCGCGTGGTGCTTCGTCGACCACTACGGCCCGGACGACATCGCCGACGAGCCCGGCATGCAGGTGGGCCCCCACCCGCACATGGGCCTGCAGACGGTCAGCTGGCTGCACGACGGCGAGGTCCTGCACCGCGACTCCACCGGCGGCCTCCAGACGATCCGCCCGCGCGAGCTCGGCCTGATGACCTCCGGCCGGGCGATCTCGCACTCCGAGGAGAGCCCCAGGTCGCACGCCCGCTTCCTGCACGGCGCCCAGCTGTGGGTGGCGCTGCCCGACGCCCACCGCCACACCGACCCGAGCTTCGAGCACCACACCGAGCTGCCGGTCGTCACGGCTCCGGGCATCTCCGCGACGCTCATCCTCGGCGCACTCGACGGCGCGGCCTCGCCCGGCACGACGTACACCCCGATCGTCGGCGCCGACCTCGCCCTGACCGGCGGTGCCGAAGTACGTCTGCCGCTGAACCCCGACTTCGAGTACGCCGTCCTCGCCATGTCCGGCGAGGCCCGCGTGGACGGCGTCCCCGTGCTGCCGGGATCGATGCTCTACCTCGGCTGCGGCCGCACGGAACTGCCGCTGCTCGCCGGGTCGGACGCGGGCCTGATGCTGCTCGGCGGCGAGCCGTTCGAGGAGGAGCTCATCATGTGGTGGAACTTCGTGGGCCGCAGCCACGAGGAGATCGAGCAGGCGCGGGGTGACTGGATGACGGGCTCCCGCTTCGGCGAGGTGAAGGGTTACGACGGCGCGCCGCTGCCCGCGCCGGAGCTGCCGCCGGTGGCGCTGAAGCCGCGGGGGAGGGTGCGCTGACCTGGGGTCATATATCTGGCGCTGATGGTCGTAGAGGTGCAGGGAGAGGTTGTCGATCTCTCGTGGCGGGGGCGCCGTAAGGACTCGGTCGAGCTGCGATGGGACGGTCGCAGAGGTGGGCTGCGGCTCGCACGTGTCGGCACGTGTGGCCAGGTCTGATCAGACGCTTGCTGACCCTTTGCTGACCTTGCTGACCTTGCTGACCTTGCTGACGAGTAGTCAGATCGGCGGCTCCCTGACTGTGTTCTGGTGGGAGGCCCGGTGTCGCCCGGGTTTCGAGCGGCGGTAACGGCTTCAGCAGGTTCTTCGTCTGCTGGTGATACACGCGTGGCGGCTGCGTTGATCTGCGAAATCGACAGTGCTGTTAGCGATGGCCGTCAACTTGGTCCGGGAATGGTCCGGGTCTTGCGCGACAGAACACCTCGCTCGCGCGGGATGCTCAACTTCCCCTGTTCCGCGGTCACCTGTACCTCCAGCCGCCCCCCCCACGAGGAGAGAAGCATGCCCGAAGTGCCCGGCACCCCCGACATATCCGGCCGCTCCTGACCAGTCGTATGGGCTGGTATCGCCGGACGCGCATGAGCAGGTTCTCGGCAAGGGGCAGGCCCGGGACGGCGTCCTCGGCGACCGCAACCTTCGCCGGTACCCCGATTCCGAGCTTCTCGAGGATCTTCTTCTCGATCTCGTTGGCGAGGTCGGTGTTGTCCTTCAGGAAGTTACGGGCGTTCTCCTTGCCCTGGCCGAGCTGGTCGCCCTCGTACGTGTACCAGGCGCCGGCCTTGCGGACGAAGCCGTGCTCCACACCCATGTCGATCAGGCCGCTCTCGCGGCTGATGCCCTGGCCGTAGAGGATGTCGAACTCGGCCTGCTTGAAGGGCGGCGCGACCTTGTTCTTGACGACCTTGACGCGGGTGCGGTTGCCGACCGCGTCGGTGCCGTCCTTGAGGGTCTCGATGCGGCGGATGTCGAGCCGCACCGAGGCGTAGAACTTCAGCGCCCGGCCACCGGTCGTGGTCTCCGGGACCGAGACCTCCTCCAGGACGCCCACCACCAGCTCGGCGGGCCGATCGTGCTGGTCCGGGACAACCTCAACACCCACCTCACCGCCGGAACACGCCGCTACATCGCCGATCGCGACCGGCTCACCGTCTACCAGCTACCGCCCTACGCACCCGACCTCAACCCGGTCGAAGGCATCTGGTCCGTCCTGCGCCGCACCACCACCGCCAACCGGGCCTTCAAGGCCCCAGCCGACCTGATCACCGCGATCCGGCACGGCCTCCGCCAGCTCAAGTACCGACACGACGTCCTCGACGGCTGCCTCACCGGCACCAGAATTCTGTTGTGCGGGTGGGGGTGCGGGATTAGAGTGAACGGCCGTGCTCGGAGTGGTCGGCGGGGGCCGGTAACCCGGGCCTGAGGGAAGGGAATTCCGTCGTGACCGAGACCGAGAATGCCGCCGCCGATCCCGCGTTATCCGACAGAACCGACCGGCCCGACAGCCTCGGAGGGATCGAGGTGCTCGCCTCGCTCAGCCCCGACTTCGAAGCCGACCCGTACACCGCCTTCGCGCGGCTGCGCGAGCGCGGTCCGGTGCACCAGGTAGTGACGCCCGACAGGGGCGTGGTGTGGCTCGTGGTCGGGTACGAGGCCGCGCGCGAGGCCTTCACCGCCCCGCAGCTCAGCAGGGACTGGCATCGCGAGTGGCGGCAGACCGGCTGGAGCCCGCCGTACGCCCTGAACATGCTCGGCAACACCAACATGCTGATGAGCGACCCGCCCCACCACACCCGGCTGCGGAAGCTGGTGGCGGGGGAGTTCACGGCCCGGCGGGTCGAGGGGATGCGGGGGCGCATCCAGGAGATCACCGACGAGCTGCTGGACCGCATGACGGCGGACGGAGCGCGCAGCGCCGACCTCATCGAGGCGTTCGCCTCCCCGCTCCCCATGATCGTCATCTCCGAACTGCTCGGCGTCCCCGGCCTGGACCGCGCCTCCTTCCACGCCTGGTCCAACGAGACCCTCGCGCCCACCAGCCCCGAGGCGGAGAAGGAGGCGTACGAGCAGATCATGCCGTATCTCACAGGGCTCATCGCCGCCAAGCGCGAGAGCCCCGGGGAGGACCTGCTCAGCGCCCTCGTCCACACGGCCGACGAGGGCGGCGACCGGCTCACCGAGGACGAGCTGGTCTCGTTGGCCTTCCTGCTGCTCGTCGCCGGGCACGAGACGACGGTCAACACGATCGGCAACGCGGTGCGCGCGCTCCTCGCGCACCCCGAGCAGCTGGCGGCCGTACGGGCCGATCCGGCGGGGCTGGCGGCGGGGCTGGTGGAGGAGACGCTGCGCTACGACGGGCCGGTGGCGACCACCACGCCGCGCATCGCCCTGGAGGAGACCGAGGTCGGCGGCGTACGGGTGCCGCGCGGTGCCATCGTGCTGATCGCCATGGCCGGCGCGGACCACGACCCGGCGCGCTTCCCCGATCCGGAACGCTTCGACGTACGGCGCCGCGAGGCCCGGGGCCATCTCTCCTTCGGACACGGGATCCACTTCTGCCTGGGCGCCCCCCTCGCCCGCCTCGAGGGCGAGGTGGCGCTGCGCGCGCTGCTGGAGCGCTACCCGGATCTGACGGCGGACGGGGAGCCGGGGGAGTGGCTCCCGGGGATGCTGATCCGGGGGAGGCGGAGCCTGCCGGTGCGGTGGTGATACGCCCGCCGCGGGCGGGCTGACGGGCGGGCCCCGGCTGCTCGCCTCCGGGGACAGCGCGCACTGGGGCCCGGAGGGGACCGGGGCCTCGCTCGAGCGGGTGTGGCAGCTGATCCCGGCGCCCGCCGAGGGGCCCGAGGTGGTGTACGCGGGGGCGGAGCCCGCCGCGCTGTTCCGTTCCGCGGACGGGGGCGAGACCTTCGAGCTCGTACGCGGCCGGTGGGACCACCCGCGCCGCCCCCGGTGGGTGCCGGGCGGCGGCGGGCTCGGACTGCACACGCCCGCCCGCGAGAAGGAGGACTGAGCGCGCTGACCGTCGCCATCTCGGCGGGCGGCACGTACCGCACGCACGACGCGGGCGCCAGCCGGCAGGCGTCCAACGAGGGCATCGAGGCGCGCTTCCTGCCGGAGTCGTATCCGGAGTACGGGCAGTGCGTGCACAAGATCGCGCGGTTGGCGCTGATCTGTTGACGGGGTTGGTCATGGGCCTGCCTCCGCCGTGGGAGTTCTTTCCCCTCCTCCTCGCTTCCCTTGTATACGGAGGCTGCGGCTGTATACGGAGGCTGCGGCTGTATACGGAGGCTGCGGCACATGCCGGGACCGGTTGTCTGGATGGCCGTCGTCGGTGATCGTCACGATTTTGCCGACGACGGCCATCGTGCTGGACGAACCCCTCCCATGTCCTGCAGTCGTTGAGGTTGTCGGCGGAGGGCGCGGCGAGTCGTGCCGTCGACCGTTGCCGAGGTCACAGCGGCCTGTACTCCATGCTGGTGACGTGCCGGGACCGAGATCGGCGACCTGTCGGCCATCATCGCACTTCAGAGAGGTGCCAACGCTGTCCGGTCGGCCCTGTCGATTCGATCGTCCTGGCCTGGAGGCCGCTACAGTTCGGCCGCGTGATCACGGTTACCACACGCTCGGTCGCCTACCCGGCCGACGGTCTGAGGATGGTCGGGCACCTGGCGCTCCCGGCCGGCGCCGACCGTCGGCCCGCAGTTCTGGTCGGGCCCGAGGGGACCGGACTGAACGACTTCCAGCGCAGCAGGGCCGACGCCCTGGCCGAGATGGGGTACGTGGCGTTCGCCTTCGACATCCATGGCGGACGGTGGTTCACCGACCCCGAAGAGATGATGGCCCGAGTAACTCCCCTGCTCGCAGATCCTGACCGGATGCGGAGCATCGGTCACGCGGCGCTCGACGTGTTGCGTGCCGAACCGCGGACCGATCCCGACCGGATCGCCGTCATCGGCTACGGCACAGGGGGCGCCATCGGGCTGGAACTCGGGCGCGACGGTGTCGACCTGCGTGCGATCGGGACAGTCAACGCACTGACCACGGGCCGACCGGGTGAGGCGGCGCGCATCCGCTGTCCTGTGTGGGCAGGGGTCGGATCGGAAGACCCGATCATGCCGCCCGCGCAACGGGACGCTTTCGTCGCCGAAATACTGGCCGCGGACGTCGACTGGCGCCTCGTTGTCTACGGCGGTGCCTTGCACGCCTTCCACCACCCCCCGGTGAACCAGGCCGTGCGCCCCGGCGTGGGCCACCACCCTCTACACGCGCGCCGTGCCTGGAGTGACGTCGTCGGTCTGCTCGACGAGTGTCTGCCCTTGACGGAGTGATCCTTCCAGCAGTGCCGGTTTCGGGTTGCGAACCAGCAGGCGTCTTGTCCCGCGGCCGGGTCGACAAGGGCCGAGGCCGTGCCGGAGCCACGTCACGCCCCGCTTCGCGAAGGCGGTCCTCCGAATTGAAGCACCGAGTCGACGGGGCGGCGCAGTGAGCGGGTCGTTGGCGGCGACGCGTAGGAGAGTCGAAAGAGCATGAGTTCGACCTCGTCCGGCTTGCCGGGGATGACGGCGGTGAACCTGGTGCGCAGAGTGCGCAGAACGTTGGTC
Source organism: Streptomyces sp. MZ04 (assembly GCF_004684775.1). Taxonomy (GTDB): domain Bacteria; phylum Actinomycetota; class Actinomycetes; order Streptomycetales; family Streptomycetaceae; genus Streptomyces. The sequence goes on from NZ_SRIC01000085.1 coordinate 7,847, forward strand.
TCGGTGGCATCGAGTCCGGTCTCGCTGCCACTTTCCACGCGGGCGAACAGGTAGAGCAGGGAGGTGTGGGGCTGGAACCCCAAGCCGAGGGAGGTGGCGGTGAGCCAGAGCCGTTGCAGGGCGCGGCCGCCGTTGACGAAGGCGTGAGGGCCCTTGCCCGGGATGGTGAGGCAGCCGACGGCCGACGAGGCGGCAAGGGCCTTTCCGGCACTCTCCTCGAAGGCTTTGCCGCCGCCGATCCGGCGAACGAAAGCCAGACCGGGCCATTGTCGTGCCAGACGGACGCCCGCGAGGTCGACGTCGTCGAGCCCCAGCGTGGCGACGTCGATGCCGTCCCGCGTGCGCCGGGTCTCCTCGGGGTCCCAGCGCAACTCGCTCATCATGTCCCGGTGCAGTTGCGGAGAAAGTATCCGCAGCCGGTCGCCCGCCCCCAGGACCCGTCCCATCTCGTCCAACTGATCGCGGTCGGTGACGAGATGGAGTCGGGCGCCGCTCTCGGTGGCGCAGTCCGTCAGCGCTGCGGCGTGCGACTCGACGAGTGGGCGAACGGGGCCGGGGCTGCGGTTGGTGGTGCGGTGCTCGATCCAGTCGAACAGTGCGGGGCGCGCGACGTCAGCCGCGCTGGAGAAGGTGAGTCGGCACATCAGGCCGGGGTCGGCCGGGGTGGGGAAGTACTGCACATGGCAGGCCCAGCCCGAGGCTTGGGCCGCGAGGTGAATGTTTTCCACCGCCGCGCCGATGGCCAGATGGGTGGCACAGCCTTCGAAGTCGAGCAAGGTCTGCGGCTGCGCGGCGTCGATGCGGCAGTCCAACGCCTCGTCATGGGCCATGAACTGCCAGGGCTGGCTGTTGCCGCCGGACGGCGCCTGGATGCCGTGGGCGACCAGGCGGCGCATGCCTTCTTCACCCAGGGTGGCGCCGGCGTTGCTGGGCGGCGGCGGCGGCGGCAGGAGGAGGGGAGGGGAGGCCACCTCCGCAGTGGGCTCGGACGTAGGCTCCGCTGGTGTCAAGGAGGTCTCCGCGCCCTCGCGGATCAGCGTGCCGGGGTCGACGAAGTACCTTCCCGAGGCAGTGAATTGACCGAGGAGGAGGCGGCGAGCGGTATCTGTCACCAGCGCGGCGCCCAGGCTGACTCCCGAGGCGAGCTGTGGCCATGAGGAGATGGTCTTGCCTGTCTCGACGAGGGAGGAGACCAGACGCTCGGAGGGCTCGTCCTGACCGAGGATGCGGAGGAGGTGCGGGAGCTTCTCGCGGGTCGACATCGCCTTGACTTTGGCGGCCGCCACTCCCTGCAGAAGGCCGTGCAGAAGTGGACGTTCCGGTTCGAGGTCGAACCGCTCCACATCCAGCATGCCGCGCTCGTTGGTCTCCATCAGGACGGGGATGCCGAGCGCGCGGGCGCGTTCACGGACGTGGACCTTGAGGTACATGTCGTCGCACTCCTCGACGAGGAGGTCGGTGCGGCCACCGCCCGCGAGGAACGCGTCGGTGTTCTCCTCGGTCAGTCCCTCCGGCCAGACAGTGATGTCGAGGTAGGGGTCGATCTCGTACATCTGCCGTGCGGCGATGACGACTTTGGGCAGGCCGACATCGGCGACCGAGGCGCGAAGCCGGTTGAGGTTGGAGAGGGAGAGGAGGTCGAAGTCGGCGAGCCGGAAACGGTCGCCCACACCCTCCTGGGCGAGGGTGACCGCACTTGCGGCGCCCACGGAGAGGCCGACCACGGCCACGGTCTTCCGCGACAGGAGGTTCTGCTCCTCCGCGGTGATCTTGTAGCGGTTGCGGGACTGACGGAGCTCGCGGTGCTCGGCCGGCGGTAGGACGTGGACGAGCCGCCGCGACCAGGCGTACCACGCCCATGTGCCGTACTCCGCCGGGGGCCTGCCGCCGAGGTGGTCAGTGACCGCAGAGGCCAACTCGTCGTCGTCCGGATGCCAATCGGGGCGCCGGGTGGAGAGGAGCTCTGCCAGCTGGTCGGCGCACGTGTCGTGGACGGAGTCGACGACACCGCGTTCGAGGAGCTCTGTCAGGGCAGAGCGTTGCTCGGGCTCGACCGGTGCGTAAAGCCTCGGTTGCCATGGAGCCGTGTTATCAGCGGTCTGGGTGAGGGCGCCGAGATGCGCTTCGAGGTTCATTGATCGCCTAACGTGCGTTGCCTACGGATGCCGAGGTGGTGGAGTGCCCGAGGCCGAGTTTCTCGGCGACGGCGCGGGCCACGTCGGTGGGGATACAGGGGGCTTCGTCCAGGGCGCGGTCCAGCAGGACCGCCGCATTGGTCAATCGCTCCTCGCGATGGCGGATGGCCTCGGCCCGGTTGATGGAGTAGTACGCCGTGATGCCTGGAAACGGGCGGTCGTGCAGGGGGCGGTCGTGCCGGAAACGGAGACCGCACCGTTCGTACCCCTTGATTCGTTCAGTGGGGCCGCTGCCACAGATCACGGTGGCCCCCAGTCGCTGAGCCGCCACGACGGAGGTGAAGCACAGCAGGGACGCGAGGTTGCGGCCCCTCCAGTCGTTGTCCACCCAGATGCCGCAAATCTCTGCCACCGACTCGCCGGCGGCGACTTCGTCCGCCAAGGCATCGTTGAAATCTTGGCTCGCGAGGTGGATCTCGGACGGCAGTTGACCCGCTAATTTCCGGTGGATGCGGATACCGCCGACGAGCCTCTCGCCGTCGTCGCCTGCCGTCTCGTCGAAAACAGCAAGGTAACTCAACGGGTCGCGAATAGTGCGTGCGTCCGTGCTTCCGTACTTCGTCAACGTCTCGTAGCCGGGTGCGGAGTAAGCGCGTTGCTGGGCTTCGAGATAGGCGTCATAGGCGGGATCGTCGAACTGTGCGTCGAGTAGCCGGATATACATCAAGGGTCCTCGTGGGTTGGGTCGGATCCGGATCGTGGATGTGGTTGCGGACGGCACCAAAAATTACAGGACACCCCGTGGTCGGCCAAGTACTTTTTGGCCTTCTTCGACGCTCGTACGTCACGCAGACATTTTCCGGAGCGGATGCTCGGCTCTAGCGATTAATGGGCGTCGCGGTTCCGGCGCTCTGTCCGTTTTTGGAAAGATGATCCAGTCACCTACCGCTCTATCCAATAGGCAATTTTCAGCCCCTTGATCGCTCAGGCTGTGACCAGGGTTGGGGCTCCTTCGGCCAAAAATGAAGGGATGCAGAGGTGGAAGCGATCGATTCACGCCACCGACGAGGGGGGTGTGACGTGAGTGGCCTTGTGCGGCTCTCGGGTTTGGTGTTGCCTCGTAATGCATGCATCGGGACCTATCCGGATTCGTCATTCGGGCAGGACTTCCTCTGTCTGACTCAATGCCGCACATCTGTAAACCGGACGTTGCTGGATTTCGCCACGTCACGACAGGCCGAGGGTGCACGCCCGAGGCTCCGTATGCACCGTGAAGGAGATCACTTGCTCTGCTTAAGGAGCGACCGGGCAGCACTCGCGAGGAGATAGCCGGGGCATTGGAATTGGAGGAACGTGCAGGCCACGTGCTGCTGGGGTGCAGCACATTCGAGCTCGTGCGCAAGGAAGACGGTGGGTATTACAACACTGCCGCGACCGATATCTTGTCGGGCGATCCGAATGAATTCATGCCTGTCATCATCCGCTACACCCATGAGATGCTGTATCGCCCGATGAGCTGGCTCTACGAATCCTTGGTGGAGAACGACAATGTGGGGCTGAACCGTGAGCTGCTCGCCGGATCGTCGGCGACCACGCTCTACGAGCTGCTTGGCGAGGACAAGAACCTCGAGAAGGTGTTCACCGCCATGATGGATCATCAGAGCCGCTCGGTGGTTGAGGACTTCGTCAACTCCGTGGACTTCTCGCCCTACCAGCATGTGCTGGACGTCGGCGGCGGCACCGGGACAAATGCCATCGCCTTCGCCCAGCGGTGGCCGCACCTCCAGGCGACCATCCTCGAACTGCCTAACGTGGCGAAGATGGCGGACGACCAGATCGCCGAGGCGGGTCTTTCCGACCGGGTCCACACAGTCGGAGCTGACATCTGGCAGGAAGAGTTCCCCACTTCCCACGACTGCGTCGTGTTCTCTCGATTCCTCGAGATCTGGTCGCCGGAGCAGGTTCGCGACCTATTCGCGAAGACCTACCGGGCGCTGAAGCCAGGAGGGCACCTGGTGATCGTCGCATGTGCCCAGGACGACGACGAGACCGGTCCCGCCCACGCCGCGTTCATGTCGGCGTACGTGCACACGATCGCGTCGCCCGAGGGCCGCATCTACACGCCGCAGGAATTCGAGCAGTGGTACACCGAAGCGGGTTTCGAGCCGATGGACCGTCAACACCCCGGGCGGTTCGACGTCATCCTGCGCGCCCGCAAGCCCGAGTCGAGCTGAGTCGACCTGCGGCTCAGGGCATTGCCGCGTTGTTCGGTGGGGCCGTTACCGACATGCGAAGCGTGGTGTCGGCAGGGCTGACGAGTCGTGATCCATGAGTCGTGATCCCTGCGCTATGCCGGTTGCATGGGGTATGCGCAGGGCGGTGGGCTGACTGATGAACGGCGCGTCTTCCGGGAGAAGTTGCGGATGGAGGCGGCCATAGGGCGTCGCTTCCGCTGCTGAGCGATGGGCTGTTCGTCGTGCTGGAGATCGAGCTGTCCAAGGGGCCGATGGCACACGGCTGGCCGGACCAGACCTGGACGCTGTCACGGATCAATACGTTGATCGGGCGCCGGTTCCACAAGAGCTACCAAGAGCTACCAAGAGCTACACCGTGCAGGGAGTGGCGATGCTGCTCAAGCGGTACGGCTGGAGCTGCCAGATTCCAGCTCCTGGAGGAACCGCACGTGAACGTCGTCGCCGAGAAGGTGGCTCAGGTGATGACGGCCGGCCAACCGGGCCGGAGGCGGCCGTCGAAGCGGAGTGGGAAATGACGCAGCACCCCCCCGCGCAAGGCTCTTGTCATCGGAGCGGGCATCGGCGGCCTCGCAGCCGCCGCGACACTGCGCCGCGCAGGCGCAGACGCTGCTGGACGCGCTCGGGGACGAGAGCGTCATCGAATTCGGTGCCACGGCAGCTGGGTTCGTCAGCGGTGCGGACGGCTTCAACTCGGCGATTCGCAGGCAGGTGGCGGGCGCCGACGAACCGCGGCCCGGCAACTACGCGTGCTGGCTGGCCACGGTGCCCTTCACGCACCCGCGGATGAGCAAGGGCTCGACGCCGTTGTGCGCGGGGTCAACCTGCCTCCCCGGAAGCTCGACCCGTCCCGCCCGGGACGGACAGGGCTGGTGGACGAACGAACCTGCTTGTGTCGCATCTCTTGGACACGGGTGCGGTTGCTGAGACGCGTACGCCGAGCTAATGCCCGGGGCGGCCTGGCCGGCGCCGGTGGTGGTGCCGGTCGCGGCGAGCGCCGGCCCGGCGGCCTGCGCGACCAGTGTCGCGGCTAAGACGGCACCGAGGGCGGTGCGACCTGCCGCGCCCATCTTCGCCGGGTCGACAGTCCCAACACCCTGGCACCCCGGGCCACTTGCCCTTTTGGTCACTATCGCGACCCGGGGTTCACCCCTTACGGTCAACGCCGACCGCAAGATCAAAGACCCAGGAGAACCACGCCATGCACGCCAAACGGGGTATACCGCTCGCCGTTACCGCGGCCCTTTCCGCCGCTCTGCTCACCCCCGCGCTCACCCACGCCGCAGAAGCCGTACCCCGCGATGACGCCCCCGCCTCCGCCACCTCCGCGCCCTCCGTCACCAAGGTCGACGTCGAAAACGGGTGGACCGCCAAGGCCGCAGCCGACTACTGGACGCCCAAGCGGATGGCCGCAGCCACATCCGAAACCTCCAAGGGCGCCACACCCGAAGGCGCCGCCGAGCTGAAGGGGAATAAGGCCGCCTACTTCAGGGGCACCAGCACCGTCGGCACGTTCTTCTACGTGAAGAACGGCAAGAAGCGGTTCTGTTCCGGAAGTGTCATCAACAGCCCTCGTAAAGATGTCGTCCTGACCGCGGCGCACTGCACCTTCGGCAGCACACGGAGCGCCTTCGTCCCGAAGTACAACGGAGCCGCCAAGAACAAGGCCCCTTACGGGACCTTCGCCGTCAACAGCTGGTTCCGCGCCAAGTACGACCCCAAGAACAAGCGAACCTCCAGCTACGACTACGCCTTCGCCCGCCTCGCGACCAACCGCAAGGGCCAGAGGGTGCAGCAGGCCACGAAGGCCGCCCTCACCCTGACCGCGGCCAAGGGCTTCAAGCACAAGGTCACCGTCATGGGCTACCCCAACGCCAAGCACAACAAGAACGGGCGCCCCATCTTCTGCCGCACCACCACCAAGAGGCTCGCCCCGTACAAGCAGATGCGCATGTCCTGCGCCGGCTTCTACGGAGGGACCTCCGGTAGCCCCTGGGTCGTCGGCTACAACAAGAGGACGGGCACCGGCCGCGTCATCGGCAGCCTCGGCGGACTGGACAAGGGCGGCCCCAACCACCGCATCTCCTACGCACCCGCGTTCGGCAAGTTCGCCTTCAAGCTCTTCGCCGCCGCCAAGAAGTAGGCAACGTCCGCGGGGGCGGGTGCGCTGACCAGGGACTCCGGTTACCGGTCCAGCTTCGCGGCGTGATCGGAGGGTCAGCCGGTCCAGGTCCAGTCGGCGACCTCGGGGAGGGCGGTGCCGTGTTCGCGGATACAGGCGTGGCGGCGGGTGCGGGTGTCGGTCATGGTCTGACGGACGTGGGCCGCTGCGTGGGGACGTCTCCGCGCAGGCGAGTACCACGTCGGGCTCGCGCTCGCCCCTCTCCGTTCCGGCCCACTCCCAGATGCCGGCGCCGCGTGCGCAGTGCGTGCGGGCCTCGTCCAGGGAGAGCCAGTCGAAGCAGGGCTGCTTGCCCGCGACGACGACGTTGACGTAGTCGCGGCTGTGCAGGACGTGCTCGGCGACGGAGAGCAGGGTGTTGGCATCCGGCGGCAGGTAGACGCGGACGACCTCGGGGCTCTTGTCGAGTACGTGGTCGACGACGCCGGGGTCCTGGTGGGAGAAGCCGTTGTTGTCCTGGCGCCAGACGTGCGAAGTGAGCAGGTGGTTGAGGGAGGGGACGGGGGCGCGCCAGGGCAGCGCGCGTGCGGTCTTCAGCCATTTGATGTGCTGGTTGACCATCGAGTCGACGATGTGGACGAAGGATGGTCATGTCGTCCATACCTTTCTTCGTGGGTTGGCTCGGGTCATTCGTAAGATCGGGACGCCCAGGGGTGCCGGGTGTGGCTGTCATTTCGTTGCCGCGTACGTGGCTTGAAGGGATTGGCCGCCCGGCGCCCGCGACGACTCGGCTGCTGATTGGGATGCGCGAACCGAATCGCTTGTATGGACGTGACAGCGAGGTCGTCTGCTGGGACAGCCCTGAACAGCGACGAAGGAGGGTCCGGTGCCAGAACTGTGGGCCGGGACGGACGCGGGCAAGGTCGAACACCACTGCACCGTGATCGACACGACCGGAGCGACGGTGCTCACGCGCCGGGTGCCCAACAACGAGGACGAACTGCTGCAACTGCTCGGTGACGTCTGGGATCTGGCGGACGGCACTCCTGTCACCTGGGCGGTCGACCTCAACGCGGGCGGCGCCGCACTGTGGATCGCCCTGCTGGTCAACCACGGGCAGAGGTTGTTCTACATCCCCGGGCGCACCGTTCATCACGCGTCCGGCGCCTACCGGGGCAGCGGCAAGACGGACGCGAAGGACGCCTTCGTCATCGCTGACCAGGCGCGGATGCGTCGCGACCTGCAACCACTGCAGGAGACCAGCGAGATCGCGGTCGACCTGAAAATCCTCACCGCCCGCCGCATGGATCTGTCCGCCGACCGCACGAGAGCGATCAACCGGCTCAGGGCCCAGATGCTGGAGTACTTCCCCGCCCTGGAGAGAGCCTTCGACTACAGCAACTCCAAGACCTCGCTCGCTCTGCTCACCAAGTACCAGACGCCGGCCGCCCTGCGGCGGATCGGCCGGGCCCGGCTGGCAACCTGGCTCAAGAACCATGGCGTCCGCATGCTCAGCACCGCCAAGAGCGCCGCGGACGCCGCGGTCACCGCCGCCGAGGCCCAACACACCGTTGTCCCTGGGGAGAAGACCGCCGCGAAGATGGTCCACACGCTGGCGAGGGAGGTGATGGCCCTCGATCAGGAGATCGCGGGACTCGAAGCCCTGATCGAGGGCCGGTTTCGTGAGCATCCGGACGCCGAGGTGATCACTTCCATGCCCGGCATCGGCGCCATGCTCGGCGCGGAGTTCATCGCCGCGACCGGCGGCGACATGACCGCCTTCGGCAGTCCCGACCGGCTCGCCGGCGTCGCTGGACTCGCCCCTGTCCCACGCGACTCCGGCAAGGTCAGCGGCAACCTGCGCAGGCCCCGCCGCTACAGCAGACGTCTGTTGCGCATGTTTTACCTCTCCGCCCAGGTCGCCTCCGTGCACTGTCCTGAGTCGAAACGCTTCTACCAGCGCAAACGCGCCGAGGGGAAGAACCACAAGCAAGCTGTCCTCGCCCTGGCCAGGCGCCGCCTCAACGTGCTCTGGGCTCTGATACGCGATCACCGCATCTTCGAGACCGCCACAACCCGGTCCGTGGCCGTGGCGGCATGACCCCGTCACGAAGCGTCATCCTCGGAACTTGACACCGTAATTGGGAATCCCTTCCTTCTCAACTGATCGCCGAGATGTCCACGGCGGGTGCCTCGGCCCGCGTCACGCCGCTCGAAGCGACGACCCGGCCCGTTCGCGTGCCCGAGAGTGCCGCCAGCGCGACCGCTGCCAGAGCGAGCACGACGCCCGCGACGGTGGCTGCCGTGACGTCTGTGTCACCGTGCGGCAGCAGCAGGTCGAGGGCGAGTGAGCCGACCAACTGGCCGGTGATCGTGCAGAGTCCGAGCAGCAGGACGCCGAGCTTCTGGACCGTGGCGACCGCGATGGTGATGAAGGAGATGCCGACCAGGCCGCCGAGGTAGAGGTACGGCTCGGCCGGCAGGCGGGAGGGGACCCCGGCGGCCACGGCGTGCACCAGGAAGATGACACTCAACGCGCCGGTGCCCGCGACGAAGTTGAAGAACGTTCCCGCGTAGGCGGACCCGGCGGCGTTCTTCACATGCCCGTTGACCGCCTGCTGCCAACTCACGCACACGCCCGCCACCAGTGGCAGCAACAGCAGCACGTACGGGAAGCCACCGCCCAGTTTGTCCGCCATCGACAGGCCCACGGCCGCGAGTACGAGCACCGCGCCGACGACCCTGCGGCGCGTGGGCCGCTGCGGTCCGGCAGGACCGAGCCCCATCCGGTCGAAGAGCAGGCCCCCGGTGACCTGGCCCGCGACGATCGCGACCGTGAACAGGGCGACCCCGAGCGCCCCGACGGTCAGCCCCTGCGCGAGCAGGAACGCCGCTCCTCCGAAGCCGCCGAGCACCTGCCACCACTTGAGCCGCCGACTGCGTACGTCCGCGAGCACCAGGCCGACCCCGTGGCGCGGCTTGCGCAGGACGAGGAGCCCGAGGGTCAGCACCACGAATCCCGAGCCGAACGAGATCACCGCCGCCGCGAATCCGTCGCCGCCGAGCCCGGCGGCGAGCTCACCGGTGATGCGCGCTTGCAGCGATATCAGGGTGCCGGAGAAGACGGCGAGGAGCAGCCAGGGGGCTGCGGCGGCGGGCATGTGCGGACGACCTCTGGGTGGTAGGGAAGTGCTCCGGAGGTGCCTGGGGGCGGCGGCCGGACCCGTACCTTTCTAACTGATCAGACCGCCGTCGGACAGGGCGGGCCGGATGACGAGACAGTGCGGGGCCGGCACAGGAGTGCGGCGCGCAGGTCGAGCTTGTGGTCGAGGCGGGAGAGATCTCGTCCGGTGAGGTCCTGAATCCGTTCGATGCGGTAGTGGACGGTGTTGACGTGCAGATGCAGCGCCTCGGCGGTGCGGGCCCAGGAGCAGTTGTGGGCGAGGAAGACCTCCAGAGTCTCCAGAAGCCTGTGGTGCGAGGCCGGTTCGCTGTCGGCCAGCGGGCCGAGCGTCGCGGCACTGAAGATGGCGCGGACGTCGGCGGGGATGCCGGCCAGGAGTGAATCCAGGGAAGAGAGGTCCTCGACCGAGGCCACATGACCGGGCGTCGGGGAACCGCGTCGTGCCGCCGCGAGGGCGTATCGGGCTTGCGCGAGGGCACTACGGAATGCGGCGGGCTCGGTGGTGGGCGCGCTGACGCCGGCGTGCAGCGGGGTCTCGGGGCGGCAGTCGTGCAGGAGGGACCAGGGCTCCCGCAGGGAGGCGGCGCCCTCGCCGCCGCTTCGTACGATGGCGACGGCTTCCGCGTCCGGGGTCGTGCCGACCGCGAAGACCGCGGAGGGGAGGTGCTGAAGCGCCTCCATGAGCGCTTCCTTGGCGGCGCTCTCCGCGAGCTGCCCGCCGGTGGCCGTGACCACGACGTGCCAGGGACCCTCCGCGAGCGGCCCGCAGGACATGAGGGCGTTGGTCAGAGCGCCGGTGTCGGCGCCGCCTCTGTCGACGAGGGTGATCAGATCCTGCCAGGTCCGGTGCCGGGCCGCATGCCTGCGATCGTGGTGGTGGCGGTGCTGGCCGATGACCTCGGCCATCTCGTGCAGGGCGCGGGGAGGTGCTCCGCCGGCCTGCGGCACATGGAGATACCACGCGTCGTACGGCGTCGTCTCGGCCTGGACACGCAGCGTTTCGCCGGTGAGGCCGCGCAGGTTCTCCGCGGCCCGCGCGGCCGGGAGCTCGGGGGATGAAGCGGTGCGGGCGATCGTGCGTCCGCTGCTGGTGAGCACGTAACACGACGGCGTGCCGAACGGAGCGAGCCCGCACTCCAGCAGTTCGCCGGCGTCCGCACCGTGCCCGACGAGACGGCCGAGATCGTTGCGTACGTTCTCGGGCAGGGCGAAGTGGTCTGCGGGGCGGCGGCTGAGGTCGCCCCACTGGCGCCGGTACACGGCCTCGGTGATCGCCCGGAAGGTGGTGTGCGCCGGTACCGCCAAGAGCGCGATGCCGTGCTCGCGGCAGGATTCGACGATGTCGACGGGGACGGTGCCGTGGGTCTCTTCGCCCGCGAGGAGCGCCGTGGCACCGGACTCCGCCAGCGCGGAGACGAAGCGCTCGGTCCTGGCCCGACGGTCCGCCTCGGCCCACCACACCAGGCCGCTGAGCACGATCTCTCCGGGCTGGAGAAAGCGGGCGGGATCCTCCAGGTCCGTGGCGGTCACTCCGCTGATCGCCTGGTCGAGCAGATTCTCGCCACCCCAGATGAGGGTGAGATCGAGCCCCTTGATCTGGAGGAGGTCTCCGACGTGCATGTGCTGACTCCTTGTATGGCCACCGGGTCGTCGACCGGCTTCTCACATCCACCAGGTGAGCGTGGGTCGAGTCATCGTAAATGCAAGGAAGTAGAGCTGACATGCCTCTTGGTTGATTCACCAGGACATGACCCGCCGGGCTGGAGATTTTCCGTGCTGTGCACCAGTCGTTTTCAGCCTGCGGCCGGGCTTCACTGACAAGGGAAGCAAGGGGCGAAGACGGGGGAGACATGGATCTGAACACGGTGCTCGACGTGCGTGACGCGCGCCGTCACGAGCCCTGGCGCCCTGGCGACGCCTGGCTCGGCGGCGGAACGTACCTCTTCTCCGAACCTCAGCCGCAGCTGCGGCGCCTCGTGGATCTGAGCCGGATGGGCTGGGAGCCCGTGCACGCGCTGCCCGACGGATCGGTGGAGATCGCGGCCACGTGCACCATCGCCCAACTGTCCCGGTTCGGGCGGAAGCTCGACGCGGTGGCCGCCCCTCTCTTCGAGCGGTGCTGCCGGGCCTTCCTCGCCTCGTTCAAGATCTGGAACATGGCGACCGTCGGCGGGAACCTCTGCAACGCCCTGCCCGCAGGACCGATGATCTCCCTCACCGCGGCCCTCGACGGCGCATGCCTGCTCCAGGCTCAGGACGGCTCGACCCGGCGGGTCAAGGTCGCGGACTTCGTCACCGGAGCGGGCCGCAAGGTTCTTGCCGAGGGCGAGTTGCTGCGCTCGGTGACGATCCCCGCTCGCTCGCTGCGGTGCCGTACCGCTTTCCGGCAGGCGTCGCTCTACGGCCTCGGGCGCTCCGGCGCCCTCGTCATCGGGACGCTGGATCCGCTGGACGGTTCGCTCGCCGTGACCATCACCGCCGCGACCCGACGGCCGTTCCGGCTCTGCTTCGCCCTGCCGCCCGGCCGGGCCGGACTGCGGCGGGCGATCACGTCGGCCGTGGGCGACTCCGACTGGTTCGACGACATCCACGGACTGCCCCAGTGGCGGCGGCACATGGCCTTCCACCTCGCCGAGCAGGTACGCCACGAACTCACCCGGGACGGTGTGCGATGAGTTTCAGCATCCAGGTCAACGACAAGCCCTTCGACTCCGAGCCTCGAGCCGGTCAGTGCCTGCGCACGTATCTGCGCGAGCGCGGCTGGTTCGGCGTGAAGAAGGGCTGCGACGCGGGCGACTGCGGGGCGTGCACCGTGCACGTGGACGGGGAGCCGGTGCACAGTTGCCTCTACCCGGCAGTGCGGGCGGAGGGCCGGTCGGTCACCACGGTCGAGGGTCTGGTCGGGAAGGACGGTGAACTCCACCCCGTACAGCAGAAGTTCCTCGACGCCCAGGGCTTCCAGTGCGGGTTCTGCACGGCGGGGTTCCTGATGACCACGGCCGCCCTAGAACAGGAGAAGGGCGGCGCCCACGACGACGGCAAACTGGACGACCTCCCGCGGGCCTTCAAGGGCAACATCTGCCGCTGCACCGGATATCGCGCCATCGAGGACGCCGTCCGCGGCGTGCGGCACACCGAACGACCCTGCGCGGGAAAGGCGGTGGGCAAGAGTCTCGGCGCTCCGGCCGGCCCCCAGGTCGTGACGGGCACCGCCCGGTACACCTTCGACGTCGAGGTCCCCGGGCTCCTCCACATGAAGCTGCTGCGCTCCCCGCACCCGCACGCCCGCATCCTCGCCATCGACACCTCCGCGGCCCTCCGGGTCCCCGGCGTCCACGCCGTCCTCACCCACGAGGACGCCCCGGCCACGCTGTACTCGAGCGCCCGGCACGAACACCCCACCGAAGACCCCGACGACACCCGCGTCCTCGACGACACCGTCCGCTACATCGGCCAGCGCGTCGCCGCCGTCGTCGCGATCAGCGAGCAGGCGGCCGAGGAGGGCTGCCGACGGATCGAAGTGACGTACGAGGAACTGCCCTACGTCACCGATCCGGAGGAGGCCATGCGCGACGGCGCGCCCGTCATCCACGCCGGCAAGGGACCCGAGGTACGGATCGCCCGCGTCGAGAACAACGTGGCCGGCGAGGTGCACGGCGAGATCGGCTCCGTCGACGACGGGTTCGCCGAAGCAGCGGTCGTCTACGAGGAGACCTTCCGCACCCAGCGCGTCCAGCACGCCAGCCTGGAGACACACGGCTGCGTCGCCTACTTCGAGCCGAAGGAGGACGGCACCGGCGAGCGGCTCACCGTGCGCTCCAGCACCCAGACCCCGTTCCTGACCCGCCGCGCACTGTGCGCCCTCTACGGACTTCCCGAGGACGAAGTCCGCGTCGTCGCGGGCCGGGTGGGCGGCGGGTTCGGCGGCAAGCAGGAAATGCTGACCGAGGACATCGTCACCCTCGCCGCGCTCAAGCTGCGGCGCCCCGTCAAGCTCGAGTACACCCGCGCCGAGCAGTTCTACGGCGCCACCACCCGGCACCCGTTCACGATCCGCATCAAGCTGGGCGCCCGCGCCGACGGCACGCTGACCGCGATCCAGATGCGGGTGGTGTCCAACACGGGTGCGTACGGCAATCACGGCCCGGCCGTGATGTTCCACAGCGTCGGAGAGTCCTTCGCCGTCTACCGGGCCCCGCACAAGAAGGTCGACGCCTACTCCGTCTACACCAACGGCGTTCCCGCGGGCGCCTTCCGGGGCTACGGCCTGGGCCAGGTCACCTTCGCCGTCGAGTCCGCCATGGACGAGATGGCCCGCCGTCTGGACATGGACCCGCTCGCCTTCCGGGAGCAGAACATCATCGGCCCCGGCGACCACATGCTCAGCCCGATCGGCGAGGAGGAGGACCTGCACATCGCCTCGTACGGGCTCGCCCAGTGCCTGGGAATCGTCCGCAAGGCCATCGCGGAGGACCAGAGCACCGACGACGTGCCGGAGGGTTGGCTCACCGGCCAGGGCACGGGGATGGCGATGATCGCCACGGGCCCGCCCGGCGGCCACTATGCCGACGCGACCGTCAGCCTCCTCGCCGACGGGACGTACGACATCGCCGTCGGCACCGCCGAGTTCGGCAACGGCACCACCACCGTCCACCAACAGATCACCGCGGGAGCCCTCAACACCACCATGGACCGGATCACCATCCGTCAGTCCGACACCGACGTCGTCCGCCACGACACCGGTGCCTTCGGATCGGCCGGCACGGTCGTGGCCGGCAAGGCGGTCCTGCTCGCCGCGGAATCGCTGGCCGGGCGCCTGAAGACCTTCGCGGCCCGGTACGTGGGCGTGGCACGGCACTTGTGCGTGCTCGGCTCGGAGGGGTTCGACTGCGACGGCCGGATCGTCACACTGAAAGAGCTCCACGAGGCGGCCCACGCGGAAGGGGCACAGGACGAGATCACGGCGGAAGGCCACTGGGGCGGCACCCCGCGCTCGGTGGCCTTCAACGCCCAATGGTTCAGGATCGCCGTCGACCCGGACACCGGCGAGATGAGGATCCTGCGCAGCGTCCACGCCGCCGATGCCGGAAAGGTCATGAACCCACTGCAGTGCCGCGGCCAGATCGAGGGTGGAGTCGCCCAGGCCCTGGGCGCCACACTCTTCGAGACCGTACGACTCGACGAGCGGGGCCAGGTGACGACGGCGGCCTTCCGGCGCTACCGCCTCCCGCAGTACGCCGACGTGCCACGCACCGAGGTCCACTTCATGGAAACCACCGACGCGATCGGCCCCCTGGGCGCCAAGTCGATGAGCGAGAGCCCCTTCAACCCGGTGGCCCCCGCCTTCGCCAACGCACTCCGGGATGCCACCGGCATCCGCTTCACCGACATGCCGGTGACCCGCGACCGTGTCTGGCTGGCGATGGATCAGGAGGCGACGACGCGACGGGCCGGGCCCCGGTGAAGGGTCGTCTTCGTCCGGCCGGGCGGAATCCGGATGCTCCGTTCAAGCCGGGTAAGCGGCTCGGTGAAGACCGGATTCACGAGTCGTCCCAGTCGAACTCCGCGCGCCATCGCAGGGCGTTCGGATCGTCGGGGCGCGGCATCTGCTCGATCCGTGTGGCCCGCAGACCGCGGACAGCGAAGGAGTCCAGTTCCGAGCGCGCGAGCGGCCACGGCGGACCGTCCACCTTCTCGCCCTCCTCGCGGATGTCGGCGATGACGAGGAGTCCGCCGCCGTGCGCCACCATGCCGGACACGTTGACGATCGCGTCCGCGCGAACCGAAAGCGGCATGGACTGGACCGTGATCGACTCCACGACGAGGTCGAAGGCATCGAACCATTCGACGGGCGGCTCCAGGAGATCGGCCACGGCATAGTCGACGGCCGACTCGGGGAACCGCTCCCGCGCGCCGCGGACCGCGGTGGGGGAGACGTCGAACGCGGTCGTACGGAATCCCAGCCCCGCCACGTATTCGGCGTCTTGGCCGAGCCCGCAGCCGACCACGAGCGCGCGCCTGCCCGTGCCCTCCGGCTGACGCCGCTCGGCCCAGTCGACCAGAAGTGCGTTCGGCCGGTCGCGGTCCCAAGGCACTGTCGCCTCACCGTTCGCGGCCTGTGCGTAGAGCCGCTCGAACCATCCGGTCGGGTCGTTCCTGGACAGGGCCTCGGCGGCCAGCCTGTTCGCGTCCACGTCACGGTCATCGCTCATGGGCGCAGTCTCGCCGAACTCATGCGGCAGATCAGTCACGTCGCGGACGTGGCGCTTGTCGGCGGCGAGTTGCTTGACGTACGCGGTTCTTCCCCGCGTGTCAGGTCCGGTCGATATGTACGTTGGTCGACTTCACGCGGGCGGTGGCCTCCATGCCGACCTCGAGGCCCAGCTCCTCCACGGCCTCCCGGGTCAGCAGCGAGACCAGTCGATGCGGCCCGGCCTGGATCTCCACCTGCGCCGCGACATCGCCGAGCTTCACACCGGTCACGATGCCCGGGAAGGCGTTGCGGACGGAGGTATAGGACGCGTCTTCGTCGCCACCGTTCTTGGCGAGCTCGACCGAGAAGGCGGCCAGGTCCCGCCCCGGTCACCAGCGTCGGACCGGCAAGCACGTAACCGAGGAAGCGGCGCCGTCCGATGGCGTAGTTCATCGGTTCGCGTCGGGGATCTCGAGGTGGATCGGTCTGCCCTCGGACAGGAAGAGCAGGACGAACTTGCGGAGGGCTTCCTCCATCGCCCAGGCGGCCTCCGGGACCAGGGGCAGCGGGATCAGCTTCTCCCGGAAGGCCACCAGGAGCGGCCAGGACCTCGAGATCAGCGGCTGCCAGAACGGCTCCTCGGACAGCCCGATCAGGTCGCCGATCCGGTCGCCGAGCGTGTATCTGGAGAACGCGCTGACCAGGGGCCGCGACACACCGGCGTCGAGTTCGGCGACGATGTCGAGGAGCATCTCGGTGAGCTTGACGCCCTCGTCCGTGCGGGCGAGCACCGGGTCCAGGAGCTGCTTGGACTGGGCGTCGGCCGCCTCCCAGGTCGCCGGGATGTACTCGTCGCGGACACCGAGCATGTGCGCGGTCACCTGCCACACGTGCAGGTAGGCCTCGGACTCGGCGCGGGAGACCGGAACCCTCCACTCCTTCAGCTTGCGCATGACGAGAGTGGCCAGGCTGTGCCAGGTGACCAGCACGTCCGCCTGGCTGATGGGGATCTTCTGACCGCCGCTGGTGCCGGTCCAGCCGGGCGACTTCGGCAGCAGATTGCGTACCGCCGCGTGCACGAGGCGGGTCCGCACCGCGGTCACGATCATGGAACCCTGGGGCTGGTAGGCGTCCAGGTCCCCGACGTCGTACCCGAGCTTCGCCGTCTTGGCGATGCGGTCCTTCATGTCCGCGCCGCCCTTGGAGTAGTAGACGGCGCGCGCCTCCCTGGGGATGGCGGTGCTCATCAGACCACTGCCGAGCCCGTACAGGGCGCCGACGTAGATCCCTTTCGTCCTGTTGAACTGGGCGGCCGTGTCGAGCTTCTTCTGGTCGGCCCAGGCGGGCAGTTGGCGGGCCTTCTCCATGAACTGCCGCAGATCCAGGGGCAGTCCGTCGGGCAGGGGCTGGTCGTTGCGGGTCCAGGTGCGCAGCAGTTCGTTGACCTTGGGTACGTCGCCTCGTGCGAGGACCGAGCCGAGGAGCTGGTCGGCCTCGTCGTCCCACACCCACTGCGGGTCGGTGCCCGCGCCTGCCCCGGCCACCGAGCCGCTCGCCGCCCAGGACCAGACGGACCGTGCGCCCGCCGGCGACGCCATGCCGAGCGCTCCGACCGCGCCCAGGGCTCCGCCCGTGAGCAGCATCTTGCGCCTGCTGAGTTCATCCATGCTCGGAACTCCTCCTTGAGGCCGGGTGGTCAGCCGGGCCGGTTGGCGTCGGGGATGTCGAGGTGGATCGCGCGTCCCTTCGAGAGGTAGAAGAGGATGTACTTGCGGGCCGCTTCGTCGATCGTCCAGGCGATCCTCGGCACCAGGGGCAGCTTGATCAGGCCCTCGCGGAACGCCACCAGTGGCGGCCAGGCGGTCTTGACCGCCGACTCCCAGAACGGCTCGCGGGGGATGCCGTCCCAGTCGGCGATCCGGTCGCCCACGAGGTACCGGGCGAAGGCGTTGACGAGCGGCCGGTCGACGCTGCCGGGGCTGGTCTGCTCGGCGAGCTGGCCGAGCAGGATGTCGGTCAGCTCGACGCCTTCGCGGGTGGGGCCGAGGACCGGGTCGAGGAGCTGCTCGGACTGGGCCTCGGCCGCCTCCCAGCTCGCGGGGATGTATGCGTCGAGGATGCCGAGCATGTGCGCGGTCACCTGCCACACATGAAGATGGGCCGCGGACTCGGCGGAGGTGATCGGGACCTTCCACTCGCGCATCTTGCGCATGGCGTAGGTGGGCAGCGTGTGCCAGGTGACGAGCATGTCCGCCTGGCTGATGGGGATCTTCTGACCGCCGCTGGTGTCGGTCCAGTGCGGAGACTTCGCCAGTAGGTTGCGTACGGCCGCGTGCACCATCCGGGTCTTGACCGCTTCCACGATGCACGTGCCGTCGGGCCGGTACGCGTCGAGCGCCCCGACGGCGAAGCCCAGCTTGCTGGTCTTCGCGACCCGGTCCTCCATGTCGGCGCCGCCCTTGGAGTAGTAGACGGCGCGCGCCTCGCGGGGAATGGCGGTGCTGAGCATGCCGCCACCGATGCCGTTGAGGATGTTGAGGTAGAGCCCCCTGGACTCGTTGAACCTCGCTGCGGTCTCGAGCTTCTTCTGGTCGGCCCAGGCGGGCAGTTGGCGGGCCTTCTCCATGAACTGCCGCAGATCCAGGGGCAGTCCGTCGGGCAGGGGCTGGTCGTTGCGGGTCCAGGTGCGCAGCAGTTCGTTGACCTTGGGTACGTCGCCGCGGTCGAGCACGGCGCCGAGGAGCTGGTCGGCCTCGTCGTCCCACACCCACTGAGGGTCGGTGCCCGCGCCCGATCCGGCCACCGAGCCGCTCGCCGCCCAGGACCAGACGGACCGTGCGCTCGCGGGCGACGCCACGCCGAGCGCGCCGAGCGTACCCAGCGCACCGCCCGTGAGCAGCATCTTGCGTCTGCTGAGTTCATCCATGCCCGGAACCCCTCCTTGAGCCGCCTCAGCGCTGACTGATACTCTGATACAGATCGTGTAGCTGCGTTTCATCGAGGGAAGCACAGCCCGGATCGGAGCACCAGACTCCGGGGTCGACTTCTTCAACTTGCCGTCTAATAAGGGCAGTTGGGGAGGTCCAAGAAAGGTGACTGTGGAACCTGCATTGCCCTTCCTTGCCGCGTCCTTCCTCGCCACGTCCCAGGACTCGGATTCCGTACTCGACCGCGCGTTCGCCGAGGCGGCCGAGCGGGTCGACGGGAAAGTCGACGGGAAAGTCGACGGGAAAGACGAGAACGACCAGAGCGACGCGAGTGACGAGGTCACCACGCGCGTGCTCGACGCCGCCTTCGAGCAGTTCCGCCGCATGGGCATTCGGCGGTCCACGATGGAGGACGTGGCGCGCCGTGCGGGGGTCTCCCGGATCACCGTCTACCGCCGGTTCGCCTCCAAGGATGCCCTGGTCGAGCAGGTCGTACGGCGTGAGTTCCGGCGGTACTTCGACCAGTTCATCGTCGACGTCCAGGACGCCGGGACCGTCGCCGAGCGCGTGGTCCTCGGCTTCGTGAGCTCGCTGCGGGCCATCCGCCGCAATCCCCTCATCGGCGGCCTGATGGACGTGGAACCGGACGCCGTCGTGCCGTCCATGACCAGCGACGGGGGCCGCACGCTGGCCGTCGTGCAGCAGTTCGTCGCGGGACGGCTGCGCCGCGAGCAGCGGGCGGGCAAGGTCTCCCGCGACGTGGACGTGGACGTCGTGGCCGAGATGATGGTCCGCGTCTCGGCGTCCTTCCTGGTCATCCCCAGCCACGTCATCGACCTCGACGACGACGAGCAACTACGGGCGGTGGCCCGGCAGTTCCTCGTACCGATGCTCGGCCCGCCACCCGCCGCCCACTCCTAGCGGGCGCTCAGCCGTCCAGGCGCCGCTTGGCGAGCCAGGAGACGATCTCCGGGTCGCGGTGGTCGAAGAAGAGCGAGTTCCCGGTGTCCAGGGTGGCGATGGCCGCCATCTGGTCGTCGGTGAGGTCGAAGTCGAAGACGTCGAAGTTCTCCGCCATCCGCTCGGCACGGACCGATTTGGGGATCGCGACGACGCCCCGCTGGGTCAGCCACCGCAGCACGACCTGAGCGACGGACTTGCCGTACTGTGCGCCGATCTCGCTCAGCAGCGGGTTCGTGAACAGGTCGTTCCTGCCCTCGGCGAACCCGCCCCACGACTGGATCTGCACTCCGTGCTCGCGCATGAGCTCCTGGTAGGCGGCGCGCTGGAAGAACGGGTGGGTCTCGATCTGGTTGACCGCAGGCGTGATCTCGTTGTTCAGGATCAGGTCGACCAGCCGGTCGGGGTAGAAGTTGGCGACGCCGATCGCCCTCGTCCGCCCCTCGCGCTGGAGCTTCTCCATCGCGCGCCACTGCCCGTACACATCGCCGTACGGCTGGTGCATCAGGTACAGGTCGAGATGGTCGAGGCCGAGCTTGTTCAGGGAGGTCTCGAAGGCGCGCAGGGTGTTGTCCTGGGCGGGAGCGTCCTGCACCCACAGCTTGGTGGTGACGAACAGCTCCTCGCGCGGGACGCCGCTGTTCTTGACGGCGCGGCCGACGGCCCCCTCGTTGCCGTACGCGGCGGCGGTGTCGAGCAGGCGGTAGCCGGCCGCGAGGGCCTCGGAGACGGCCTGCTCGGTCTGCTCCGGCGGGATCTGGTAGACGCCGAAGCCGAGGATCGGCATGGCGACGCCGTTGTTGAGGGTGACCTGCTGCATGACGTTCCTTCTGAGTACGGGGTGCGGGGTGCGGGGTGCGTAGGGGAAATGTGCGGACGATGTCATCCACCCTGCGTCATCCACCCTGCCGCGGCGAGCGCCGTACAGGCAGGCCGAGCTGATCGGGGGAGAGGACAGCGGGGGGTATGACAGGGCCCCTCTCGCGCGTGCGGCCCGGGTGACGGCAGGGGGAGACTGGTCGTATGGCACCCGAGCAGTACACCGGCGGCGACGAACTGGCGCGCTTCCTGCGCGCCCGCCGCACCCAGACCAGCCCCGAGAGCGCAGGCCTCACCCCCGGACCCGGCGTACGCCGCACCCCCGGCCTGCGCCGCGAAGAGCTGGCCACGCTCGCCGGGGTCAGCATCGACTACTACACGCGCCTCGAGCGCGGCAAGGAGACCAGGCCGGGCCCCGGAGTCGTCGACGCCCTCGCCCGTGCCCTGCAGCTCGACGACGACGAACACCACCACCTTCGGGAACTCGCCGCCCGAGCCGCCCGCTATGCGCC
>NZ_SRIC01000086.1 GCF_004684775.1 Streptomyces sp. MZ04
GGGGTGCGGGGGAGGCACTTGGCGGAGGTGCTGGCGGAGGGGCTTCGGCACCGATCAAAGTCACCGGGGACCTGAAATTGACCGTGATTTCCGGTATACCGCTCCACCTTCGCCGAAGGCGCCGTCGGCGCTCCCGCGCACTTCCACACCAAGGCCACGGAGCTGTTCGCCGAGTCCTCCGAGCGCTACGACAACCACTACGTCGACAGCCCCGTCTGGCGAGACGCCCTCGCCGCCTCGTGAGCGCACCTCACCTCGGAATGTGGACGCCGTTTGCGTACAGCAGTAAAAGGGCTCCACAATCCTGACGTGGTCTACTACCTTGGACGGGGTAGTTCAGGTGAGTGGACTGGCCGAGAGTGGAGAAAGCGGAAGGGTTGGCTGTGGACGCGTCGAGAAGTGGTCAGGAGGCGGCACCCGGTGCACGGTGGGGTGCCCTCGGGCCCGTCGGGCTCGTGCTCGCGGGCGGCGTCTCCGTCCAGTTCGGCGGAGCCATCGCCGTGAGCGTGATGCCCAAGGCGGGAGCCCTCGGCATCGTCACCCTGCGGCTCGCCTTCGCCGCACTGGTGCTGCTCATCGTCTGCCGGCCCCGGCTGCGAGGGCACTCGCGGGCCGACTGGGGGACCGTCGTCGCCTTCGGTGTGGCCATGGCCGGGATGAATGGGCTCTTCTATCAGTCCGTCGCCCGGATTCCCATGGGGCCCGCTGTCACTCTTGAAGTCCTTGGGCCGCTCGCCCTCTCCGTTTTCGCCTCCCGGCGTGCGGTGAATCTGCTCTGGGCCGGGCTCGCGCTGTGCGGCGTCTTCCTGCTGGGGGGCGGCGGTGGCTTCAGCGGGCTTGATCCCGTTGGCGTTGCGTATGCCCTTGGGGCCGGTGTGATGTGGGCGACCTACATCGTCTTCAGTGCCCGTACGGGGCGTCGCTTCCCGCAAGCCGATGGGCTCGCCCTCGCCATGGTCGTCGCCGCCGTGCTCTTCCTGCCGCTCGGGCTCGTCGAGTCGGGGGACAAGCTCATTCAGCCCGAAGTGCTCGGGCTCGGTGCCGCCGTCGCTGTCATGTCTTCTGTGCTTCCGTACACGTTGGAACTGCTCGCCCTGCGACGGCTTCCCGCCTCCACCTTCGCGATCATGATGAGTCTGGAACCGGCCATCGCCGCCGTCGCCGGATTCCTCATCCTGAACCAGGCCCTCTCCATGAACGAGGCCCTCGCGATCTCGTTGGTCATCGCCGCCAGCATGGGTGCTGTCCGCACTCAGGTCGGGCGCAAGTCGGCTCGCGGTGGGGGTGTCGTGGCCGGGGGGAAGCCTGCGGAGGCCGTGGATCCGGTCACCGAGGTCGTCGAACCGGTTGCTGAGACCGTGGATCCCGTCGCCGAGGCCGCAGTTGGCGTCGCCGCCGAACCTCTCCCGGAGTCGTCCGGAAAGTAAGGCAAGCACGCTTGCTTGTTTCTTCGGACGCTGCCATGCTCCGGGGCACCGTCGTGCCCCGAGGGGAGCGTTCCGTGTCCGAAGCTGTGCCCGTACTCGACGATCTGCGCAGTGAGAGTGAGGAACTCGACCAGTTGGTCGGGGGGTCGGGTGATGAGCGGTGGGCGCTCGCCACGCCTGCCGCCGGATGGACCGTCGCCCATCAGATCGCCCATCTCGCCTGGACCGACCGGGCCTCGGTCGTCGCCGTCACCGATCCTGATGCCTTCGGCAAGCTCGTCGAAGAGGCCCTCGCCGCACCCGGCTCGTTCGTCGACGACGGGGCCGAGGAAGGGGCCGGGCTGCCGCCCGCCCAGCTGCTCGCGCGGTGGCGGGAAGGGCGTGAGGAGCTGCTGGCCGCCCTGCGCGCCGCCCCTCGCGGCACCCGCTTTCCCTGGTACGGGCCGCCCATGTCCGCCACCTCCATGGCCACCGCGCGGCTCATGGAGACCTGGGCCCATGGGCAGGACGTCGCCGACGCGCTCGGCGTCCGGCGCACCCCCACCGACCGGCTGCGGCATGTGGCTCATATCGGGGTGCGGGCCCGGGACTTTTCGTTCGGGGTGCATGGGCTGAGTGCGCCAGGTGAGGCCTTCCGGGTTGAACTGGTCCTTCCCTCCGGTGAGTTGTGGGTTCAGGGGCCCGAGGATGCGCTCCAGCGTGTCACCGGGCCCGCTCTTGATTTCTGCCTGCTCGTCACCCAGCGCGCGCATCGGGACGATCTCTCCCTGCGGGCGGAGGGCCCGGACGCCGAGCGGTGGCTCGACGTCGCCCAGGCCTTCGCGGGGCCCGCCGGAACGGGCCGCCCGGCGAAGGGGGCGACCCCGTGAGTCGCGTCCTGCGTGTCGGGAATGCCTCGGGGTTCTACGGCGACCGCTTCGATGCCATGCGCGAGATGCTCACCGGCGGCCGGCTCGACGTCCTCACCGGGGACTATCTCGCCGAGCTGACCATGCTGATCCTCGGGCGCGACCGGCTCAAGGATCCGTCGCGGGGGTACGCGAAGACCTTCCTGCGGCAGCTGGAGGAGTGTCTGGGGCTCGCCAAGGAACGTGGCGTAAAGGTCGTCGCCAACGCCGGTGGGCTCAATCCCGCCGGACTCGCCGATGCCGTGCGGGAGTTGGCCGCTCGGCTCGGGGTCGAG
This sequence comes from Streptomyces sp. MZ04, assembly GCF_004684775.1. GTDB lineage: Bacteria > Actinomycetota > Actinomycetes > Streptomycetales > Streptomycetaceae > Streptomyces. The sequence goes on from NZ_SRIC01000086.1 coordinate 2,611, forward strand.
ACGAACGTCGCGTACGTCGAAGGTGATGATCTCGGCGGGCGCTTCCCCGGCGCTCTCACCGCCAACGCCTACCTCGGTGGCGCCGGAATCGCCGAGTGCCTGAGGGGCGGGGCCGATGTCGTCGTCACGGGGCGCGTGACCGATGCCGCGCTCGTCACGGGGCCCGCCGCCGCGCACTTCGGGTGGGCGCCGGACGATTACGACCGGCTCGCGGGAGCCGTCGTCGCCGGGCACATCCTCGAGTGCGGGACCCAGGCCACCGGTGGCAACTACGCCTTCTTCGGGGAGAGGGCGGAGCTGCTGCGCCGGCCCGGATTCCCTCTCGCCGAGATCCACGAGGACGGGTCCAGCGTCATCACCAAGCACGACGGGACCGGCGGTTTCGTCGACGTCGGCACCGTCACCGCTCAGCTTCTGTACGAGACGTCCGGCGCCCGGTACGCCGGGCCCGATGTCACCGCCCGGCTCGACACGGTCACCCTCACGCAGGAGGGGCCGGACCGTGTTCGCGTCGGCGGTGTGCGGGGTGAGGCGCCGCCCCCGGCCCTCAAGGTCGGGTTGAACCGGCTCGGCGGCTTCCGCAACGAAGTCGTCTTCGTCCTCACCGGGCTCGGCATCGAGGAGAAGGCCACCGTCGTACGCGCGCAGATCGAGGACGCGCTCGGGCAGTCCAAGTCGGCGCCCGCGGAAGTGGGTTGGGATCTCGTGCGCACCGACCGGCCCGACGCCCCCACCGAGGAGACCGCGAGCGCCCTGCTGCGGCTCGTCGTGCGCGACCCGCAGCAAGAGCCCGTCGGCCGCACCCTGAGCGGCGCCGCGATCGAACTGGCCCTCGGCAGCTACCCCGGATTCCACGTGACCGCGCCCCCGGGCAAGGGCGCCCCTTACGGAGTCTTCGAAGCCGCGTACGTCGAGCGGGGCGAGGTCGAGCATGTGGCGGTGCTCGCGGGCGGGGAGCGGATCCCTGTGGCGTACGGCGCCGAGACCCGCGTACTCGAGGAGCTCGCCGACCCGTCGCTGCCCGAGCCTCTGCCGCACGGTCCCACCCGCCGCGCTCCCCTCGGCCTCGTCGCCGGTGCCCGCAGCGGGGACAAGGGCGGTGACGCGAACGTCGGCGTGTGGGTGCGCACCGAGGAGGCCTGGCGGTGGCTCGCCCACGCACTGACCGAGGAACGCTTCCGCGAACTCCTCCCGGAGGCTGCGGATTTGACCGTCGTACGCCATGTCCTGCCGAATCTGCGTGCCCTGAACTTCGTCGTCACCGGGATCCTCGGCGAGGGCGTCGCCTCGCAGGCCCGCTTCGATCCGCAGGCCAAGGGCCTGGGCGAGTGGCTGCGCGCCCGCCACCTCGACATACCGGAGGTACTGCTCGACATGCCGGAGGAGCTCCTGTGACCGTCCTTGCGTCCGCGCTCGATCCCGCGAGCCCCGAGTGCGCCGAACACCGCGACGCGATGCTCGCCAAGCTCGACGAACTCGGCACCGAGCAGGCCAAGGCCCTGGAGGGCGGCGGCGAGAAGTACGTCCAACGGCACCGCAAGCGGGGGAAGTTGCTTGCGCGGGAGCGGATCGAGCTGCTTCTCGACCCCGATACGCCCTTCCTTGAGCTGTCCCCGCTGGCCGCCTGGGGGAGCGACTATCCCGTCGGCGCCTCGATGGTCACCGGCATCGGGGTCGTGGAGGGCGTGGAGTGTCTGATCACCGCCAACGACCCGACCGTACGCGGTGGCGCCAGTAACCCGTGGACCCTGAAGAAGGCCTTCCGGGCGCACGAGATCGGGCATGCCAACCGGCTGCCGTCCATCCATCTCGTCGAGTCGGGGGGTGCCGATCTGCCGTCCCAGAAGGAGATCTTCATCCCGGGGGGTGCGATGTTCAAGCACCTCACCCAGTCGTCCGCCGCCGGAATCCCCACCGTGGCCGTCGTGTTCGGCAACTCGACTGCCGGTGGCGCGTACGTGCCCGGCATGAGCGATCACGTGATCATGGTCAAGGAGCGGGCGAAGGTCTTCCTGGGTGGGCCGCCGCTGGTGAAGATGGCCACCGGCGAGGAGAGCGACGACGAGTCGCTCGGCGGTGCCGAGATGCACGCCCGCACCTCCGGCCTCGCGGACTACCTCGCCGAGGACGAGCGGGACGCGCTGCGGCAGGCCCGTCGGGTCGTCAAGCGCCTCAACTGGCGTAAGGCGTACGCCGATCCGGTCGCCGTCGTGGAGCCGCCGAAGTACGACGAGGACGAGCTGCTCGGCATCGTGCCCGGCGATCTGAAGGTGCCCTTCGATCCGCGCGAGGTCATCGCCCGCATCGTCGACGGCTCCGACTTCGACGAGTTCAAGCCGCTCTACGGGTCGAGTCTCACGACAGGGTGGGCCTCGCTGCACGGCTATCCCATCGGGATCCTCGCCAACGCGCAGGGCGTCCTCTTCAGCGAGGAGTCCCAAAAGGCCGCCCAGTTCATCCAGTTGGCGAACCAGCGCGACATCCCGCTGCTCTTCCTGCACAACACCACCGGCTACATGGTCGGCAAGGAGTACGAGCAGGGCGGCATCATCAAGCACGGCGCCATGATGATCAACGCCGTGTCGAATTCGCGGGTGCCGCACCTGAGCGTCCTGATGGGCGCCTCGTACGGAGCCGGGCACTACGGCATGTGCGGGCGGGCCTACGACCCGCGCTTCCTGTTCGCCTGGCCCAGCGCCAAGTCCGCCGTCATGGGGCCGCAGCAGCTGGCAGGGGTCCTGTCGATCGTGGCGCGCGCCTCCGCGACCGCCAAGGGGCAGCCCTACGACGACGAGGCCGACGCCGCGCTGCGCGCCATGGTGGAGCAGCAGATCGAGTCGGAGTCCCTGCCGATGTTCCTCTCGGGGCGGCTGTACGACGACGGAGTCATCGACCCCCGCGACACCCGCACCGTCCTCGGCCTGTGCCTGTCCGCGATCCACACCGCCCCCTACGAGGGCGCGCGTGGCGGCTTCGGCGTCTTCCGGATGTGAGGAACTCCTCGTGATTACTTCCCTGTTGGTCGCCAACCGCGGCGAGATCGCCTGCCGCGTCTTCCGCACCTGCCGCGACCTCGGCATCGCCACCGTGGCCGTGTACTCCGACGCCGACGCGGACGCCCTGCACGTCCGCGAGGCCGACACCGCCGTACGCCTGCCGGGCTCGGCACCGGCCGACACCTATCTGCGCGGCGAACTGATCGTGAAGGCCGCGCAGACGGCCGGTGCGGACGCCGTCCACCCCGGATACGGCTTCCTCTCCGAGAACGCGGACTTCGCGCGCGCCGTGCTCGACGCGGGGCTCGTCTGGATCGGGCCGCCCCCAGAGTCCATCGAAGCGATGGCGTCCAAGACGCGGGCCAAGGAGCTGATGGGCATCGCGTCGCTCGACTCGGTCACCGAGGCCGACCTTCCGGTCCTTGTGAAGGCGGCGGCGGGCGGTGGTGGCCGCGGCATGCGTGTCGTTCGTGAACTGGCCGCTCTGGAAGGTGAGTTGACGGCTGCTCGGGCTGAGGCGGCCAGCGCCTTCGGGGACGGTGAGGTCTTCGTCGAGCCGTACGTGGAAGGCGGTCGGCACGTCGAGGTGCAGATCATGGCCGACGCGTACGACACCGTGTGGGCGCTCGGCACCCGGGACTGCACCCTCCAGCGCAGGCACCAGAAGGTCATCGAGGAGTCCCCGGCGCCCGGCCTCGGGGACGGGCTGCTCGAGACGCTGCGGGCACAGGCCGTGCGCGCGGCGCGTGTGACCGGGTATCGCGGGGCGGGCACGGTCGAGTTCCTCGTCGCCGGCGACAAGGCGCACTTCCTCGAGATGAACACCCGCCTCCAGGTCGAACACCCCGTCACCGAGGCGGTGTTCGGGGCCGATCTGGTCGCGCTGCAGATCCGGATCGCGGAGGGCGAGGCCCTGGAGGGTGAACCGCCCGCCGCGCGCGGACATGCCGTCGAGGCCCGCCTCTACGCCGAGGACCCGGCCGCCGAGTGGGCCCCGCAGACCGGCACCCTGCACCGCATCGACGTGCCCGGCGTGCGGCTCGACACCGGGTACGCGGACGGCGACACGATCGGCGTGCACTACGACCCGATGCTGGCCAAGGCCATCGCGTACGCCCCCACACGCGCCCAGGCCGTGCGCAAGCTGGCGGGCGCCCTGGAACGCGCGACCCTCCACGGCCCGGTCACCAACCGGGAGTTGCTCGTCCGCTCCCTGCGGCACCCGGAGTTCACCGAGGCCCGCATGGACACCGGCTTCTACGACCGGTACGTCACCGAACTCGCCACGGCCGCACCCGACCTGCACGCCCCGCTGGCCGCCGCGCTCGCCGACGCGCACGGCCGCTCGCGCTTCGGCGGCTGGCGCAACCTCGCATCACAGCCCCAGGTCAAACGCTTCCGCAGCGAACCCGACGGCACCGAGCACGAGGTCCGCTACCGGCACACGCGGGAGGGGCTGAGCGCCGAAGGGGTACGGGTGGTCTCCGTGGCCCGCGACCTCGTCGTACTCGAAGTGAACGGCGTACGACGGCAGTTCAGCGTCAGGAGGTACGGCGACGACCGCGTGTACGTCGGCGGGGTCGCCCTCACGCCGCTGCCGCTGCTCCCCGAACCCACCGCCCGCCAGGAGCCCGGCTCCCTGCTCGCCCCGATGCCCGGCACCGTCGTGCGCCTGGCCGATGGACTCACCGAGGGGGCGACGGTGATCGCCGGGCAGCCCCTCATCTGGCTGGAGGCCATGAAGATGGAGCACCGCATCTCCGCTCCCGCCTCCGGCACCCTCACCGCCCTGCACGCCGAGCCCGGCCGCCAGGTCGAGGTCGGCGCGCTGCTCGCAGTCGTAGACGTCGAAGCAGTCGTAGCCGCCGTACAGGAGGAGCAATCCGTATGAGCACCGCTCGCAGCACCGTCCTCGAAACCGAAGAGCACAAGGATCTGCGCGCCGCAGTCGCCGCCCTCGGCAAGCGCTACGGCCGCGCCTACATGACCGGCGTCGTCCAGGGCGGAGGCCACCCCGAGGAACTGTGGGCCGACGCCGCGAAGCTCGGCTACCTCGGCGTGAACCTGCCCGAGGAGTACGGCGGCGGTGGTGGGGGGATAGCCGAACTCTCCATAGTCCTCGAGGAGTTGGGCGCGGCAGGCTGCCCGCTCCTCATGATGGTCGTCTCGCCCGCGATCTGCGGCACCGTCATCGCCCGCTTCGGCACCGAGGAGCAGAAGCGGGCCTGGCTGCCGGGTCTCGCCGACGGCACCCGCACGATGGCGTTCGGCATCACCGAGCCCGACGCGGGCTCCAACTCCCACCGCATCACGACGACCGCGCGCAAGGACGAAGCGACCGGCGACTGGCTCCTGACCGGCCGCAAGGTGTTCATCTCGGGTGTCGACATCGCCGACGCGACGCTCATCGTGGGCCGCACCGAGGACGCCAGGACGGGCAGCCTCAAGCCCTGCCTGTTCATCGTGCCGCGCGAGGCGGAGGGCTTCCAGCGGCGGCAGATCGAGATGGAACTCCAGGCCCCGGAGAAGCAGTTCGAGCTGGTGCTTGATGATGTCCGGCTGCCCGCCGACGCGCTGGTGGGCGACGAGGACGCGGGACTGTTGCAGCTGTTCGCCGGGCTGAACCCCGAGCGGATCATGACGGCGGCGTTCGCGATCGGCATGGCGCGCTTCGCGCTCGCCCGCGCCGTCGAGTACGCCAAGGAACGCAGCGTGTGGAAGAGCCCGATCGGCGCCCACCAGGCCATCGCGCATCCGCTCTCCCAGTGCCACATCGACATCGAACTGGCCCGCCTGATGATGCAGAAGGCGGCCCGCCTCTACGACGCCGGCGACGACATGGGCGCAGGTGAGGCCGCCAACATGGCCAAACTGGCGGCCGCCGACGCGTGCGTGAAGACCGTCGACCAGGCGGTGCACACGCTGGGCGGCAACGGCCTGACGAAGGAGTTCGGCCTCGCCTCGCTGATCGTGGCATCACGGGTGGCGCGGATCGCCCCGGTGAGCCGGGAGATGATCCTCAACTATGTGTCGCACCAGACGCTGGGGCTGCCGAAGTCGTACTGACGCCTTTCCTTGTCGTTCTTTGTCGCCTCAACTCCCGGAGTTCTCATGAGTGTTGTGTACGCGCCCCCAGAGCGCGGCATCGTCACCCTCACCCTGGACGCGCCCGCCAACCGCAACGCGCTCTCCGCGGGACTCGTGGCCGGGCTCGCGGAAGCGCTCGGCGACTGCGGCAAGGACCCCGACGTACGCGGGATCGTCCTCACCCACACGGGGTCGACGTTCTGCTCGGGCGCCGATCTGCGGGAGCCGCCGGACCCGGCCGCCTTCGTGGGGCTGCTGCGGCAGATCGTGGAGCTGCCGAAGCCGGTGGTGGCGCGGGTGGACGGGCATGTACGGGCCGGTGGGCTCGGGCTGCTCGGGGCGTGCGACATGGGGGTCGCGGGGCCGGGGTCGTCGTTCGCGCTCACGGAGGTACGGATCGGGGTCGCGCCGGCGGTGATCTCCATGCCGCTCCTGCCCCGCCTCGATCCGAGCGCCGCGGCGCGCTACTTCCTCACGGGGGAGCGGTTCGACGCGGCGGAGGCGGCGCGGATCGGCCTGGTGACGGCGGCGTCGACCGCGGACGTGGACGCCGCCCTTGCTCCTCTCATCGACGGTCTGCGGAAGGCGGCTCCGCAGGCCCTGGCGGAGACGAAGAAGCTGCTCACGGTTAGGGTGCTCGACGCATTCGACCACCACTCGGACGCCGTCATCGCCCTGTCGGCGCGGCTCTTCGGCTCCGCCGAGGCGGAACAGGGGATGGCGGCGTTCCTCGAACGACGGGAGCGCCCATGGGTGTTGTGACCGCGGCGGACCGTTCGCCGAAGCAGGACCGCAGCCGTGCGACGCGGCAACGTCTCCTGGAGGCCGCCGTGTCCTGCCTGGCCGAGCACGGCTGGGCGGGGTCGACGGTGTCCGTGGTCGCCGAGCGGGCCGGTGTCTCGCGGGGTGCGGCGCAGCACCACTTTCCCACGCGGGAGGACTTGTTCACCGCGGCGGTGGAGTATGTGGCCGAGCAGCGCTCCACCGCGCTGCGGGAGCTGGCGGCGCAGGATCGGGCCGCCGTGGTGACGGCGCTCGTCGACCTCTACACGGGGCCGTTGTTCCGGGCGGCGCTGCACTTGTGGGTGGCGGCGTCGAATGAGCCTCAGCTGGGGGCGCGGGTGACGGAGCTGGAGACCCGTGTGGGCCGGGAGACGCATCGGATGGCGGTGGAGTTGTTGGGGGCCGATGAGTCGCGTCCCGGCGTCCGGGAGACGGTCCAGGGGCTCCTGGACATGGCGCGAGGCCTGGGCCTCGCGAACCTGCTGACGGACGACGGGGCGCGGAGGGAGCGGGTGGTGGGGGAGTGGGCGCGGTTGCTGGATGAGGCGCTGGGGTGAGCGGCGTCGACAGTGCGCACCACCGTTCCGGCCAACCCCATAGTCTGGGCGGGCCGGAAATGCTGGGAGGCCCTTGTGTATGTGTCCAGGCTGCGGATCGGCGGAATCCGCGGATTCCACGACAGCCGCATGGTGGACCTGACCTTCACGCGGCCCGACGGAACCCATCCCGGCTGGACGGTGCTCGCCGGGCGGAACGGCTCAGGCAAGACGACCATGCTGCGGGCGCTCGGCGCGGTACTGACCGGTCCAGGGGAGCCCATTGCCTTTGACGGGTGGCTCACCGGGGGAGCGGATCGCGGGTCCGTGGCAGCATTTGTCCACCGGTCCCCTGAGCCGTCCCTTCCGGTGATGCCGTGCGACCTCTGGGAAGACGAAACCGTCTCCGCTGACGAGCGGGCCGTCTACTTGACCATCAGCGGCCTGGAAGATGAGCACGGTCGCCGCGACCAGATAGAAGAGTGGGCTTACAGCGAGGAACACCGGCATGACCACTGGTGGGGTGCGTCTCGGCGATGGGGCGGATTCTGCGCGGGATACGGCCCGTTCCGCAGGCTCTCCGGCGGCTCGCACGAGTCCGAGACCTATGCGCAACGAGCCCGCCGCTCCTCCCCGTTGACCACACTCTTCTACGAAGAGGCCGCGCTGTCCGAGGCGGTCTCATGGCTCGTGGATCTGCATCTGCGGCGGCTTGAGGGGCGCCCCGGAGCATCGGAACTCCTCGAAGCCGTACTGGACTTGATGGGCGACGGACTGCTGCCCGACGGCTACCGCATCAGCCGCGTGGACTCGGACGGCCTGTGGGTGAGCCGGGGCGACAAGGAATTCGTGCTCCAGGAGATGAGCGACGGATATCGGGCCATCGCGGCGCTGGTTCTCGATCTCGTACGCCATCTTCACTCCGCCTACGGCGAGATCCCGCTGGGCAGGTCGGAGGACGGCTGTCGGGAGGTACGGCTGCCCGGTGTCGTCCTCATCGACGAAGTCGACGCCCATCTCCATGTGAGCTGGCAGAAGCGAATCGGTGACTGGCTGAAGTCTCGGTTCCCGTTGATCCAGTTCATCGTCACCACGCATAGCCCGTACGTCTGCCAGTCGGCCGATCCCGGGGGGCTGATCTGGCTAGGTGGCCCCGACGACACCGAGCCGCCCCACGTCGTCGACGAAGACCTGTACCAACGTGTCGTCTACGGCAGTGGTGATGACGCGGTCCTCTCGGAACTCTTCGGACTCGACAGCCCTTACTCGCAGAAGGCCGAGGTGCTGCGGCGGCGGCTCGGCGATCTCGAAGGGCGGGTGCTGGCAGGGGAGGCGACCGCCGGTGAGGCCGCAGAGTTCGAGGAGCTGTCCAGGACGCTGACCAGCTCCACCATGGCCCGCGTGGACGAGGTGGCGGCGCGGCTCTCCAGGAAGCGCGGATGATTCCGCTGCGACGCCCTGCGCTCGGGAACCCGCTGGCTCAGCGGCTGGCGGGGCACACGGAGGCGTTACGGGACCGGGCTGCCGATGGAGCTGAGGCGCGTCGAGTCTGGAGGAGCGCCCGTGCTGTGCGAGGGCAGGTGCAGACGGAACTGGAAGCGATGGCACCTGGTTTGGCGCGGTGCATGTACTGCGGTGATAGCCAGGGCACTTCGGTCGACCACTTTCAGCCGCTGGCCCTGGCGCCGGTGCGGGCGTTCGACTGGCTCAACCACCTGCTCGCCTGCGCACACTGCAACAGCAACGCGAAGCGCGACCAGTACCCGTGCGACGAGACCGGCGAATGCCTGCTGCTCGACCCCAGCCGCGACGATCCGTACGACCACCTGCGGTTGATCCTGCGTACCGGCGAATACCGTCCAGTCACCCGTAAGGGCGTGGAGACGATCAGGGTCTTCGGTCTGCAGCGCCCGGCACTTGAGCGCGGTCGGGCGGCTGCCTTTGCTCCGCGTGATGCACCTGCCTGGCGCGGAGGCTGTGCTCGGAGCCGATGTCGTGGCGGCGCTGCGCCGGGGTGTGGGACAGGGCTCGGGCGTCACCGGAATGCTGCCGGGGCAACGCGCGAACCTCACCCCCTCCCCCGTGGACTGATCCAGCACTGATGGGCCCCCCTTCAGAGGGATTCAGCGGGGCTGGTGGGCCCCACTGCACGCAGCCTGGCCGGTTGCCGCAGCGAGGGCCGCGCGCCAGCCGCCGCCATGGGCGAGCACGGAGGCCGGCCCACTGGAATTGCCCGTCACGGTCGCCGTACGGGTGGTGCGGCAGGGCCCGCAGTGGGTCTCGGTGTCGAGAGGGCGGAAGGCGTGCGCGGGGCCCGGTCCGGCGCAGGTCACCAGCGGCTGCAGACCGGGTGCGGAGGCCGGCCGAGGGATGGCCGGAGGCGGGAGCTTCTCGACCAGGCGGTGGCGGAGGAAACCGACAGCACAGCGGACGCCGCCGTCGGGGAGCCCTGCGGCGAGGGCGTGACGCAGTTCGGCAGGAGTGCAGCCGTTGAGCAGCCACTGGGCGGCGGCTTCGGCAAGGCCGCGAGCTTCCTGGACCCCGAGAGACAGCTGGTGGTGCTGGTAGCGCAGGCCGAGCAACACACGTTCAGCGACGGCTAGTTCCGCGTCGCAAGGCCCAGCCCCCGCCGGCTCGCGCGGCTCCGGCGCGTCCAGCGCTTTGGGCGGGTGGTGGGAAGCGTTCTTGTCTACCGTCTTACGTCCCGGTTGAGAGCCGCCGCCCGCCCGACCTGTCGGCTCGCCGACCGCCGGAATCTGCTCACTCGGAGGCATTCCGTCCCGTACGACGGTAGCCTCCTCACGCGTGAGGGTGACGTTTGCCAGGACGTGGGTGGTGAACCACTTCCCGGCCGTTCCCTGCTCTCACCAAGTGTGCAAGTAGCCATGCTCGGAGAGGAGTTGCTTCGCGCGCTGGTAGGCCCGGCCGGTGATGCCCAGCTGGGCGGCGTGTGCGCTGAGGGGCTTGTCGACGGCTGCCTCGGGCAGGCCCTGCGCGTAGATCAGCAGGAGTTTCGCGTCGGGGGTCAGGCGTGAATGCCGGACGAGGTCGTTGGAAACCTTCGTGTAGCGCTGCGTGGGCGCATTAACATGGCGAAGCATCCCTGGGGCTCCTTGTCGTAAGCCTCGGTGGTGAAGGCCCTCGGTTAGGTGCTGGATACACCGCCGGGGGCCGCCCCATGTGACGTGATGCACACGGAACGTGATGACGCGGTCACCGTACAGCATCAACTCGCCCCGCTGTATGCCGCTTTGAGAAAGCGGGCCGAGCGGGCCCCTCCGTCACCGCAGTTCGAGCAGCATCACGTCATGGCAGTCCGCGCCCTGCCAGGGGCGGGCTTCGCCGACTTTCCGGTAGCCCCACGACCGGTACGCGGACAGCGCGGCCTCGCTGTCGGGGTGGACGTTGAGCAGCACGCGTTCGGCGTCGACCCGTTCGAGTACGGCTTGGTGGAGCCGCCGGGCGATGCCCTGTCTGCGCCATGGCGGACGTACAGCCAACTCCAGGAGCCCGAAGGTCCGTTGTCCGTCCTCGCGGCGTAGTTCAGCAGGCACCGGGGTGGTGAGCTGGTCCCACCACCCGGTGTTCGGGCCCAGCGGGTAGCCATAGGCCATGCCGACGGGCGTTCCGTTCTCGGTGCGGGCGAGGGCGCCACGGAAGGTGCGTTTGCGGGCTTGGGAACGGAACCGGCGGAAGGCGGCGGCGACGTCCGCCGCAGTCTCGCCGTAGGGCAGCTCGGCGAACGCCTCGGCGTAGACCAGGGCGAATGCCTGCTCGGCACGCGTGGCAGCGTTGCCGTCCATGCCTTCAACGCTGATCGCTTCTTCTTGAATCATCCCCTGCTCTCTCGTCCGGTCTCGCGGATGCGTTCTACGCAATCCTGAGCCATCGCAGTGTCGATGCGCTTGGCCGACCGCTGAAACTCACGCAGCTTTCGGAGGAGGCGGGGCGAGGAAATTTCGCCGCAGCAATCGAGGACGGCGTTCATCTCCGTACACGCTTCTTCGGCCTCTCCGGAATCGAGCAGTACGCCCGCGAGTTTGACCCGGTAGGACGCGCTGTTGCGGGCGTAGTCGCAGCCGATGCCACGTACGGCGGCGCGGAGGAAAGGCACCGCGCGGTTGGGCTGCTGTGCTCGTACGTACATATCGGCTGTGGCGTAGTCGACCTCGAAGGGGCCGGCGAACTGTGCCCAGTTGGGCACTTCCTCATCGCTGCCTGTGCGCCCCTGATAGGTGACGGCCCGGCTCAGTGCCCGTCGTGCCCCGGTCAGGTCGCCGGTGTGCGTGGCGATGTTGGCGTCGCGCAGAGCGATGACCAGGTGCACGGTGGGTCCGGCGCCTGCTCGGCCTGCGAGGCGGTAGGCATTTTCGACTGCGCTCGCCGCCTCCCAAGTGCGGTTCGCCTTGACCGAGAGGAGCACGAGCGTCTCCAGAACAGAGACCTGGAGCAGTGGGCTCTCGACGAGCTGCGCCGCCGCGAGCGCCTCCATGCATGCGGCGCGGCCCTCGCGAATGAGTCCGCCGTCGTACCCGTACCAGGCTTGGTGCCCGTACAGCTCTGCGAGCATCGTCTGGAGTTCTCGGCCGATGCGAGAGGTGTATGAGGCGGCGTCCAGGGCTCCCGTGATCTCGGCCTCGATGCGGCGGGCCTGCGCCATGGCCGGGGTGCTGCCTGCGGAGTGGTCTGTCCGATAGAGGCTGTCCAGACGTGCACGCAGGCATGCGACATCAGCTGTCCCGATTAGCGGGCCCGGCCGACTGGGAACAAGAGCCGCTGCTGCAAGGGCTCCCGCGTCGGCAACGAATGTTCTCCGCTTCACCTCTCCAGCGTCGCTGATCGGCGTTGTCGCGGTCATGCGGTGTGCAGGAACCTCGAACCCCATCTCGGCCAGCGGGATGCCGAATACGGCTTCCAGTACGGCTTGTTGGCCCGGATGCGGCAGCGGTGGCGGCGTTTCGCGCTCCCAGCGGCGCAGTTGCCGCACGCTCACGGCTGCAGCAATGCCGAGACGAGTGGCCTCGCGGATGAATTCGGCGACGAATGACTCCTGGGTGTACCCCGCTGTTTGCCGTAAGAGCGCGAGATTGCTGGTGACTTCGGAGGCCATGCGCTTCCCCTCGCGACCGTGAGCGTCCTCTCACGGTAACGGCAAGGGTGCTGCACGGAGAGTGAAACGTCCTCCCAAATGTCCGGCTCCTCATCCCGCTTGATGCCCCATCAATCGCTGAACTGGTGGTGCACCGCTTCCCATCAGCTCTCTGAACCGGGGAGGACCCGTGTCCATGACCATTCGCGTTTACGACGTCGACAGCCGGACCGGCAAGGCCACACGTGAACGCGTCCTCGTGACCGTGGAGCCCGCAGGGCGGAAGCGCCCGCCACCGCTCTCCAGCGCCTACCCGGAGTGCCGGTGTCAGAGATGCCGGGCCTACGGCAAGGACCAATGAAGTGGTCCGGAGGAACCCCAACCACCGAGACAGAGGAGAGAACCGATGGCTACACCTCCTGTTCCCCCGCCCGACCCTCCGGGAAGCCCGGTCCCGGTCTCGACGCGCCGCCTGATCACCGACGCGCAGTTCACGAGTTGCGTCGCGGTTGTTGCGGACAACAATCCGGACATGTCGCGTGACATGTCCGGGCGCATCGTCGAAGAGGCGCTGAAGTTCATGGTCGCCTGCGCTGCATACCCGAATGCAGGGCTGGCCCCGTCCCGGATCGTCGATGAAGGCTGGCATGCGCTGATCCTGCATACCGCTGTGTACGCGGAGCTGTGCGACAGCCTCGGGTCGTTCGTGCATCACTTCCCTGGCTGGGATCCGACGCACCACGACCCCGCGATCCTTGACCGCACACGATCCCTGATCGGGGAGTGCGGGTACGCGGCCGACCCGGAGCTGTGGGGGCCGCCGACCGACACCCTGCTGGTAGCGGTCGCAGCGAAGTGCCAGCACGCGCCCGAGTGCACGATCCGGCCCATGCCGACACCGCAACCACCGGTGAACTGATGGCAATTCCGCCAGGGCCGTACGCTGGCCGTATGACCGAAGCTCAAGCTCGTCACCTGGAGCGCATGCTCAGGCTGTGCGGTTTGCCCGGCGTCGCGGCTCCGGCGGACCCTTCCGAACCGTCCGGCGCATGGCGCATCTACGACCGCCCTGATCCGGCGGAGCGGACCGACATCACGGCGGAGGTCAGGCAGCGGCTGCGTGCCGGGGTTGAATCGGACGGGCCATTGCTCCCGACCGATTCCGGGGCCGTACGAGGCTTCATTGTCCCGAGGTCCCCAGGGATCTCATAGGCGTCTGTAGGCGCACGCCTCGGCGGACATCGGGCCGGACGGAGTCCCGCGATTCGCTGCTCGAAGCGGCGAATATCGCGGGACATTCCTGTGATCCGGTCCCTCGGTCAATCTCAGCGCGCGATGTCCCCGTACCCCTCGATCTCCCGGGGGCTACGAGTGCCCGGCCCGACATACCGGGCCGACGGACGCACCAGCCGCCCCGTCCGCTTCTGCTCGAGAATGTGCGCCGACCAACCGGCGGTCCGCGCACACGTGAACATGGACGTGAACATGTGCGCCGGCACCTCGGCGAAGTCGAGGACGATCGCGGCCCAGAACTCGACGTTCGTGGCCAGGACACGGTCGGGGCGGCGCGCGTGCAGCTCGTCCAGCGCCGCCTTCTCCAGCGCCTCCGCCACCTCGAAGCGAGGCGCGCCCAGCTCACGGGCCGTACGGCGAAGGACGCGGGCACGGGGGTCCTCGGCCCGGTACACCCGGTGGCCGAAGCCCATGAGGCGCTCGCCCTTGTCCAGGGCCTGCTTCACGTACGCGACCGCGTCGCCCGTCCGCTCGATCTCCTCGATCATGCCGAGGACTCGGGACGGCGCGCCCCCGTGCAGGGGGCCGGACATGGCACCCACGGCGCCCGACAGCGCCGCCGCCACGTCCGCGCCCGTCGACGCGATGACCCGCGCGGTGAACGTGGACGCGTTCATGCCGTGCTCGGCGGCTGACGTCCAGTACGCGTCGACGGCCTGGACGTGCTTGGGGTCGGGCTCTCCGCGCCACCGCTTCATGAAGCGCTCGACGACCGTGTCCGCCTTGTCGATCTCCCGCTGCGGCACCATCGGCAGGCCCTGACCGCGGGCGGACTGGGCGACGTACGAGAGTGCCATGACGGCGGCCCGCGCCAGGTCGTCGCGCGCTTCCTGCTCGCTGATGTCCAGGAGCGGCTTCAGGCCCCATACGGGGGCGAGCATCGCGAGGGCCGATTGGACGTCCACGCGGATGTCGCCGGAGTGCACCGGGATGGGGAACGGCTCGGCTGGCGGCAGGCCGGGGTTGAAGGCGCCGTCGACGAGCAGGCCCCAGACGTTGCCGAAGGAGACGTGGCCGACCAGATCCTCGATGTCGACGCCGCGATAGCGAAGCGCGCCGCCCTCCTTGTCGGGTTCGGCGATCTCCGTCTCGAACGCGATGACTCCCTCAAGTCCGGGTACGAAGTCGGACATCAGGCGGCTCCTCGTGATGTGTACGACAGATGGTGGTGACAGACAGCTCGTGACCATGTGTCAGTAAGGGGTGCTGCCGGTCCGGTTACGCGGCCCGCTGGTGCGTCGCTGCCCGCTGTCGGCTCGCGGTCCGGATCGGTCACCCCGGTGATTCCCCGTGCGGCTGGTGGTCACCCAACCGATACGGCAGCGAAAAGATAACCCTTGGTGCCACCCTTGGCGATGGGAAGCGGCACTCAGTGCCACACGTCACCCCCCTACGTGGTGAACGGCGGCCTGCCGGGTGACCCTTCGTATACGGCAAGATGACGGCGTGACCGATCGAGCCGCCGCCGCCTCCCCAGCCTCGCCGTCCGCCCCCGTAGCCGCGCCCCAGACGCCCGCGCCCGATCCCGCCGCCCTGCGGGCCCAGTACGGCGCCGACGGGCTCCTGGAGGCGGAGCTGCCGGGTACGCCGATGGAGCAGTTCGCGAACTGGTTCGCGCAGGCGCTCGGCGCGGCCGAGACGGGCGTGCTGTACGAGCCGAACGCCATGATCGTCTCGACGGCGGACGCCGAGGGCCGCCCCAGCTCCCGCACGGTCCTCATGAAGGGCTACGACCGGAGCGGCTTCGTCTTCTTCACCAACTACGAGTCCCGCAAGGCCCGCGAGCTCGCCGCCAACCCGTACATCTCGCTGCTCTTCCCGTGGCACCCGGTGGCCCGCCAGATCATCGTCACCGGCACGGCGGAGCGCGTCGGCCGCCAGGAGACGGTCACGTACTTCCGCAGCCGCCCGCACGGCTCCCAGCTCGGCGCCTGGGCCAGCGCCCAGTCGTCGGTGATCGCGGGCCGGGAGGAACTCGACCACGCGTACGCCGATCTGGCGGCGCGCTACCCGGAGGGCGAACAGGTCCCCGCGCCTCCGCACTGGGGCGGCTTCCGCGTCGTACCGGAAACGGTGGAGTTCTGGCAGGGCAGGGCGAACCGGCTGCACGACCGCCTGCGCTATGTGCGGGCGGAGGCGGAGGCGGATCCGGGTTCCGCTGCGGGGTGGACGGTGGAGCGCCTCAGCCCGTGAGGGCGGCCTACCCCGTAAGGACCCCGTCCAGAAACGGTTCGATCGCCTCGCGCCAGGCCTCCGGCTGGTCGTAGTGGACGAGATGGCCCGCGTCCGCCACCTCCGCGTACGCCCCGCGGGGCAGCACGCGGACCATTTCCTGGGACTCGGCGCGGCCCAGCTCGCCGTCCAGGCCGCGGACGACGAGGGTGGGGCACTGGACCTGGGCGAGGTCCTCCCAGTGGGCGTCGTGCACCCAGGTCTCGCGGGACTTCAGCATCTGGTCGCGGTCGAAGACGGGGCGCCAGCCGTCGGGGCCCTCGGTCATCACCTCGGCGAAGAACTCGCCGCGGGAGGGGTTGGGCCGCTCCACCCAGGGGTCGTCCTCGCCGAACCATTTCCGTACGTCGGCGAGTGTCGCGAAGGGCACGGGCCAGGCCTTGAACCAGTCCTCCCACTCGCGCTGCGACGCGGCGCCCAGGGCGGACGCCCGCATGTCGCAGATGATCAGGGCCCGGACGAGATCGGGGCGCCTCGCGGCGAGCTGCCAGGCGGTGAGCGCTCCCATGGAGTGGCCGATGAGGACGGCGGGGGCGATGCCGAGCTGGACGAGCGCCGCCTCGGCGTCGTCCACATAGGCCTCGCGGGTGAAGGGGCCCTCGGGGGGCTTCTCGCTCTGCCCGTGCGCGCGCTGGTCGAGTGCGACCGCGCGGTGCCGTTCGGAGAGCCAGCGGGCGGTGCCCGCCCAGTGCGATGCGCGGCCCATCAGGCCGTGCAGTAACAGCACGCCGCCCGGCGGCCCTTCGGCCTCCCTGGTTTTGGGAGGATCGGCGAACTCCCAGGCGGCCAGGCGCACGCCACCCGCGCCCGTCACGTCGATGCGCCGCACCATGATTCCTGGCACCCCCCTTGAATCCGCTCGGGTTGAACGCCTGGTTCTGTCACGCACCCCCGCACGCTATCGAACTCCCTTTCGAAAGCGGGCGGATCGCCGGCAACACCCCTCGTTCGAGTGACCGCACTCAAGGATTGGCCGCCGCAGCCGAGGGGAGATCTTCATCGGGAGGCGGGCCGCTCGGGGAAACCGGTCCGAGGGGGATGACCCTGGGAGCTCGGGGCTCCGGGTCAGAACAGGGGAGGACAGGCCCCGGCGCTCAAGGGCGCCGGGGCCCTCTGTGTCTCCGTGGCGTGCGGGCGCGCCAGCTCCGTGGCGTGCGCGCACGACCCGCGTGCGGATCCGCACGCGGCCTCGCTCGTACTCACCAGACGGGCACATCCTTCTGCCCCCTCCCACGCCTGTGACGGCCAGACCCGGTGCCGACACGGCCAAGAGCCCTCAGGTCATATGCCTCTCGCGACAGCCTCGCACGCAAAGCGCCCGGCCGCTGCGATTCCGCACACTGAATCTTGGACCCCACAGGATCCAGGAGTCTTCACAACTGCCCAATACTTACCGGTAGTTGACGCACGTTTACCCCAACGAGGGACGCATTCCGTCGAAAGCCGACCTCAGCGCTTGGCGACGAACACGTGCGAAGCGACGTCCGCGGCCAGCTCGGCGGCCTCGCCGCTGCTGCCCACCAGGACCCCGCCCGCGGACTCCGTCACGCTCACCACGGAGCCGGGCTGGACGCCCGCCCGCCGCAGTGTGTACATCAGCTGCGCATCCGTCTGGATCGGCTCACCGATCCGGCGGACCACGACCGTCTTGCCCTCGGCACCCGGGTCGAGGTCGGCCAGCGAGACCATGCCCTCGTCGAGGAACGGATCGGCGCCGTCCTTCTCGCCCAGCTCCTCGAGACCCGGGATCGGGTTGCCGTACGGAGACTCGGTGGGGTGGCGCAGGAGCTCCAGGACACGGCGCTCCACCGCCTCGCTCATCACATGCTCCCAGCGACACGCCTCCGCGTGGACCTGCTCCCACTCCAGGCCGATCACGTCGACCAGCAGGCACTCGGCGAGCCGGTGCTTGCGCATCACGCGGGTGGCGAGCCTGCGGCCCTCCTCGGTCAGCTCCAGGTGACGGTCGCTGGCCACGGCCACCAGGCCGTCGCGCTCCATGCGTGCGACCGTCTGGCTCACCGTCGGCCCGCTCTGGTCGAGCCGCTCGGCGATCCGGGCGCGCATGGGGACCACACCTTCCTCCTCCAGCTCGAGGATGGTGCGCAAATACATCTCAGTGGTGTCAATCAGCCCCGACATGGGTGCCCCTCAGATCTCGCTCGTGCGGCCGGCCCTGCCCTCAATTCTGACGCATACCGCTGACAACCGGGCTGCGCCAGGGGAAAACCCAGTACAGGTGGTCTTGACGGGGTGCCCGGGCCGTATTGACAGGGCACTGGTCCAGACCGCAACGTGATCCGCGGCACGCAGGACGGACAGACGTCAGGGCATGCATACGTACAGCACATTCGTACCCGGAAAGGTTCCTCGGCGCATGGGCTTCAAGAGCGAGAGCAAGCTGGCCGGTCAGTACATCGACGCCGCGATCGGGCTGCTCGGCCGGGTCCGCGACGAGGAGAGCGGGAACATCGAGGCGGCGGGCGCGCTCCTTGCCGACGCGGTCGAGGCGGACGGCAGGCTCTTCGCCTTCGGCGC
Organism: Streptomyces sp. MZ04; assembly: GCF_004684775.1. Classification (GTDB taxonomy): domain Bacteria; phylum Actinomycetota; class Actinomycetes; order Streptomycetales; family Streptomycetaceae; genus Streptomyces. The sequence goes on from NZ_SRIC01000086.1 coordinate 21,165, forward strand.
CGGGCACTCCTCGCTCGCCGCGCAGGACGTCGTCTACCGCGCGGGCGGCCTCGCCCTGATGAACCTCCTCGCCGTCCCCGGGGTCGTCGGGATCGACATCATGCCCGCCACGCTCGGCTCCGCCCTGGAGCGCGTGGACGGGCTCGCGGGCGCCGTCCTGGACTCCTCGCCGGCCCGCCCCGGCGACGTACTCGTGATCATCTCGCTCTCCGGGCGCAACGCCCTTCCCGTGGAGATGGCGATGAACGCCCGCGCGCTCGGCCTGAAGGTCATCGGCGTGACGTCGGTGGCGTACGCGACGGAGACGAAGTCGCGGCATGTGTCCGGGACCTTCCTCAAGGACCACTGCGATGTCGTGATCGACTCGAAGATCGCCCTCGGGGACGCGGAGCTCAGCCTCGACACGGTGGATGCGCCTTTTGGCCCCGCTTCCAGCGTGGTCACCAACGCGATCATGCAGGCGATGACGGCGACCGCCGTCGAGGCTTTGGCGGGGCGGGGGATTCAGCCTCCGCTGCTTCGGTCGGGGAACGTGGATGGGGGACACGAGTGGAACGGGCGGGTTTTTGAGGAGTACGGAGACCGGATTTTCTATCGGCGGTGAGCGGGTGCGGGTCTGATGTGGCCGCTCGCGCAGTTCCCCGCGCCCCTGACGGGGCCCGCCTGGCCACCCGGCGGGAATCGCACGCGCACTGCTAGCCCTCCGCCCTCCCCGTTCGCCTCCGCCGTCACCTCCGCCCCGTGCGCCCGTGTGATCGCGGCCACGATGGACAGTCCTAGCCCCGCACCCTCCCCCCTCGCATGCGTACGTTCCCGCAGGCGCCGGAAGGGCTCGAAGAGGTGCGGGACGGTGTCGGGCGGGACCGCGGGGCCCGTGTTGGTCACCTCGAGCCCGTCGGGGCCCGTGCGCAGGCCGACCCGGCCGCCCTTCACGTTGTAGTGCACGGCGTTCGCCACCAGGTTGTGCACCAGGCGGTCAAGGAGTACCCCGTCGCCGTGCACCGTCAGTGGCTCGGCGTGCACGGACAGGGTCACGTCGCGCTCCGCCGCCCGGTCGGCCAGGCCCTGCGCCACCGCGTCGGCGATGACGTCCAGGGCGATCGGCTCCCGGCGTTCCAGGCCCTGCTCCGATGTGGCGAGCAGCAGCAGGCCCTTGATGAGGTGCTCGCTGTCGTCGGCCACCGAGATCAGTTTCGTACGGATCTTCGTGACCTGTTCCGCGTCCGGCGCACCGGCCAGGCCGATCTCGGCGGCCGCCCGCTGCACGGCGAGCGGGGTGCGCAGCTCGTGCGCCGCGTTGGCCGCGAACCGCTGCTGGGCGCTGACCAGCTGCTCTATCCGGCCGAGCATCTCGTCGAAGGTGTCGGCAAGCTGCTTCAGCTCGCCGGGCGGGGCGTCGAGCGCGATCCGCTCGTGCAGGTTCTCGCCGGAAAGGCGCCGCGCGGTGCCGGTGATCACGGCCACGGGGCGCAGCACCCGGCCCGCCATCCACCAGGCGAGCAGGATGGACAGCGCGGCGTAGACGAAGAGGACGAGGACGGAGACGGTCAGGAGTCGGCTGAGGGCGGCCTGCTCGGCTACATCGCTGATCTTTGTGACGGCGAGGCCCTGGGTGACCTCGGTGGGCAGGGGTTTGGTGGGGGCTGCGGACGCGGCCGGGGTCGGCAGCCGCCAGGGCGGGCCGAGTCTGCTCGCCGGGACGGCGGTGGTGACGGCGGCGGTGATGGAGGAGTAGAGCCCCTGCCGGACCAGGAAGTAGACGAGCCCGGTGAGCAGCGCCCCGGCGAGGACGAGCATGCCGCCGTAGAGGGCGGTCAGGCGGGCGCGCTCGCTGCCCATGCGGAGAGGGGGCGCACCGAAGAGGCCCACGCCGGCCCGCTTCACGCCGATCTCCTTCACGCCGATCCCCTTCACGGCGATCCCCTTCACGCCGGCCCGCTTCACGCCGATCCCCTTCACGCCGATCCCCTTCACGGCGACCAGCCCGTGATCCGGTAGCCCGCCCCCGGCACCGTCTCCACCACCGGCGGATCGCCCAGTTTCGTGCGCAGTTTGGACAGCGTGACCCGGACCGCGTTGGTGCGGTAACTGGTGTCCTCCTCCCAGACCTGTTCGATCAGGTCCTCGCCGCTGACCACCGCGCCCTCCGCCCGCAGCAGCGCCTCCAGGACCGCGAACTCCTTGCGGGAGAGCGCGAGGTGCCGTCCGTCGCGGCCGGCCTGGCGGCGGGCCGTGTCCAGGACCAGGCCCGCGCGTTCGATGACCGGCGGCAGCGCGGGGCGGGTGCGGCGGCCCAGCGCGAGGACGCGGGCGAGCAGCTCGTCGTACGCGAACGGCTTGGTGAGGTAGTCGTCGGCGCCGAGGCCCAGGCCCGCGACCCGGTCCCGCACCGTGCCCGACGCCGTCAGCATCAGGACCCGGGTGAGCAGCCGCTGCCGTACGACACGGCGGCACACCTCGTCGCCGTGCAGGCCCGGCAGGTCACGGTCGAGCACGACGACGTCGTACTCACCGAGCTGGAGCTTGCGCAGCGCGGTCAGGCCGTCGGACGCGACGTCGACCGCGAGCGCGTCGCGGCGCAGCCCGTCGGCGATCATCTCGGCCAGGAATTCCTCGTCCTCCACCAGCAGTACACGCATCCGCACTGTGTACCTGAAGTGCACCTTTCGTCGGTGTAAGCGTCTGCGTTGAGAGAAACGAAAGCCCGCTTCCGGTGAGCCTGTGCGCGTCGACAACGCGACCAGTGAGGGGAAGCCATGAGGACTCGTACGCGATCGGTGGCCATCGCATCAGGGATCGCCGCACTCGCCCTGCTCACCGGGGCCTGCTCGCAGGACTCCGGCGACAAGGGCGCGGGGAGCGGCGCGGACGGCGGGAAGGGCAAGCAGGCCGACGCCGCCTTCAAGGAGCGCGAGTGCCTGCGCAAGCACGGCCTCAAGGTGCCCGAGCCCAAGGCCGGCGAGGACAGCCGGGGCATCACCATCGGCGGCGACCTGAGCAAGGAGAAGATGCAGGCCGCCCTGAAGGAGTGCACCGGCAAGGGCGGCGGCGCGGGCGGCGGATCGGTCTCGCAGGCCGACAAGGACAAGATGCTCAAGTACGCCCGCTGCATGCGCGAGAACGGCTACAACATGCCGGACCCCAAGTTCGACGGCGGCGCCATGCAGGCCCAGCCCATGCCCAAGGGCGCCGAGGTCAAGAAGATGGAGAAGGCCGCCAAGGCGTGCAAGGACATCGTCGCGTGAGGCGCCGCACCGCCGTCGTCTCCACGGTCGTGGCCCTGCTCGCCGTCACCGGCGGCGGAGTCGCCGTCACCGCCATCGCCGAGCAGGGCGACGGCAAGGACGGCTCCGTACGCCAGAACGCCGGACTCCCGCCCGCCACCGCCCCCGTCGAGCGCGGCGACCTCAGCAGCGGCACCCAGACCGACGGCACCCTCGGCTACGCCAAGGAACGCAAGGTCAACGCGGGCGCCACCGGCATCCTCACCTGGACCACGGGCGCCGGCTCGACGGTCCGGCGCGACGGCCGCCTGTACGAGGTCAACGGCGTCCCGGTGCGGCTCATGTACGGCACCGAGCCCATGTACCGGACGCTGAAGCCCGGCGACGAGGGCGACGACGTACGACAGCTGGAAGAGAATCTGCGGGCGCTCGGGTACGGGGCCGGGCTCGCCGTCGACGACGCGTACACGGAAGGCACCGCGGGCGCCGTGAAGCAGTGGCAGGAGGCGCACGACCGGAAGCAGACGGGTCGGGTCGGGCCGGACCAGATCGCCTTCTCTCCCGGAGCGGTCCGCGTGAAGTCCGCCGAGTCGGCCGTCGGCGACCAGGTCGCCCCGGGAAAGCCGGTGCTCGCCGCGACCGGCTCCGAACGGGTCGTACGTTTCGAACTGGACGTCGCCGAGGGGAAGCTGGCCGAGGTGGGCACCAAGGTCACCGTGGACCTGCCGGACGGCTCCACGGTCAAGGGCCGGGTCGCGTCCGTCGGCAAGACCGCGAAGCCGGGCGACGATCCGGCCGACAAGACCCCGAAGATCCCGGTGACGGTCTCCTTCGACGACGCGGGGAAGGTCGACGGCTTCGACCAGTCCCCGGTGACGGTGAACCTCACCGGCGAGACCCGTAAGGGCGTGCTCTCCGTCCCCGTCAACGCGCTCCTCGCGCTGCCCGGCGGCGGTTACGGCGTCCAGGTCGTCGAGCACGGCCGCGCCCGCCAGGTGAAGGTCGAACTCGGCATGTTCGGGCAGGGGCGCGTCGAGGTGACCGGCGGTGGACTCCGGGACGAGATGTTGGTCGGGGTGCCCAAGATATGAGCGCCGTCGTGGAGTTGGCCGGGGTCACCAAGGAGTATCCGGGCGGTGTCGCGGCCCTGCGCGGAGTGGATCTGACGGTGGAGGAGGGCGAACTCCTCGCCATCGTCGGCCCGTCGGGGTCCGGCAAGTCGACGCTGCTGCACATCGTCGGCACGCTCGACCGCCCGACGCGGGGCTCGGTGGCCATCGCCGGGCACGAGGTGGCTGCCCTCAGCGACCGCAGCCTCTCGGCGCTGCGCGCGCGGCACATCGGCTTCGTCTTCCAGGCGTTCCACCTGGTGCCGGGGGTCAGCGCGCGGGACAACGTCGCGGAGGGCCTGCTGTACTCCGGCCTCTCGCGCGCCGAACGACGCCGCAGGGCGGCCGAGGCGCTTGACCGGGTCGGCCTCGCGGACCGCATGAAGCACCGGCCGCACGAACTCTCCGGCGGCCAGAAGCAGCGTGTCGCGATCGCGCGGGCGGTGGTCGGCGCACCCGACCTGCTCCTTGCGGACGAGCCGACCGGCGCGCTGGACTCGGCGTCTGGCGAGGCGGTCATGGAACTCCTTCACGAGCTCAACGCGGAGGGCGCGACGATCGCCGTCATCACGCACGACACGGAGATCGCCCGGCGGCTGCCGCGGCAGGTGCGGATCAGAGACGGGCGGGTCGTGGCGGATACGCGGACGGCCGTGGCGGATACGCGGGCGGCCGTGGCGGATACGCGGGCGGCCGTGGCGGATACGCGGGCAGAGGAGGGCACGCTCTGATGCCTGCACACCTCAAGAAGCTGCGCGCCGCGAGGCTCGGCCCGGTCGACGTCCTGCACGTCGGCTCGGCGGGTCTGCGCAGCCGCCCGGTCCGGGTCGTCCTGTCCGCGCTCGGCATCGCGATCGGCATAGCCACGATGATCGCGGTGGTAGGCATCTCTTCGTCGAGCAAGGCCCAACTCATGGAGGAACTGGACGAGTTGGGTACGAACATGCTGGTGGCGTCGCCCGGTGAGGCGCTGTTCTCGGGCGAGAAGGTGGTGCTGCCGCGCGACGCGGCGGGCCGGGTCTCCCGCGTCGAGGGAGTGCGGAGCGTGGGCGCGACCGGCGATCTCGACCGCTCCGTGCGGCGCAGCGAGAAGATCCCCGAGGACGAGACGGGCGGCATCTCCGTCAAGGCGGCGACCGAGGGCCTGCTGGAGGTGCTGCGCGGCGAGATGGCGCACGGCACCTGGTTCAACGCGGCCAACAGCCGCTATCCGTCCCTGGTCCTTGGCCATGTCGCGGCACAGCGCCTCGGCATCACGGAACCGGGCACGCAAGTGTGGCTGGACGACCGCTATTTCACGGTCATCGGCATCCTGGACCCGCTGCCCCTCGCCCCTGAGATCGAACGATCGGCACTGGCCGGATGGGACGCGGCGAAGTCCGAACTCGCCTTCGACGGCCGCCCCACGTCCGTGTACGAACGCTCGACCGACGCATCGGTAAGGGACGTCCGCGGCCTCCTGGCTGCCTCGATCGACCCGGAGAACCCGCGGAACGTCCAGGTCACGGACCCGTCGTCGGCGCTCCAGGCGAAGGCGGCCACGGAGGGCGCGTTCTCCACGCTGCTGCTCGGGCTCGGCGGCATCGCCCTGCTGGTCGGGGGCGTCGGAGTCGCCAACACCATGATCATCTCAGTCCTGGAGCGGCGTCACGAGATCGGCCTGCGCCGCTCGATGGGCGCGACGAAGGGGCAGATCCGGATCCAGTTCGTGACGGAGTCCCTGATGCTGTCGGGCCTGGGCGGCCTGGCGGGAACAGCCCTGGGCGCGGCGGCGACGGCCGCGTACGCCACGTCCGGCGGTCTGCCCTGGGTGATCCCCCTCTGGGCGGTGACGGGCGGCTTCGCCGCGACGCTGGCGATCGGCACGGTGGCGGGCCTGTACCCGGCGGTACGGGCGTCTCGCCTGTCGCCGACGCTGGCGCTGCACGCGGGGTAGTCGGGCGGGCCCGCCCTGAGCTGCCGCTTCGCGGCGGGCCTTCCCCGCCCACCCGCCAGATCACCTTGCAGCTGACCTGCCCCACCCACCCGAACTCTGCCGGGCGATCGGGTGGGTGGGCGAGAGAGATCCGCCGCGGAGCGGCGGCCTCGAAAGCCCACGCACCCACCCGCAGAAGCAGTCAGTTGCCCAGGACCCGCGCCAGGTCCAGCGACGCCGCAACCCTCGCCGAGACGCTCTCCGCGTACGTCACGTCCGCCCGCTCGAACTGCGTACGGCTCGCCCCCCGCAGAAACGTCACGACGCCCAACGTCCGCCCCCGGCTGCGCAGCACCGTGCACAGCGCGTGCACGGAGTCCTCCGGCCACTGCCTGGCCGCGGCCCACTCCCGGGCCCGCTCCGGAGCCGCCGTGCCGGCACTCGCACGTACGGAACCCACCCGCTCGACGCACTGCGGCGCGGGATGCCCCTCCAGATAGCGCACCGGAAGGCCCGCCTTCACCACGGGCAGGCACGGCCCCGGCGCCCCGGCGGGCGTCGCCGCCGCCCGCACGAGCCGCACCGGATCCCCCTCGCCCGCCACCAGGTCGATCAGCGCGTGATCGGCGAACCCGGCGAGCGCGAAGTCCAGCTGGACCGTCGCCGCCTCCGTCGGATCCTCGCACTCCGCGGCAGCCCGCGCCGAACGGTGCAACTGCTGGGAACGGAAGCGCAGTTGAGCCGCCTCCTGCTCCGTCTGCTTGGCCTCCGTGGCGTCCTGGAAAAGCCACCCCACACCCAGCGGAACCGGCTCCTCCGCCAGCGGCGACGCCAGCCGCACAAAGCCGCTGCGCCAGCACCGCCGCTCCGGCTCACCGCTCTCCGAGGACCGTACGGACACCCACATCTCGGCGGGCGCGGGCGGCGCCCCCTCGGCCAGCACATGCGAGAGCGCGCTCTCCAGCTCCTCCACGCCCTGCCCGAGCAGATCACCGAGCGGCCGCCCGAGCACCGCCGTACGCCCCATGCCAAAGGCCCGCGCCGCATGTTCGTTGACGACGGCGGGCCGAAGATCGGCATCGACGAGAACAACCCCCCACGAGGCGTTCTCGAACAACGCCTCGCTCAGGGCGATGGACCGCTCCAGATCGATCTGCGCGTGCACCTCGCTGAAGGCGCAGTACACCCCCGCCGGCTTCCCGTCCCCGCCCCGCACGGCAGCTGACTGCGTCCGCACGAGCACCCGCCCGCCGTCCTTGGTCAGCAGCGCGAACTCGTGCACCTGCCGCCCCGGAGCCTCCATGGCCGACAGCAGCCGCGCCTCGACCTCCTCGGCGTCGGCCGTCCGCACCGCCCACCCCGAGAAC
>NZ_SRIC01000087.1 GCF_004684775.1 Streptomyces sp. MZ04
GTATCTGTACCCGAGACGAGGATGAAGACGTGCTTCCCGTTATCGTACTGACGACTCGTAATGTTTTGATTCATGAGCGTCTCGTGGGCTCGGAGATGCGTATAAGAGACAGCTTCTGCATGTCGGCCAGCTTGCTCAAGCCGATGACGGTGGCGCCGACCGTGCCGAGGCCCACCCCCGACAGCACGAGGACCGTCGAGAAGAGCACCCCGAAGAGCAGGGTCCGCAGCCGTCGGCCACGCCTGCGGGCGGCATGCGGCCGATGCCCGGCACCGGGCCCACGACCGCCCGCGCCGGGATTCCGGGCGGCGCCGCCGAGCCTCCGCCTGATTCCGGTACCGAACCTACGGCCGCTCCCGGGCCCCTGCCCGGGCAGCGGCTTGGGACGCAACGCAGTCTGTTCCATGGCTCGCCTCCGGCCACAGCCCTACCCGGCGTGACCCCGCGCGACGATCCCCGAAAGAGTGATGTCCAGGCGGACAGCTACCGCTAGTGGCCCCCGTGCCCCGCCCCGTGGTCGAACTTCAGGGCCTCCTTGGGCATCACCACGAAGGGGCGCATCATGCCCATGTCCTCGTGTTCCAGGAGGTGGCAGTGGTACATGAAGCGGCCGTAGGCGCCGTCGAACCTGCCCATCACACGCAGCAGTTGACCGCCGGGGACCAGGAAGACGTCCTTCCAGCCCCGCTCGTTCGGGGCGAGGGGGATCTCCGTCTTCGGGTCGAAGGCGATCGGGGTCCGGGTGCCGCCCAGGGTGACGTCGAAGCCTGATACGTCGTAGGCGTCGCGCCCCTGGAGCTGGAAGTCGGCCAGGTGGATGTGCATGGGGTGGGTCACCGGCGGGTCCACCGCGAGGTTCAGGAAGCTCCACTGTTCGTGGCTGCCCTCGGCGACGGTGAAGCCCAGGCCGTCGTTGAAGGTGCGGGCGGTGCGCCGGTAGGTCTTGATCTTGCCGTCCTCGCCGCGGAGTTGGACGACTCCCTCGGCCGGGACGTGGACGTCGCCCGCGTCCTTGATCTCGGCCATCTCCCAGATCTCCGGATGGCCGCCACCGCCCTTCGTGGCCGGCGGCGTCAGCACGATCAGCCGGTGCCCGTGCTCGACGTCATGGCTCAGCGGGCGGAACGAGCCGGAGAGGATCTCCGGCAGCGCGAAGTCGTCCTGCGTCTCCGTGTCCCCTACGCGGAACTCCATGACCTGCGGGTAGCGCACGTCGTTCGCCGGGTCCGGCACCCCGGGGGCCTGGCCGCTGCCCTTGTTGACGAGCCGCACCCGCTTGCCCGCGAGCGCGCGGAAGTCGATGAGCAGGTCCATCCGCTCGGCAGGGGCGACGGTGAGCGTGGGCAGCGCCTCGTCGAAGTCGACCGGCACCGGACGCGGCAGGAGGCCGCCGTCACTGCCGATCTGGTGCAGCGCCCCGCGCACCGGGTTGTTGTCCTCGTCCACCAGGACGAGGTCGTAGATGCGGGCGTTCGACGCGTTGACCAGGCGGAAGCGGTGCCACGCCGGGTCGACGTCCACGTACGGCCAGATGCGGCCGTTGACCGTGGTGTACGGGCCCGTGAAGGGCAGCGAGACGGGCTTGCCCGTCTCGGGGTTCTCGGCCTGGACGATGACGGTCTTGTGCAGCAGGCGGCCGTTGAGCCGGCCGTCTTCGTCCGTGTCCAGGTTCCGGTCGGCGAGCAGGAGCGGGATCTCCCGCTCCCCGGAGGGGAGATGGAGCGCGTCCTCCTCGTCGTCCCTGACGAGATACGTGCCGTAGAGCCCCGCCTGGACGTTCCAGCGCGTGATGTTCATGGCGTGATCGTGGTACCACCACTGCACCGCCTGGTGGTCGTTCGGGTACTCGGCGAGCTGTGCGTCGCCGTACCCCACCGCGTTGTCGGCCCAGCCGTCGTTCCCGCCGCCCGTCTGCGCGCCGTGCACGTGCGTGACCGTCCAGGCGGGCAGCGCGGCCACGTCCTTGTTCGGCTCGACGCCGCCGCGCCCCGGCTCGGTGGCCGGGCTCGGGTCCGCCTGCGGCACCTCCACGGCCGTGACGGGATACTCGCCCTCCTTGGGGATGCGGTTGGTCCACGCGATCCTTACGCGCTCACCGCGCCGCACCTCGATGGTCGGGCCCGGCACGCAGCCGTCGTACCCCCACATCAAGGTCGGCGGCAGCTGCGGGTGCAGCCGCACCCAGGCCGGGCGCAGCGCGATCTCGGTCTCTTCCCGTACGTCCCCGGATGCGGGCCGCAGCACCGGCGGGACCGGCAGCGGGGTCACGTACGGATCGATGATGTCGATGTCGGTCAAGGCGGAACAACCCCCGTGTTCGGCAACGCGGTCAACGTTGCGCGCAGCAAAGAACATGTACGACTCAGAAGACTCCGTACGCACCGGCCAAGTTCCGTGAATGCCTCATTCCGCAAGAAAAGTCTCGGAAACCGCATAGGGAAGCGAGTGCTCCTGATGCGGGTCTGCTGTCAGTTGACGCTGTTACTTTCGGAACATGACCGAACGTGCACTGCGTCTGCTGCGACAGGACCCGCGCCTGGCCGAGCTGGCGGCGTTCCCTTTCGCATTCGACCTGTCCCGGACGGACCACGTCGAAGAGGTGCGGCTGGCCTCCGGCGGTCCGCTGGAGGCGATCGCGGGGGACGACTCCGGGGGCACGTACTTCGTGTGCGCGGACGGATCCGTGCTGTACGCCGACTCCGAGGGTTCGGCCGGGGTCATCGGGGACAGCGTGGACGAGGCCCTGGAGATCCTCGTCGGCCTGCCCGGCTGGCAGGACTACGTGAGGCTCTCGCCGGACGACGACGAGGCGCGCATCCTGGCCGAGATCGCCGACACGGAGGGCGACTTCCGCGAGGACTGCGTGCCCGATCTCGACGCGCACCGCGCCGAGCTGCGGGCCGCGCTCGGGTTCCCGGAGCGCTCTCCCGTGCAGCTCGTCGCGCGCCTGCACGCCGCGCTGCTGCGCACCGAGCCGGACCACCTCCTGCTCAACGCGGTCGAGCACCTCGCCTACCGGCGCCTCGACCCCCATCCGCGCCCGCCCCTGTGGGAGCAGGTGCTCACCAGGGGGCGCACGGACCTGGCCCTGTTGCGGACGGGCGACCGCGCGACCTGGGACGCGGTGGCCGGAAGCCGTCCGCGCCGGGTGGCGGCGCTGCGGGCCGCCCAGTACGACCGGCGGAACACGGACCGTGCCCTCCTGCGCCACCTCCTGAAGCACGAGGCGAGCGCTTCCATGTCCGACGAACTGCGGCTCGCGGTCGTCCTGGTGGGCCTCTACGGCCTCGCGGAGGACCTTCCGCTGCTGCGGGACGTCCACGAGACGGACTACGACACGTGGTGCGGTCTCGGCGGGCTCCCCGAGGAGGCGGAGCAGGTTCGCGCATGGGCGCGCTCGTTCGACGATTCCAACTACGGGGTGGATCCCGACGACGAACCGGAATCCACCTGGCTGGAGCTCGCGCGCGGCCTCGGCCTCATCGAGACGGCCCGCGCCTACCTGATCCGCGAGCTGGACGACACCGAATCCGACGCGACTCAACTGACCTTCCTCGGCAACGAGTTGGGCCTCATCGGCGACTACACCCAGGCGATACGGGCCCAACGGCTGTATGTGGCGCTGCAGGACACCGAGCACGGCCGCGCGGCGGCGCGCTCGCGCCTCGCCGAGCTGGAGCGGAAGGCCGTGGACGGGGCGGCGGCGGAATCGTAGGTTTCCCCGCACGAGCCGGTCCGGCCGCTCTAGGCTGCGGGACTGAACTCGTGAACTCGGCTCCGAAAGGGGCCTGGACCAGCTCCGGGAAGGAACCTCCTACATGACCGACGCGCCGCTGCCCGCGGAGCTGCTCCTGGACCGGGAAGCCTCCGACGATCTGCGGCACGAGCTCGTCTCGGCCCTCGACGGCCTGGGCGTCCGCACGGCACGGGTGCGCCGCGCGGTCGACCACCGGGGCGCGGCGGACATCCCCTGGATCATGCTGGCCTCGCTCCCTCTGCAGGCCTTCCTCAGCGGGCTCGGCGTGGGCGCGGACGGCCTCGCGCCGGGCGGCGTCGGACATGGCCATCAGCTTGCCCACGTCGAGCGGCGGCCGCGTCACACCGAACGGGTCGCTTCCGTCGGACGGCGGGTCGGGCGGTGCCCCCTCGATCCACTCCTTGGCGGTCACCTCGGCCCAGGTGTCGGCGAGGGGTGAACTGCCCTGGCCGCCCACGCCGTAGTGCACGCGGTAGAAGTGGTCGAGCGTCGGGCCGTGGAAGCGGTCGAACTCCGCGTCCGGGCCGATGCCGATGATCTGCTGCGGGGCGCGCCGCGGGGCGTCGGCCCAGGTGCTGAACGTCAGCGACACGGCGTACGCGTGAGGCAGCGAGGCGCAGGCGAGGGCGACCCAGTGGGCCACGGTCTCCGGGTCGTGCTCGGCGACGACGATCTGGCGCCCCGCGCGCTCCTCGAAGAGGCGGCGCACATCAGCGAGGAAGGGCTCGACACGGGAGGCGTGTGTGCGGGCGAAGGCGATGAGCTGTTCGGTGCCCAAGTCGGCGGCGGGCGGCGGGAGTTCATCCGGAGAGTCGGCCAACACGACCTCGACCCGCTGTTCGGCGTCGGTCGCGCAGAGGAGGCTGCCGCCTCCGGGGAGCCTGCTGCGGCTGAGCCCACGACGGTGGCCCACAGCGAGGACGCACTCGGCCAACTCATCGACTTCCAGGGGCCGTTCCCCCTCCAGCTCCAGCTGCTCCTGCTTCTCCTGATCCTCCGGTCCCTGCGGTGCGGGAATCAGACGGACGGCTCCGGTGTCCGGCTCCTCGTCGAGCCGGTAACTGAGGCGGCGGATGGCCATGCCACATTCTGACCATCCGTACGCCCCGAGCGCAGGCCGAACGCCAAGCTTCCCCCTTCCTCGGGAATCACTCCGCGCGCTCGGTGCGCTCGGTGCGCCCTTGCGGTCCCGGCGGGTTGCGGCCACGGTGGTCACGGGCCGCCACGAACGGCCCTGTGAACGGCCCTTTCCGTACCGGCGATCGGAGTCGACGTGGCCTCCCTGCCCTCCTTCCCCCTCCCCCATGTCCTGATCGGCGACGGTCCGCACAAGGTGATCGCCGTGCACGGCTGGCTCGCCGACCGCTCGGCGTACGAGCCGGTGCTCGCGGACCTCGACCGCGCCTCGTTCCAGTACGCGGTGGTCGATCTGCGCGGGTACGGGGAGGCGAAGGACGCCGTCGGCGCGTACACGGCCTCCGAGGGGGCCACCGATGTCGTCGCACTCGCGGACCGCCTCGGCTGGGACCGCTTCTCGCTGATCGGCCACTCCATGGGCGCCAGCGTCGCCCAGCGGGTCCTGGCGCTCGCACCGCACCGGGTCCGCAGGCTGGTCGGCGTCTCCCCCGTGCCCGCGTCCGGCCTCGACCTGCCCCCGGAGCAGTGGGAGCTGTTCGCCGAGGCCGACCGGCTGCCGGGGAACCGCCGCGCGATCATGGACGTGACCACCGGCGGGACACGGCCCGCGGCCTGGCTCGACCGCATGATGGAGCGCTCCCTCGCGGTCAGTGACGCGAAGGCCTTCCGCGCCTGGCTCGACTCCTGGGCGCGCGAGGACTTCCACGACCGGATCGAGGGCTCGATCGTGCCGGCGCTCGCGGTGGTCGGCGCGCTGGATCCCGCCCTGGGGGCGGAGCTGATGCGCCGGACCTGGCTGCGCTGGTACGCGCGCGCCGAGCTGGTCGAGCTCGCCGAGGCGGGCCACTACGCGATGGACGAGACTCCGCTCGCCCTCATCAGCGCCGTGGAGGATTTCCTGCGGGAGGACGAGGCGGGCGGCGAGGGGCGCGACGGTTCGTCATGAGCGTACGAACTCCTCGTTCGGGAGACGGTGAACTCCCCGAACTCACCGCCATGCCCGACGTGTTCGACCCTCGGCAGTACGCGTCCGGAGTCCCGCACGACCGCTACCGCACACTCCGTGACCGGCAGCCCGTCGCCTGGCAGGACGAGCCGGAGGTGCTCGACTGGCCCGCAGGGCCCGGCTTCTGGGCGGTGACCCGGCACGCGGACGTCGTCCACGTCCTCAGGGACTCCGGCGCCTTCTCCTCGCACCTGGGCGCCACCCAGATCCGCGATCCCGACCCGGACGACCTGCCGTTCATCCGGCGCATGATGCTCAATCAGGACCCGCCTGGCCACGGCAGGTTGCGGCGTCTGGTCAGCCGCGCCTTCACGCCCCGGCGCGTGGAGCGCTTCGAGTCCCTGGCCCGCGACCGGGCCCGGGCCCTGCTCGGCGCCGCGACGGACCGGGCCCGCGCGGGCGACGGCACCTGCGATCTCGTCACCGACATCACCGACGACTACGCGCTGCTCAACCTCTCCGATCTCCTCGGCGTGCCCGACGCCGACCGCGGCCTGCTGCTGCACTGGACGCAGCGCGTGATCGGCTACCAGGACCCCGACGAGGCAGGCGAGTTGACGCTCGGCCCGGACGGAAAACCGGTCAATCCGCGCTCCCCGGCGATGCTGCGCGACATGTTCGCCTACGCCCAGGACCTGGCGGCGCACAAACGCCGCGCGCCCGCCGACGACATCATGACGACCCTCGCCACCGACCCCGAACTGACCGCCCCCGAGCTGGAGATGTTCTTCTTCCTGCTCACGGTCGCGGGCAACGACACCGTACGCAGCGCGGCGCCCGGTGGTCTCCTCGCGCTCATCGAGCACCCGGACGAGTACCGCCGCCTGCGCGACGGCGACGCCCCGCTCGCCACCGCGGTGGACGAACTGCTCCGCCACCACCCACCCGTGCTCACCTTCCGCCGCACGGCCACCCGCGACACGCGCCTTGCGGGCAGGACCATCCGCGCCGGGGACAAGGTGGTCGTCTTCCACGCCTCGGCCAACCACGACGAGCGCGTCTTCACCGACCCGCACCGCCTGGACCTGTCCCGCACCCCCAACCCCCACGTCTCCTTCGGCGAGGGCCCACACGTCTGCCTGGGCGCACACTTCGCCCGCCTCCAACTCCGTGTCCTGTACGAGGAGTTCCGCGACGCATGGAGCGCGCCCGCCGATCTGGCCGGGCCACCGCGGCGGCTCGTCTCCAACTTCATCAACGGCTTGAAGTCGGTGCCGGTGCAGGTGCCGGACCAGGTGCCGGTCCAGGTGCCGGTCCAGGTGCCGAAGGCGCGGTAGTTCCGTGGTTCCGTTACGGTTCAAGATCCACCGCGAACCCGCGCGCGGACCCCGCGCGCCGCCCACCACGGAGACTCCCGCATGCACGGCGCAGCCGTCCCCGCAGCCGAGGACGAGTACCACGACGACATCTTCCCCGACCTCGACGCGCCGGAGGACGGAACTCCCTGGCAGGCGCCCGCCGACCTCGAAGAGCACCTCTACGAACTCGCCGAGGCCGACGACGCCTACACCTACCTCCGGGCCATCTCCATCACGGGCCTCTACCGCCCGGTGGCGATGAGCGACGTGGCGCCGGGCGCGACGGAACGCCCCGTCCTCACCATCGACGTCCCGGACGGCCGCAAGGTGGCGCAGATGTACACCGCGGGCGTGCTGCCGCGGCCGCATCCGGAGGTGGTGTACGAGTTCGTCACGCTCGGCACGCTGGCGAACGAACTCCCCGTCGACATCGACCTCTTGGTGGTCAACGCGGCAACCCCGTGCCAGCAGTTCTTCCTGACGACCGACGACGAGCGGGAGGTGTGGGCGGATCTGCACGAGGCCAACTACGACTCCGGCCGCCTCATGGACCGCGTCGACACCCGCCGCACCGGGGCCCCCGATTCCGTCACGCTGCTGCGCGGCCTGGCCTGCGGAGCCCACCTCTGCTTCGCCAACGGCGACGCCTGGAACACCCTCGACTGGCACGGCGCGGGCTACCACTCCGAGGTCGAACGCCTCGAGGAGTGGTGGGGCGTACACGACCGCGAGGAGTGGCTCGGCGTGCAGGAGCGGCTCCTGAACCGTGAAGTCAGCCCCTGGTACTGGGACTTCGTCCTCGGCGCCCGCACCTCGCTGATCGCAGAGTACGGCCCCCGAGTCGATCCCGAGCTGTGGCGCCAGTGCGTGGAAGTGACCATCCGCAACCGCGTGTTCGAGTCGGAAGGCCCCGACGCCCCGCACAGGCCGGGCGACGACCCGGACCTGGACGACTTCGTCGCCGCGCTGCGCGGCCTGGTGGGCAAGGTGCTGCGCTACGAGTCCCGCTTCCGCGCCGACGGCCTCCTGCCGGCCGACGGCCATGTCGCCTCCGTCGCGGCCTGGGACATCGGCCGCGCCTCGAAGATGGCCCGCTGGGGCAGGGGCGCGCGCTACGCGACACACGCCGAGCTGCACGAGGCCATCGAACGCGCGGGCCACGCGGCGCAGTCGGCGTACGGCTCGTGGGAGGAGTTCTCCGCCGGATACGTCCTCGGCAGGTGCCTGCACTTCGACGAGGAGCACTTCGGCGACTGGTACACGACGGTGCTGCACGCCCACCGGGAACTGGTCTCGGACCCGGACAGCCCGTGGCTGACGGTGCCGTTCGGCTAGGGCTCGGCAAGGGAGAGCCAGGTCACCCCCGCCTGACGGATATCGATTGCTTGTACGGAAAGGATTCCTCCAGAAGCTGGTACTCACCACGCGGTCGGAGGGGAACGGGTGCGGGGGCAGGAGCACGGCGGCCACAACGAGTTGAGCGGCACGGTGCACGGTCCCGTAGTGCAGGCCGGTGCCGTGCACGGCGACATCCACATCCGCGCGACCGCCGTCGAGCGGCAGGCGCCCTGGCAGCTGCCGCCGTCCGCCCGCATCACCGACCGCACAGCCGAGCTGGGCGCCCTGGAGTCGCACCGCGCCCGCGCCGGCCGTGACGGGCATCCCACCCTTGCCGCGGTCAGTGGCCTGGGCGGAGTCGGCAAGACCGCGGTCGCGCTGGCCTGGCTGCACGCCCTGCGCCCCGACTTTCCCGGCGGGCAGCTCTACGCCGACCTGGGGGCCCAGTCTCCGGGCGGGCCCGCGGACCCCGGCGAAGTCGTCGGCCGCTTCCTGCGCGCCCTGGGCATCCCCACCCGGCGGCTGCCGACAGCGCTCGCCGAACGGGTGGCCCTGTACCGCTCGTTGACCATGGGGCGACGGATCGTGGTGCTCCTCGACGACGCCGCGAGCGCCGCCCAGGTCAGGCCCCTGCTGCCCGGCGGACAGAACGTGACGGCGGTGACCAGCCGTTGGCGCATCCCCGGCCTGACCGTCGACGGCTGCTACGCGGTGTACCTGGAACCGCTCGCACCGGCGGCGGCGGTCGAACTCCTGGCGGCCACGCTTGCCGACGGCCGAGTGGCCGCACAACCGCAAGAGGCCCTGGAGCTGGTCGAGTTGTGTGCCGGGCTGCCCCTTGCCGTCCGGGTGGCCGGGGCCCGGCTCGCGGCACGTCCACGGCGACGCATCACCACGATGGTGCGTGCGCTGACCGAGGAGCACGACCGCCTGGAGGCGTTGGCGATCGAAGGCGACCACAGCGTGATGGCGGCGCTCGACCTTTCGTACCAAAGCCTGTCGCCGCGGGCCGCGCGGCTCTACCGCCTCCTCGGCCTGCACCCCGGCCCCGAGTTCGCCGCCGCGGCTGCCACGGCGGCCCTCGGCGAGGACGCCGAGGAGCCCCTCGACGCACTGCACGACGCGAATCTCCTTGTCGACACCGGCGATGAGCGCTACCGCTTCCATGATCTCGTACGCCTCCACGCGGCCGCGAAGAGCGAGCAGGACGAGCCCGCACGGGAGCGTGCCGCGGCCCTGCGGCGCATCGCCGACCACTACTTGGTCACCGCGACGCACGCCGAGCGGATCGTCGACCCGCAGCACCGCACGATGGACCGCGACTACGGCGAAGGGCCGGTGCACGCCGCGGACTTCGGCGACGATCCGGGCAGCGCGCTCGACTGGCTCGAGCACGAGCTGCCCAACCTCATGGCGGTGCTCCGCCGCGCGCGGCCCGCGGGCTTCCCGACCGTCGGCTGGCAGCTCGCCGACGCGCTGTGGCCGCTCTTTTTGCGGCGCAAGTACTACCAGGAGTGGCGTGCCGCTCACGAGGAAGGCCTGGCAGCGGCAACGGAGTTGGGGGACGCGGCGGCGGAGTGCCGGATGCTCACCTCCGGCGGAATCGGCGAGCTCGGCATGGGGTGCCCCGGGCGGGCCCTGGAGATGTTCGAGCGGGCGGCCCGTACCTTCCTGGCCACCGCGGACACACTCGGGCACGCCCGCACGCTGAACTACCGGGGCCTGGCCCACCAGCAGCTCGGTGACCTGGACCGGGCCGCCCGGCTCTTCACGCGGGCGGCCGACGAACTGCCGCGCGTCGGTGACCCGCGGGCCGGCGGCCTTGCCGGACTCAACCTCGCCGATGTCGCGCTCACCCGTGGACACGCCGAGGCGTCGGGCGACGCGGCGCGGGCCGCGTACACAGCACTCCGGGAGGCCGGCGACTCGTACAACGCGGCCCGCGCGGAGATCCTGCTGGGGCGTGTCTGTCTCGCCCGGAACCTACTCGCCGAAGCGGATGCCCACCTCTCCGGGGCACTGGTCGTCCTGCGCGGTATGGGCGCGGACTTCGAGACCGCCCGCGCCCTCGAGAGCCTGGCCGGGCTCTGCGACAGGCGCGGGCAGCCGGAAAGCGCCCGAAGCCGCTACCGGGAAGCGCTGGACCTCTACGTGGCGGCGGGCTCGCCGGATTCGGCGGAGGCCGAGCGCGTGCGGTCGCACCTTGAATCACCAGGAGGCCAGAACGCCAGCCAGGTGTGAGCCAGCGAAGCCCACATCCGCCAGGGCGGTCCCGGAGGCCGACCCCGCATCGTCAGGTGCACCACAAACCCCCCGGGCCCCGCGCACCGCATCCAGCACTCCGCCCCGTGGTACACCGCCACCACGAGCGCGGCCGGGTGTGCTGCCGCGAGTTCCTCGGCGTACGAGGCATCCGCACCCTCGGCGACGAGTACATCGGCGAGCGGCGGCCAGGGCCGGGACGCGGGCAGCTCCACCCGCAGATGCTCGTCCACGGCCGGTGCACAGGATTCGGCGGGCACCAGGGTCACCCGCGTGCGGCACACCGTCATGACACGACGCTGCCCGGCTCGTCGTAACGCAGCGTGCGCGGCAGTCGGGCGGGTTCCGTGGTCGGCCGCGCCGCGGGGGCCCGCAGTCGCATCTTGCGGTAGATCAGCGCGCGCATCCTGCCGGCGAACTGGCCCGGTTCCGACGTGATGCGGGCGGCGACCTGGGCGTACAGCTGTGCACGGTACGTCGTCGAACTGCGGCCCAGCTGCCTGCGCAGCGGGCGGTCCGCGTGCAGGCGCGGCGCGAAGGCCCGCAGCTCGGCCAGCGGCGAGCTGGGGTCGAGGCCCGCGTCCGTCCGGCCGGCCATCAGGACGGGCGCGCCCGTCATCGCCCCGTACAGCGAGACGGAACCGTGGTCGCCCACGATGTAGTCGGCGGCGACGAGCGCCCCGGCCCACTCCGAGTACTGGCTCACCACGGTGAGTCCCGCGCGCCCGAGCCCGGCGAGCCAGCTGCGGATCTGCCACTCCCCATGGGCGTTCCAGACGTGCGGGTGCAGCAGTGCGGCGATCCGGAACTCGTCGCGCGGCAACTCGGCGACGAGCTGTTCGAGCAGCTCCCAGCCCTGCCCCAGGAGAGAGTCGGGCCCCCAGGTGGAGCAGATGAGGACGAGGCGCTGCCGGGCCCTCGTGTGCAGGGCCTCCCGGTACAGGGCGCGCGACGGCAGGCTCGCGGCGATCCGGTCGAAGCAGGGATCGCCGACCACTTCCGCGGCGGGCACGGCCTCGGGGCACTCGCGGCCGAGGCGGGCCAGCTCCTCGCGGTGGGCGAGCACGATCGCATCGGGCACCACCGTGCCGTCGCGCACCAGCCACTGGCGGCTCAGGCCGTACACGCCAGGACCGGTGACCGTGCGTCCGCGCTGCCCGCCGGAGACCAGCTTGTTGTGCCCGGCGCCGTGCGGCAGCACGATCACCGGCGCGTGCAGTTCGTGCAGGCTTTCATGGCCCGCGGCGACGGCGAGGTCGAACCGCGTCTGGACGGCCTGGTCCCAAGGGAGCACCAGGCCGCCGAGCTCCGCCAGAAAGGCGGCCACACCGTTGCTGAACACGTCGGGTGCCGCGGTGAAGATCACCTGCACCCGTGCGTCCCCCTCCAGCAACCGGACTGCCTCGAGCAGCCGCTGTCCGGCGGTCACCGTGTGCACCACGGCGAGGACCCGCCTGCGGATCGGGCGAGTGGCCCAGCGCTCGACGTCCAGGCGCACCGGCACATGGCGCCAGTGCGCTTCCAGCATGGTCGTGCTCATTGATTCGGCCCCCTGGTCGTATCGGCCGCGGCGGTTCGCGGCGTCCGAGTCGGGGATGCCCGGGGGGTTGGACGTTCGGCTTGCAGGAATCCTGCAGTCCACGTGACTGCTCGCGCGGCGAGGTCGAGCGGCCCCGCGCGGCGCACCCGCACTGTGCGCCTGCCGCGCCTCCGTGCGCCTCTGTCTGCTCCCCCTGGCCGTGCGGCAACAGTGAGCAGAGTTCCGCACAGATGTGCGGGAGCTGCCGGCGGCAGCGGGAAGAAGCGCACCCATCGGGGGTGGTGGTGGAACTTCTTGCTCTGGGACCTCTTGAACTATGGCAGCACGGGCGGCAGTTCGAGCTCGGATCACCCAAAGAGCGCTGCGTCCTCGCGGTGCTGGTCCACGCCCGTGGCGAGCCGGTCACGATGGACGCGCTGATGGACCGCGTCTGGGACGGCGAACCGCCGCCCACCGCCCATGACACGCTGCAGAGTTACCTCTCACGGTTGCGCACACGGCTTGACCGGTCGGTGGGCGAACTGGCCCGAGTGGAGCGGTACGCACCGCGCCTCTACCAGCTGCGCGTCGACCGGGAGGACGTCGACCTGCTGCGCTTCCAGCGGCTGCGCGCGGACGCCGCCGCGGCCGCGGGGCAGGGCAAGCGGGACCTGGCCATCGGTCTGCTGCGGACCGCCGAGGCACTGTGGCGGGGTGAGCCGCTGACGGAATTCACCGGCACCTGGGCGCAGTCGGCACGATCCCGGCTCGTCGAGGACCATCGCCGCATGCGCGAGGAACGGATCCGCCTGGAACTGGAGTCGGGCCTGCATGCCGACCTCATCGGCGAACTGCACGAGCTTGCCGCCCAGAACCCCCTGGCCCAGCAGGTGATCGCCTCGCTGATGCTTGCGTTGTACCGCTCCGGTCGCCCCGACGAGGCACTCGCGCTCTACCGGACCACGCGCAGCCGGCTCCGCGAAGGCCAAGGAATCGAGCCCGGTGGGCAGTTGCAGGAGCTGCACCTGCGCATTCTGGAGCAGGATCGTACGTTGATGGAGGTGCTGCCGGGCGCGCCGACAGATCCGGACACGGCTGCGCCCGAGCCGCCCGCCGTCGCCTCGCCCGCTGATCTCCCGCGGGACAACCTCCCGCGCGACACCCGCGATTTCACGGGCCGTGTGAGTGAACTGCGCGTGCTCCTCGGGGAGTCGGCGGTGGCCCCTTCGACCACACCGCGGAGACACCGCAGCGCGCCGACCGCCCCAGCCGAGAGCCACGCCCTCCCGCTCACGGTCATCCACGGCATGCCGGGCTGCGGCAAGACAGCCCTCGCCATCCATGCGGCCCACCGGCTGCGCGAGGCGTATCCCGACGGACAGTTCTACGTGGACCTGCGCGCGTACAGCGGTCAGCCGCCGTACGACCCCGCCGAGGCACTCGGGGTCCTGCTGCACGCCGCGGGGGTGCCGGACCGACTGCCCGATTCCCTCGACGAGCGGGCGGCACGCTGGCGGGAGTGGACGGCACGCCGCCGTGTGGTCGTCGTCCTCGACAACGCCCTGGACGCCGCGCAGGTCGGTCCACTGCTGCCCGGCGCGTCCGGCTGCCGCGCGATCGTGACGAGCCGAAACCGCCTCACCGGCCTGAACGGCGCGACACCGCTGTTCCTCGATGTCCTCTCCATGGCGGAGGCCGTGGCGCTCTTCACCCGCGTCGCGGGAGCCGCCCGTGTCTCGGCCGACGCCGACGACACCGAGCTCCGGCAGATCGTGGAGGCCTGCGGCCGACACCCCTTGGCCGTCCAGCTTCTCGCGAGCCACTTCCGCCACCGGGAGTCCTGGGGGCTCCATCATCTGGTCGGCCGCCTCGCCCCGACGGGCTGTTCGCTGGACGCACTGGGCGACGAGGTCACCTCCGCGTTCCATCTCTCGTACGCCGAACTCAGCGCCCCCACACGCCAGTTGTTCCGCCTCCTGGCACTGCACCCGGGCCCGGACATCACGCTGGACGCGGCACGAGCACTGACCGGGACACCCCATGACACGGCCTCCGCGGCGACCCGCAGAAGCGTGGAGGAGCTCCTCGACCGCCACCTGCTCGAGGAGCCGGTTCACGACCGCTACCGTCTGCACGACCTGACCCGCGCCTACGGCCGGCGGATCTGCCTCCGCGATGAACCGGAACCGGCCCGCCGCGCCGCACTCGAAGAGCTTCTCGACCATTTCCTCACGACGGCACACGAAGCGGACCGCGGCGCTCACCCGCACCGACGCGCACTGCGGCTGCCACCTGACCTGAAGCACCAAGTCACCTCGTCCGCAGCGGCGTTCGCCGACCCGGACGAGGCATCCGTGTGGCTCACGGTGGAGCGGGCCAACCTCCTGGCGGTCGCGCGCACGGCGGCCGCGCTGTCCCCACGCCACGCGGCACTCTTCCCGCACGTCCTGTCACCGTCGCTCAAGCTCTGGGGCGCCTGGGACACCGCGGCCGAACTCTACGAAGCGGCGGTGACGGCCCTGCGCGCACGAGGAGACCTCCCGGCCCTGGCCCGCACCCTGGTGGAACGGGCCGATTTCCTGGTCCAGTCGGGCCACGACGAGGCCCTGCACTCGGCGACCGAGGCCCTGGCCCTGTTCCAGGACCTCGGCGATCCGCGGGGAAGCGCCGACGCGCTGCTGCAGTCGGCCCGCGCACGCCTGGCAGCCGGCGACGGCAGTACGGCACTGCACATCCTCGACGAAGCGCTGCGGGCCTACCGCGAGGTCCGGGATCCGCACGGCGAGGCCGAGTCCCTCAATGTGCAGGGCGTGGCGCTGCACAAGGCGGGCCGTCACCGGGAGGCGGAGGAGCGCTTCCGTGCGATGCTCCACATCCACTTGTCCAGGGGCGACGCGTACGGCCAACTGCGCGCCCTGAACAATCTGGGAGAAATCCACCGCATCGACGGCCGGAACGAAGAGGCTCGAGCCCACTTCGAACGCTCGTTGGAGCTGGCCCATCAGGTGGGCGGACGCCAGGAACTGGCCAACCTCTACAGCAACTTGGGCAGCGTGTGCCAGGCGACCGGGCGAACACACCAGGCCCTCGCCTACTTCCAGCGCGCACTGAGCAGTTACCGTGCCGCGCACGACTCCCGAGGGGAGTCGGACACGCTGATCAGCCTGGGCGAGGCCTACATCGCGCACCGGCGCCACAATGAGGCGCTGTGGCACTTCACCATGGCCGAACAGATCGCGGGGAGCATCGGCAACCCGTACGAGCGGGTGAGCTCGCTCGTCGGGATCGGCACGGCACAGCACCATCTGGGCCGCTACGACGCGGCGCTCGAAGCCCATCACGAAGCGCTCCGGCTCGCCCGCGAGGTGGACACCCCCTTGGCCGCCGCCCGCGCCCTTGACGGCCTCGCGCGGACCGCCGCCGTCACACAAGGCGCGCCCGCCGCGAGAAGTTTCGCGACGGACGCGCTGACGCTCTACGAACGACTCGGCGTACCGGAACAGGCGCGCAGCCTGCGGGACTTCCTCGTCGAGCCGAGCGCCACGGGTTCCTGAGACCGCGGTCTCAGGCGCTCGCTACCGCCCTCTCCACCACCACATGAAGATCCTGGTCTCACCGTCCGGCACCGGGCCGGTAGTCGAGCGGGAGCCCTTGTCGGCTCCCAGACCCTCTGTTGACACTGTTGCTCCTCGCTACTGGTGTTCCTGCTGTCCCCCTGAGGCGTGAGCGACGCTAGTACCGCCCGGCAGCCCTACCGGGTGGTACATCGGAATCCGTGATCACGAACCGGAGCACAGCCCCGGCGCGCGACCGGGAGCGCGCGCCCACCCGAGCCACCCCCTCCGCTCACCTGAGCCCTCCGCATCACAATCAGGTCTCGCTACCCCTCCACCCCCTTGCCACCCACCCGTGTAATCGATTCCAATCCTCCGTGTAATCGATTCCACAAGGAGGTGGACGGCGATGGCGAGCATCAAGGACGTCGCGGCCGAGGCGGGCGTTTCCGTCGCCACGGTCTCCCGCGTCCTGAACAGTCACCCCTCGGTCAGCCCGGCCGCGCGGGCCCGCGTTCTCGCCGCGGTGGAGAGCCTCGGCTACCGCCCGAACGCCGTCGCCCGGTCGCTTCGCACCGACCAGACCCGCACACTCGGCCTGGTCATCAGCGACGTACTGAATCCGTACTTCACGGCCCTGGCCCGCTCCGTCGAGGAGGCGGCCCGCGCGCTCGGCTACAGCGTGATCATCGGCAACGCCGACGAGCGGCCCGAGCTGCAGGACCACCACGTGCGCACGCTCCTGGACCGGCGGATCGACGGGCTCCTGGTCTCCCCCACCGACGGCGGCTCCCCGCTGATCCTGGACGCCGCGCGCTCCGGCACCCCGATGGTCTTCGTGGACCGGTGGATCCCCGGCGTGGACGTCCCCGTCGTCCGCGCCGACGGCCGCCAGGCCGTCCGTGACCTGGTCGCCCATCTGCACGGGCTCGGCCACCGCAGGCTCGCCATCATCGCGGGCCCCGCGGCCACCACCACCGGCAGCGAGCGCGTCGAGGCCTTCCGGGAGGCGCTCGGGGCCTACGGGCTCGAGCTTCCGGAGGCGTACATCGGGCAGGGCGACTTCCAGGCCGACAGCGGCCGCCGCGCCACCGAGCGGTTCCTCGCGCTGCCCGAGCCGCCGCAGGTGATCTTCGCCGCCGACAACCTCATGGCGCTCGGCGCGCTCGACGCGATCCGCGCGCACGGGCTCAGCGTCCCGCACGACATCGCGCTCGCGGCGTTCGACGACATCCCGTGGTTCGTGCACACCGACCCGCCGATCACCGCGATCGCCCAGCCGACCGGCGACCTGGGGCGGGCCGCCGTACGGGCACTGGCCGACCGGATCGAGGGCAGGCGCCCGCAGTCCGTCACTCTGCCCGCCCGTCTCGTCGTACGCCGCTCCTGCGGCGAGTCCCCCACCGACCTGAGGAGCAACACGTGAGCAACCAGGACGAGTTGCTGCGTATCGAAGGCATACGCAAGACCTTCCCCGGCGTCGTCGCGCTCGACTCCGTCGACTTCGACCTGCGCCGCGGCGAGGTGCATGTCCTGCTCGGCGAGAACGGCGCGGGCAAGAGCACGCTCATCAAGATGCTCTCCGGCGCCTACCGCCCCGACAGCGGCCGCGTCCTGGTCGACGGCGAAGAGGTCCGCATCCACGGGGCGCAGGACGCCGAGCGGCTCGGCATCGCCACGATCTACCAGGAGTTCAATCTCGTGCCCGACCTCACGGTCGCCGAGAACATCTTCCTGGGCCGGCAGCCCCGCCGCTTCGGGATGATCGACCGGAAGACGATGGAGTCGGCAGCCGACGAGCTCTTGAAGCGCGTCGGCGTGCAGGTGTCACCCCGCGCCAAGGTACGCGAACTCGGCATCGCCCGGCTCCAGATGGTGGAGATCGCCAAGGCGCTCAGCCTCGACGCCAGGGTCCTGATCATGGATGAGCCGACCGCCGTACTGACGAGCGAAGAGGTCGACAGACTCTTCGCGATCGTGCGGCAGTTGCGCGAGGACGGCGTCGGCGTCGTCTTCATCACCCACCACCTGGAGGAGATCGCGGCGCTCGGCGACCGCGTCACCGTCCTGCGCGACGGCCGCAGCATCGACCAGGTGCCCGCGTCGACGCCCGAGGACGAGCTCGTACGCCTGATGGTGGGCCGCAGCATCGACCAGCAGTATCCGCGCGAACGCCCCGATACCGGGGGCGCGTTGCTCACCGTCGAGGGCCTCACCCGTGACGGCGTCTTCCACGACATCAGCTTCGAGGTGCGGGCCGGTGAGGTCGTCGGCCTCGCCGGGCTCGTCGGCGCCGGTCGCACCGAGGTGGCGCGCGCGGTCTTCGGCGCCGATCCCTACGACGCGGGCTCGGTCGGCGTACACGGCAAGCGGCTGCCCCGGCACGACGTGAACGCAGCGATGGGCGCCGGCATCGGCCTCGTACCGGAGGACCGCAAGGGCCAGGGGCTCGTCCTCGACGCCTCCGTGCAGGAGAACCTCGGTCTGGTGACGCTGCGTTCGGCGACCCGCTCCGGGCTCGTCGACCTGAAGGGTCAGCGGGTCGCGGCGGCGCGGATCGCCGAGCAGCTCGGCGTGCGGATGGCCGGGCTCGGCCAGCATGTGCGCACGCTCTCCGGCGGCAACCAGCAGAAGGTCGTCATCGGCAAGTGGCTGCTCGCCGAGACGAAGGTGCTGATCCTCGACGAGCCGACGCGCGGCATCGACGTCGGCGCGAAGGTCGAGATCTACCAGCTCATCAATGAGCTGACGGCCTCCGGGCACGCGGTCCTGATGATCTCCAGCGATCTGCCCGAGGTCCTCGGCATGAGCGACCGCGTCCTCGTCATGGCGCAGGGCCGCATCGCGGGCGAACTCGCGGCGGACGACGCGACTCAGGACGCGGTGATGGCGCTCGCCGTCAGCAGCGTCAGCAGTACGGCAGTTCAGAACGGATCAACCGAAGGGAAGGCCTCCCGTGGCCACTGAAACGCTGAAGAGCAACGCGGGTGGCGCCACCGGTCTCCGCCGCCTGCTCCTCGACAACGGCGCGCTGAGCGCCCTGGTCGTCCTGGTGGTGGCGATGTCGCTGCTGTCCGGCGACTTCCTCACGACCCAGAACCTGCTCAACGTGGGCGTGCAGGCCGCCGTGACCGCGATCCTCGCGTTCGGCGTGACCTTCGTCATCGTCTCGGCGGGCATCGACCTGTCGGTCGGCTCGGTGGCCGCGCTCTCCGCCACCGTCCTTGCCTGGACGGCGACTTCGCAGGGTCTGCCGGTCTGGCTCGCGGTCGTCTTCGCGGTCGGCACGGGCCTGGCGTGCGGTTTCGCCAACGGTCTACTCGTCTCGTACGGCAAACTCCCGCCGTTCATCGCGACGTTGGCGATGCTCTCGGTGGCCCGCGGTCTCTCCCTGGTCATCTCGCAGGGCAGCCCGATCCCGTTCCCGGACTCGGTCTCCAACCTCGGTGACACGATCGGCGGCTGGCTGCCGGTCCCGGTGATCGTGATGATCGCGATGGGTCTGGTGACGGCGGTCATCCTGGCCCGTACGTACATCGGCCGCTCCATGTACGCGATCGGCGGCAACGAGGAGGCGGCCCGCCTCTCCGGCCTTCGCGTCAAGCGGCAGAAGCTCGTCATCTACGGCCTCTCCGGTCTCTTCGCCGCCGTCGCGGGCATCGTCCTCGCGTCCCGGCTCGTCTCCGCGCAGCCGCAGGCCGCACAGGGTTACGAGCTGGACGCGATCGCCGCGGTCGTCATCGGCGGCGCGAGCCTGGCGGGCGGCGTCGGCAAGGCGTCGGGCACCCTGATCGGCGCGCTGATCCTCGCGGTCCTGCGCAACGGCCTCAACCTCCTTTCCGTGTCCGCCTTCTGGCAGCAGGTCGTGATCGGCGTCGTCATCGCGCTCGCCGTCCTCCTGGACACCCTGCGCCGCAAGGCGGGAGCGACTCCCGGCGCCTCCTCCGGGACGTCGGGTGCGGCCGGGCGCAAGGGGCCGCAAGCCCTGAAGCTCGGGATCGCCGCCGCGCTCGTGGCGGCCGTGGTCGGCGCCGTCTCCTTCTTCAACAACGGTTCCTCCGGTACGACGACGAAGATCGGCATGTCGCTCTCGACCCTGAACAACCCCTTCTTCGTACAGATGAAGGCGGGCGCGCAGGCGGAGGCCGAGAAGGCGGGCATCGACCTCACGGTCACGGACGCGCAGAACGACGCGTCCCAACAGACCAACCAGCTGCAGAACTTCACCGGCGAAGGCATGAAGTCGATCATCGTCAACCCGGTCGACTCGGACGCGGTGGGCCCGGCGGTACGCGGCGCCAACAAGTCGGACATCCCGGTGATCGCCGCCGACCGCGGTGTGAACAAGGCGAAGGCGGCGACGCTCGTGGCCTCCGACAACGTCGCGGGCGGCAAGCTCGCCGCGAAGACCCTCGCCGAGAAGCTGGGCGGCAAGGGCAAGATCGTCACGCTCCAGGGCGTCGCGGGTACGTCGGCCAGCCGCGAGCGCGGCAAGGGCTTCGCCGACGGCCTCAAGGAGTACCCGGGCATCGAGGTCGTCGCCTCACAGCCCGCGGACTTCGACCGCACCAAGGGCCTGGACGTCATGACGAACCTCATCCAGTCCAACCCCGGCATCGACGGTGTCTTCGCCGAGAACGACGAGATGGCGCTGGGCGCGGCCAAGGCGCTCGGCAACAAGGCGGGCAAGTCGGTCGCGGTGGTCGGCTTCGACGGAACTCCCGACGGACTGAAGGCCGTTGAGGCGGGCACGCTGTACGCGTCCGTGGCGCAGCAGCCCGATGAGCTGGGCCGGATCGCCGTGCGGAACGCGGTGAACGCGGCACGGGGCAAGGACGTCGAGTCAATGGTGAAGGTGCCGGTGAAGGTGGTCACGAGGAAGAGCGTGGCCGACTTCTCCTGACCGTCACGCCACCGCCGTACCCACGCACGCACTCACGCACTCACTCACGCACGAGCAGGAGCCGGATCCCAGAGATGCACGCCGCCCATGACGCCCATGCCGACGCCTCGTACGACCTCCTGGTCGTGGGCTCTGCCAACGCCGACCTGGTGATCGGCGTCGAGCGCCGCCCCGCCCCGGGCGAGACGGTGCTCGGCTCCGACCTCGCGACGCACCCCGGCGGCAAGGGCGCCAACCAGTCGGTCGCGGCGGCCCGCCTCGGCGCCCGCACCGCGCTGCTCGCGCGGGTCGGCGACGACGCGCACGGCAGGCTGCTGCTCGACTCGCAGCGCGCGGCGGGCGCGGACACGGTCGGCGTCCTGGTCGGCGGGGCGCCCACCGGCGTCGCGCTGATCACGGTCGACCCTTCGGGCGACAACAGCATCGTGGTCTCGCCGGGCGCCAACGCCCGCCTGACCCCGGAGGACATCCGCGCGGCGGGCAGCCTGCTCGCCGCGTCTCGGGTGATCTCGACCCAGCTGGAGATCCCGATCGAGACGGTCACGGAGGTGGTACGCACCCTGCCGGCGGCCGCCCGCTTCGTCCTGAACCCCTCTCCCCCCGCCCCTCTGCCGCCCGAAGTCCTCGCGGCCTGCGACCCGTTGGTGGTCAACGAACACGAGGCGCGCTACATCCTGGGCGCCGACACGGCCTCCGGCACCCCGGAGGACTGGGCGCGAGCCCTGCTGTCCCTCGGCCCCCGCTCGGTGGTGATCACCCTGGGCGCGGAGGGCGCCCTGACGGCGGACGGCATCAACTCCCCCACGCGCGTGCCCAGTCCACGGGTCGAAGCAGTCGACACAACGGGCGCGGGCGACGCTTTCACCGCCGCCCTGGCCTGGCGTCTGGGCCAGGGTGACGACCTCGCGACGGCGGCCGCGTTCGCCGCACGTGTGGGCGCGTCGTCGGTCACGCGGAGGGGTGCGCAGGAGTCGTACCCGAGGGCGGAGGAACTCGAGCCCCGGTCGGCGAAGGAAGTCGAGCCCCGGCCGTGAAGAAGTCCGGCATCCTGAACCGCGAACTCGCGGGCGCCATAGCCGAGTTGGGCCACGGCCACACGGTCCTGATCTGCGACGCGGGCATGCCGATCCCGCCGGGTCCACGCGTGGTCGACCTGGCCTTCCGGGCCGGGGTCCCGTCCTTCGCCGAGGTCCTGGACGGCGTACTGGCGGAACTGGTGACGGAGGGCGGCACGGCGGCGACGGAGCTCCACGAGGCGAACCCGCCCGCGGCCCACCTCCTGACCAGTCGCGTCGCCCCTCTCCACCTGGTCCCGCACGAGGAACTGAAACACCTCACGGCGGCCGCCCGCCTGATCATCCGCACAGGCGAGGCGACGCCGTACGCGAATGTGCTGCTGCGGTGCGGGGTGTTCTTCTAGCCCGCGGTCGCCGCGGGTCAGGAGCCCTCCGCACCCGCGGATCGCCGCCGGTCAGGAGCCCTCCGCACAGTTCGCGAAGCTCAACGTCCGATACACCGAAACCCCACCCCCCAGCTCCCCGCACGCCCGCGCCGCCTCGCTGACCCGCTGGGTGTAGGACGGGTCGCGGGTGTCCAGCAGGATTCCCAGGGTCGTACCGCTGTGGCCGACGGCCACGCCCAGGCCGCCGACCTCCCGGCAGATCTCCCGCATCGGCTCCAACGACCACTTGTGGCGCAGGAGTTGGTTCATCTCGGCGCTGCGGGTGGCGACTCTGCCGACCTCCG
Organism: Streptomyces sp. MZ04; assembly: GCF_004684775.1. GTDB lineage: Bacteria > Actinomycetota > Actinomycetes > Streptomycetales > Streptomycetaceae > Streptomyces. Next base: position 22,521 of record NZ_SRIC01000087.1, read on the forward strand.
CGAGGTCGCGGCGGCGGACCGCGCAGGCCAGGCGGTCGAGGAGACGGGCGTACTCGTGGCGGTCGGCCAGGGTGAACGGCTTGGGTATGCGATTGAAGTCCACCGTGTCGACCGAGCCGCCCTCGTCGATGCCCACCACGGTCATGACCGGCAGCGATCCGAGGATCGCGCGCAGCCGCACGCTGCGGTGGTGGAAGGCCACGATCGCCGGGTAGAGCACCCCGTCCGTGGGCTCGATGCGCGCCAGGAGCCGTTCGATGCGGGCCGGCGGCATGTCCACGTTCAGCGCCTGGCCCACCGCCCGCGCCGTCGCGACCAGGTCGGCCGATGAACTGGCCAGACCCTTGCCCTCCGGGATCACACTGTTGATGGCGAGAGTGCCGCCGACGGGGGAGCCCGTTCGGGCCGCCGCCAACTCGCTGATGGTGCGGGCCAGTTGGAGTGCCTTCGTCTTGCGGGGCGGCCAGACCGTCAGCTCGGCGGAGCTGCCGGGCTCCCTGCGGAACGTCGCCATCGTCCAGCGCGCCACCGGCAGCGTCACCAGGAAGTCCCCGTCCTCCTCCGGCAGCACACCCTGAAGCAGCTCGCCGAAGGTGCCGAACGCGGTGCCGACTCCGACTCCGGCTCCGACTCCGGCTCCGACTCCGGCTCCGACTCCGACTCCGACTCCGACTCCGACTCCGACTCCGGCAGACCCTAGGCCCGACGGGTGAGGCCGGAACCGCCCGGTCTCCAGGGGCGGATCCACAGGCTCCCTCTCGACTTCACGGGTCCCCTCTCGGCGCATCGATGTCTCCACGCCCACAGGCTGCCACAGCCCTATCCGTCTTGACAATCATTTTCATCTAGTGTGATGCTCTCGGCTCGACGAACGACAGGGGGCAGGCTTTGCACGACCACATAGCCGAAGCTGTGAAGAAACCCGATCTCATATCCCTGCGACCGGACGTGGTCTGTCTCCGATTCGAGACGATGAAGATCTATTCGGCACTCGGAGCGGTCAAGCACCTTCTTGATTCGGGTGCCGTGAAACCCGGCGACACCCTCATCGACAGCTCCAGCGGAATCTACGCACAGGCCCTGGCCCTCGCCTGTCACCGCTATGGAATGAAATGCCACATCGTCGGTTCCACGACCGTGGACCGCACGATGCGGGTGCAGCTGGAGATCCTCGGCGCGACCCTGGAACAGGTGCGGCCGTCCCAGAACCTCCGGCTCGACCAGGAGTTGCGGGTACGGCGCATCGCCGAGATCCTCGAGGCGAATCCGACGTACCACTGGATGCGGCAATACCACGACAGCATCCATTACTACGGCTATCGCGATGTCGCCGGGACCATCGACGCCGAGGTGCCCGCCGGACCGCTCGCCCTGGTGGGCGGCGTCGGCTCGGGGGCGTCGACCGGCGCCATCGCCGGCTATCTGCGCGACGCGGGCCGGGACGTCTCCCTGGTCGGTGTGCAGCCCTTCGGCAGCGTCACCTTCGGCTCGGAGAACGTCGCCGACCCGGACATGATCATCGCCGGAATCGGCAGTGCCATCGCATTCGAGAACGTCCGGCACGACGCGTACGACCGCATTCACTGGGTGAACTTCGAGAGCGCCCTGTCCGGTGCCGTCTCGCTGCTCAGAAGCAGCGGAATCTTCGCCGGGCTTTCCACCGGTGCCGCCTATCTGTCCACCCTCTGGGAACAGCGCCGCGACGACTCCCGTACGTACGTCTTCATCGCCGCGGACACGGGCCACCGCTATGTCGAGAGCGCGTACGCGAAACACGCGGACGCCCAGGACATCGACACCCTGAAACCCCATGAGATCACCTCACTCGACGAGTTGAGGCACCCCTGGTCCACCACTTCCTGGCGCGATCTTTCCTGACCGCTGACCGTATCCACCATCGGAAATTGAGAGAACCCCCTATGTCACGCCCCTCGCCGCGCACCCCCCGCAGCGTCGCGGAACTCACCGAAGCCGTCCTGGCGGGCGCCTACGGACCCGACCCCGAAGACCTCTCCGTCACCAGCGCGTTCTGGCTGTACAACACCACCCGCCTCGCGGGCGGCGACGTCACGTACCACAACCACTATCTGCTGCTCCGGGTCGGCACGGCCTTCGGTGCCTGTTCCTTCGAGGCCGGTGAACTCGCCCCGGACTTCTGCGAGAACGCCTCTGGGCACACGCTCGGCAAGCTGCTGCGCTCCGAGTCCACGCCCGTCCGTATCGCCGCGCTCGACGCCTATCTCGCGCAGGTGAACCCGTACCGCGACGACGCCCGTGCCGAGCGCGTCATGCTGCCGACCGGCACCCCGGAGGTCCGGGCGAAGGTGCGCGACGCGTCCATCGCCGGGCTGCTCGACATCCGCCCCGGCGCGAAGGTCGCGCTGATCGGCGTGGTCAATCCGCTGGTGGCGGCGATACGGGAGCGGGGCGGCGTCTGTCTGCCCTGCGATCTGAATCTCCGTACGACCCAGTGGGGCGACGAGATCACGGACGACATGACGGAGGTGCTCAGGGAGGCCGACGCCGTGGTCGCCACCGGCATGACGCTGAGCAACGGCACCTTCGACCTGATCCTCGCGCACTGCCGCGAGCACGAGGTGCCGCTGGTGGTGTACGCACAGAGCGGCAGCGCCGTGGCCCGCGCGTTCCTGCCCGGCGGGGTCACCGGGCTCAACGCCGAGCCCTTCACGTTCTCGCAGTTCAGCGCCGACGAGACGCCCATGTACCGGTACCAGTACCGGGAGTCGGCGTGAGCGTCGACACGGCGAAGTCCACGGACGAGGCCGCTCCGCCCGGCGATCTGCGGATGGCCCGCACGCTCTGGCCCGTCCTCGTCGCGTCCGCCGTCGGACTGCTGCCGTTCACCGTCTTCAGTACGTATCTGGTGCCGATGGCGGAGGACGCCGACAGCAGTGTCGCCACTCTCGGCGGTCTTCGCGGACTCGGCGGTCTCGCGGCCCTGTTGGTGGGCACCGCCCTTGCACCGCTGATCGACCGGGTGCGCAAGGAGTGGGCGGCCGCGGGCGGTCTCGCCGCGCTCGGCCTGTCGGCGGCGCTGGGCGCGAGCGGGGACTTCATCCTGCTCGCCGTGTTCTGTCTGCTCGTCGGCGCCAGTACGTCGGTGCTCAACCCGGCGCTGACGGCGGCCGCGGCCGACCGTTTCGGTTCCGGGAAGGCGGCGGGGCGCGCGGCGACGCTCGTCACCGCGACGCAGTCGATGACCGCCATGCTCGCGGCTCCCGTCATCGCGCTGCCCGCGGTGTACTGGGGCTGGCAGGGCGACTTGTTCGCCGTGACAGGCGTGTCGCTCCTGCTCGCCGCGGTCTTCTTCGTACGCGGCAGAAACAGGCCGTTCGACGAGCGGGCCGACTCCCAACGCCTGGGCTATACAGCCTCGTTCAAGGCGCTCGGGGCAATCCCGGGTGTCGTGCCGCTGCTGCTGATCGCCCTGCTGCGCACGGCGGTGTTCATGGGCTACCTCTCCTACCTGGCGGCCTACTACGACGACCGCTTCGAACTCGACCCCGGGCTCTTCGCGTTCGTCTGGACGCTCAGCGGCGCGTCGTTCTTCGTGAGCAACCTCCTCACGGGGCGGATCACCAACTCCGCCGAGCCACGGATCGGCACCGAGCGTCTCCTGGCCATCGGCCTGGTCGCCGCGCTCGTCTCGGTCGTGGGCTTCTACTTCACGCACTGGCTGCCGCTGGCGCTCGCCATGACGTCCGTGCACGCGGCGAGCCACGCCGTCGTGGCCGCGTGCGTGGTCAGCCTGCTCGTCCGGCGCTGCGGCACACAGCGGGGCGCGGCACTGAGCGTCAACTCCGCGGGCATGAGCCTGGGCGTCTTCGTGGGGGCCGCCCTGGGCGGGCTCGGCCTTGGGCTCGCGGGGTATCCGGGGATCGCGGCGGCGTTCGGGGCGCTGGTGGTCTTGGCGCTGGGGGCTGCGGTGCTCGTGCTGAGGGCTGGGGCGGTGGAGGAGGGGACCGCCGGCTGAGGGCTCTGCCGGGTCGTGTCGTTCTTCTGCGGCGCCATCGTGGCTGGTCGCGCAGTTCCCCGCGCCCCTTCGGGGCGCTCGCCCCCCGACGCTACACAACGCCAACTCCCGTATATCCAAACCGACTTGAAAGGCGCGCCGCCGATGCCACCGCCCGCACCCTCCCCCACGGCAGCCGCCACCCCGGCAGCCGAAGCACCTCCTCTCGAGCCATCGGCCAGTGGTGGGATGAAGGCCCGGCTCGCCTCCCGCGGGGGCCTCGCGGTGACCTGTGCCGTGCTCTTCGGGGGCCTTCTCGTATCCGTTGTCGTGGCCATCGGCATGGGCTCCGCCGTGGTGTCGCCGGGTGATACCGCCCGGCTGCTGTGGGCCGCGCTGAGCGGTGGTGAGATCGATGCCGGTGAGGTGACGACGTATCAGATCATCTGGCAGATCCGCACACCGCGCGTACTCCTGGCGGCACTTGTGGGCGCCGGGCTGAGTGCGGTCGGCGTCGCCATCCAGGCGCTGGTGCGCAACGCGCTCGCCGATCCGTTCGTGCTCGGCGTCTCGTCCGGGGCCTCGGTGGGCGCGGTCGCCGTGACCGTCACGGGCGGGCTCGCCGCGCTCGGCATCTACGCGGTGTCCGTGGGGGCGTTCATCGGCGCGCTCGTCGCATCGCTTCTGGTGTACGCCGCCTCGGCCACCCGCGGGGGCGGGCTCGCCCCGCTGCGGCTCGTGCTGACCGGTGTCGCCATGGCGCTCGGCTTCCAGGCCGTGATGAGCGTGATCATCTACTTCGCGCCGGACAGCGAGGCGACCAGCATGGTCCTGTACTGGACGATGGGCAGCTTCGGCGCCGCCACCTGGGGCGCGCTGCCCGTCGTGGCCGTCGCCGTGCTGCTCGGTACAGCCCTGCTCCACCGGTACAGCCGCGCGCTCGATGTCCTGGCGCTCGGCGACGAGACCGCGACGAGCCTCGGCGTCAGCCCCGACCGGCACCGCAAGGGCCTGCTCGTCCTCGCCTCACTGATCACCGGGGTGATGGTCGCGGTGAGCGGTGCGATCAGCTTCGTCGGCCTGGTCATGCCGCATCTCGTACGCATGGTGGTCGGCGCCACGCATGCGCGGGTGCTCGCCGTGGCGCCGCTGGTCGGGGCGGTGTTCATGGTCTGGGTCGACCTGGTGTCGCGGACCCTGGTGGCGCCGCGCGAGCTGCCCCTCGGCGTCATCACGGCACTGGTCGGCGTACCGGTGTTCATCGCGCTGATGCGGCGCAAGGGCTATGTCTTCGGGGGGCGTTGAGATGGAATCCGCAACGGAGCCGGAGACGGAACCAGCAATGGGACTCGCGCTCGACGAGCTGTCGGTGGCCATCGACGGGAAGCGACTCGTCAGGGACCTCTCCCTGGACGTCGGCGCCGGCCGCATCGTGGGCCTCGTCGGCCCGAACGGCAGCGGCAAGTCCACGGCGCTCAAGTGCGTCTACCGCGCGCTGCGCCCGACCTCCGGCGTGGTCCGGGTCGGCGTCGACGACCTCACCCGGCTGCCCCTGCGGCACAGCGCGCGGATCGTCGCCGCGATGGCTCAAGACAGCGCGGTGGACCTGGACTTCACGGTGGAGGAGGTCGTCGCCCTGGGCCGCGCGCCCCACCTGCGCGGCAACCAGGCACTCAGCGGCCGCGAACTGGAGCTGTGCGCGCGGACGATGGCCCGCCTCGACCTCACCCGCCTCGCACGGCGCGGCGTACTGACCCTGTCGGGCGGCGAGCGTCAACGCGTGCTGCTGGCAAGGGCGTTGGTCCAGGAGCCGCAGATCCTGGTCCTCGACGAACCGACCAATCACCTCGACGTACGCCACCAGATAGAGCTGCTCTCCCTCCTGCGCGGCTCGGGCCTGACGGTCCTGGTCGTGCTGCACGACCTCAACCTCGCGGCGGCCGCGTGCGACCGCATCGGAGTGCTGTCCCAGGGCGAGTTGGTGGCCTCGGGGACCCCTGAGGAGGTGCTCACCACGGAGCTGATCGACGAGGTCTTCGGGGTGAAGGCGACGGTCGTCGGCCACCCCCTGACGGGCGATCCGCAACTCCTGTACGCACTCGCGCCCACGCCCACGCCTACGCCTACGCCTACGTTCTGAATTCCCCCTACCCCCTCCCCATTACC
>NZ_SRIC01000088.1 GCF_004684775.1 Streptomyces sp. MZ04
GCCTCGGGGTGGGGACGAGCTGCCTCAGTACGTGGTGCCTCAGCGCGCTCTGTGCGCGCCCCGACCACAGCCGGAGGCGCGATGGTCTGACGAAGCGGCGGGGGTGATGCCGACCGCGGTGCGGCGGGAGCCTGCGGAGCCTGCTGTTGGAACAGCGTGTGGGGGAGGAACACGACAGCGGTGACGCCCTGGTAGGGCGTGCTGTGGAGGGTGACCCTCACGCCGCGGCGGTGGGCCAGCCGGTTCACGACGAACAGCCCCAGCTGGTCGGCGCTCAGGAGATTGATCTCGTGAGGATCCTGGATCCTGCGATTGGCCTGAGCCATGCCTCCCGGACTCATGCCGAGCCCTCGGTCCTCGATCTGCAGCACCACGCCGGCTTCCACGATCTCGCCGCGGACTCTCACCTTCTCCCCGGGAGACGAAAAGCTCAGGGAGTTCTCGACCAGCTCGGCGATCAGGTGGGAAATGTCGGTGACCGCGGAGCCGACCACCTGAACCGGCGGAACACCCTGCAGCTCGACCCGTGGGTAGTCCTCGACCTCGGCGACCGCGGAGCGCACCACATCCACGAGTACTACGGACTCGCTCCACCAGCGGGGTGGGGCCGCACCGGACAGGATGATCAAGTTCTCCGTGTGCCTGCGCATCCGGGTGGTCAGGTGGTCGAGCCGGAACAGATCGTCGAGGACGGTGGGATCCTCGGCGCGCTGCTCCATGGCATCCAGCATGTCGAGCTGCTGCCGCAGGAGCGATTGGCTGCGCCGGGCCAGGCTCACATAGACGCCGGAAATGCTCTTGAGTACGGTCGCGCGCTGCGCGGTGTCTCTGAGCGCCGCCCGTTCGGCCGCGACCCGGAGCGTCGTCCGGTGCAGAACAGTGAGGGCGGCTTCGACCTGCCCCACTTCGTCATTGCCGTACCCACGGAGCGGCGCCTCCTTGTCGACGTCGATCTTCTCGCCGTTGTGGAGTCGACGCATGGCATGCGGAATCGTACGGCCGGCCAGCATCAGGGCAGAATTGCGCAGCGCAATCAGGTCCGAAACGAGCCCACGCCCAATGCCCACCGAGATCATCAGAGACAGGATGATTCCGATCAAGCCGATTCCGATCACGAGCCCGGATCCGTTGGTCCCCTCGAACGCGATTCTGTCGGCGTTGCCCGCGACGCCTTCATTGGCTCGGTTCGCGTCCTTACGCAGTGCTGAAATTGCTTCAGTGGACGTATCGCTCCACTTTTTAATGAGGGGCGTGATGGCTTCCGGGGGTCCCGCTGCGGCGTCTTCTATTTCATCCTCGAGGGTGCGCAGATCGCGGTACGGCTTCTTTGTGAGGACGTCATGGTCGGCGTTTTTCAGATCGGTCTGAGCTGATTCCAGAATCAGTCGATGGGACTGAGCGGCGCCGAGGAATTCCCGGGACTGCGTGACGGTCATCCGGTTGTTGTTCTTTTTCGCCGTCTCAATGATTGTCGATTCCCTGGAAATCATTTCCAGTGCGCGTGATATCGCGAAATTCTGACGTGTTTCCTCGGGGTTCCCCGCGGCATCGGTCAGCGCATCGCTCACCGCAAGTCCTTGGTCGATCACAGAGGTGTATCTCTTGAAGGTGTCGCCCTGTGGCGCCTGCATCGACACAACCTGAAGCCGGAGTTTCGGCAGGTCTCCGGCGGCTGTCGTGAGCTGATCGACGCGCTCCTTCAGCTCCGGGGTGAGGGTTTCGGGACCCGCCGCGTCGAACCCGTCGGAAAGTGCACGGTCCGTACCCTTTGCGCGGCCATTGAGCGCTTCGAGGAGGGGGGCACCCGGATCCTCCAGATATTTCGCTGCCGCCCTTCGTTCCCCCTGTACCGCCGCGGTGAAATCGTCGGCCCGCGCCAGCATCACGACATTGGCCTCTTTGAGGCGATTGTCTTCCGACACATCTTTCACATTGATGACCGTGATGAAAGACCACAGGGTCATCAGAGAGGCTACGGGCACCATGAGCAGCGCGACGATCTTCGCCCGGACCGACCTGGGAGTCAACCAGCGGAAACTGGAAGATGTTGAGCCGGATCGAGTGGGTGTGGGGGTCGGCTTTGCTTTGGCTTTGGCTGTGGATTCATAGCCTTTGGCGGCCCGATGTCTGGGGGGTTCCACATGGGAAGTGCGCATAGTTCCTCTATGGTGAAGCAGAGCTGTTCAACGAGGGGGGCGGAGACATGCCGGAGGCGGGGCTCGGGCAGGGAGTCCTCAGGTCTGGTTCGGGGCGCCGGCGTCAATAAGTCGATCGACGACTGCCGATTCCCTTGCCTCGAGCGCTTCGGGCGAGAGCGCGACGAACGCGGAGGTGAGGAAGAGGAATGAGCCCAGCAGTACGGCGAGCGGCAGAATGAAATCTGGCGCCGGTGCACCGGAGAGGGCGGACGTACCCGGATGCACGTGGGCGCGCACGGACGCCATGCCCGTGTAGTGCATACAGCTGACCGCGAGCCCCATGATGATGGAGGCGACGACGGTCGAGGCCGTCCCCCGCACAATGAGCGCGGCAACCAGCGCTCCTGTGGCGGCGACAACGGCGATCACCACCGACAGGCCGACGATCCGCAGGTCGTAGTGGAGGCCTCCGTGCACGTGGACCGCCGCCATGCCGACATAGTGCATGGCGGCAACGCCCAGCCCTGTGCCGAGGCCGCCCAGAAGAATCGAGCGGATCCGGGATCGGCCGTAGCCGACGGTGAAGACACCCATGCCGACCACGACAACGGACGTCAGCAGGCTGAGCACGGTCAAGGGCACGTCGTAGGTGATGTGGGAGCCGGGTACGCCGAACCCGAGCATGGCGATGAAATGCATCGTCCAGATGCCGGTGCCGATCGAGCCGGAGGCCGCCAGCAGCCAGTTGCGTCGCGACCGTCCGGTCGCCGTGAGTGCCCGGACGGTGCAGCGAAGGCCCAGAGCCGAGCCGACGCAGGCCATCACATAGGAGAGGGCGACTGTCACCCCCACGAAACTGAACAGATCTATGTCGGGCATGGGAGCTTCCCCTTGGTGTCAGCCTGCTGTAACCACGAACCCTGGCGCGTGTGTGCCGGGTCCGGGAACCTTCGGAGCCCGGCACACACCCGCTGCCCGAAGGGGTGCCCGGCGCTGTCGGCTTCCGTGGAGTCAGCCGTGTCGAGCAGTACCCAAGGGGCGTGCCACGGCTCGCCCCGCGGAAGGTGCCGCCGTTCCGCAGGTGAGAGGACCGTTAAGCGCTCTCGATGAACCGTGTTCAGCAAAAGGGAACATCGTTCAGAGATACATGTCAAGGGCCCGGAGCTGCGCTCCGGGTGCCGCCGGCTACACGGGAGGCAAGCTGCCGTGAACCGCGCGGGTGTTCCCGCCCGGTGAGGAAGTAGTCAACGGCCGTCGATCGTCGTACGGATCCACCGGCAGGCGTACGTCTCACCGAACTACTGGGCCCAGTTCTCGTATAGCTGCCGCCAAGTGGCGAGTAGCGCTGAGTAACCCTTTGGCAACGGGTTGGATCTATCCGCTTCGCTTCTACCGGCAGGTCGCCACGCTGTGGTGATCATCTGATTCGGAGCGAGGAGCACACGAGTGCGGCAGGACTGGGAGCCGGAGGACCTCATCGAGGTCTGGACGCTGCTCGAAGACGATATGAAGCGGCTGCGGAACAAGTCCGGGGCGAACCGGCTGGGCTTCGCGATGCTGCTGAAGTTCTTCGAGGTGGAGGCCCGCTTCCCGGAGACCGGCAGGGAAGTCCCGGCCGCTGCGGTGGGTTACGTGGCCCAGCAGGTGAAGGTGCCGGCTGATCAGTGGGCGGCGTACGACTGGCAGGGCGACCGGATCAAGCGCCACCGCAAGGAGATCCGTAAAGCCTTCGGGTTCCGGGCGGGTACGGAGGAGGACCAGGAGCGGCTGGCCGAGTGGCTGACGGCCGAGCTGTGCGGGGTGGAACTGTCGCGTGACCGGCTGGCGGAGGCGGTCGTGGCCCGATGTCGCAATGACTTCGTCGAGCCGCCGGCCCCGGCCAAGGTCCGGCGCCTGGTGGGCAAGGCGGTCCGGGACTTCGATACGCGGTTCTGCCGTGCCACCGTGGACCGGTTGTCCCACGCGACCCGCTCGCGGCTGGAGGACCTGGTCGCGGGCAGCGAGGACGGCGACGAGACGGCTGGGGACCAGGCGGTGGCTGGGGGCGGCCGGTCGTTCTTCACCGAGCTCAAGGCCGACCCGGGAGCCCCGGGGCTGGAGAGCTTGTTCGCGGAGGTGGACAAGCTCCAGCGGGTGCGGAAGCTGGATCTTCCGGCCGACCTGTTCGCGGACGTGTCGGAGAAGCAGGTGGATGCCTGGCGGGCGCGGGCGGCGAAGGAGTACCCGGCGAACCTGGAGCGGATGAAGCCGCCGATGCGCCTGACCTTGTTGGCCGCGCTGTGCCATGTGCGGCACACCGAGATCACCGACTCGCTGGTGGAGCTGTTCATCCAACTGGTACTGAAGATCAACACCAGGGCGGAGAAGAAGGTCGACAAGGAGTTGACCGGTGAGCTGAAGAAGGTGCGGGGCAAGGAGGCGATGATGCTGCGGGTCGCCGAGGCGGCCCTGTCCGAGCCCGCCGGTACGGTCCGCAAGGTGATCTACCCCGTCGTCGGCGGGGAGAAGACGTTGAAGGCCCTCGCGGCGGAGGCCGCGGCGAACGAGGCCAAGTACAAGGCGCGGATCCGCACTGTGCTGCGGTCGGCGTACTCGGCGCACTGGCGGCGGATGCTCACCCCGCTGCTGAAGGCGTTGACGCTCAAGTGCAACAACACCGCCTACCGGCCGGTGATGGACGCCATCGACCTGCTCCAGCGGTACCTGGAGCAGCCGCTGAAGGAGGGCGCGTTCTTCGACGCGGCGGAGTCCGTGCCGCTGGAGGGTGTGGTGCCCGATCAGTGGCGGGCCGCGGTGGTGGACGACAAGGACCGCGTCGAGCGCATCCCCTACGAGCTGTGCGTGCTGGTCAGCCTGCGCGAGGCGTTGCGGCGCCGGGAGATCTGGGTGGTGGGGGCGAACCGGTGGCGTAACCCGGAGGACGACCTGCCGCAGGATTTCGAGGACAACCGGGACGTGCACTATGACGCGATCCAAAAGCCCCAGGACCCGGCGAAGTTCATCGCGGAGTTGCAGAGGACGCACCGCGAGGCCCTGGACCGGTTCGAGGCCGCGCTCGCGCAGGACACCACGGGCGGGGTGGCGATCGTCAAGAAGAACGGCGAGGGATGGATCAAGGTCTCGCCGCGGCCCAAGCAGGAGGAGCCTACGAGCCTGGTCGCGGTGAAGGGGGAGATCGAACGCCGCTGGGGCACCATCGACCTGCTGGATATCCTGAAGTACGCGGAGTTCGACACCGACTTCATCGCCGAGTTCACCACGGTGGCCACCCGCGAGAACCTGTCCCGGGAGGTGCTCCGGAGAAGGCTGCTGTTGGTCCTGTTCGGTCTGGGCACGAACATGGGGATCAAGCGGGTCGCGGTGACGGGCAAGCACGGTGAGTCGGAGGCGACGCTTCGCCGGGTGCGGCACCTGTTCGTGAACCGGGCCAACATGCGCGCGGCCTTGGTGAAGCTGGTCAACGCCACCTTCGCGGCCCGCGACGAGATGTGGTGGGGCACCGGGACGGCGTGCGCCTCCGACAGCCGCAAGTTCGGTGCGTGGTCGTCGAACTTCATGACGGAGTGGCACCAGCGGTACCGGGGCCCGGGGGTCATGATTTATTGGCATGTGGAACGAAAGTCGGTGTGCATCTACAGCCAGCTGAAGTCCTGTTCGGCCTCCGAGGTCGCCTCGATGATCGAGGGCGTGCTGCGGCACTGCACCGACATGGAGGTCGACCGGCAGTACACCGACACCCACGGTGCCTCGATCGTCGGGTTCGCCTTCGCGCACATGCTGGACTTCAAGCTCATGCCCCGGCTGAAGAACATCGGGCGGGCGAGGCTGTACCGGCCGGCGGCGGGCGAGGACAAGAACTGGCCGCACCTGGCCCCGGTGCTCTCCACCCGCACGATCGACTGGGACCTCATCGCCCAGCAGTACGACCAGATGGTGAAGTACACCACCGCGCTGCGGCTGGGCACCGCCGAGGCCGAGCAGGTCCTGCGCCGCTTCACCAAGGGCGGCCCCAAGCACCCGACCTACCAGGCGATCGAGGAGCTGGGGCGCGTGGTGCGGACGGCGTTCATCTGCGACTACCTGTCGGATGCGGAGATGCGCAAGGAGATCGGTGAGGGCTTGCAGGTGGTGGAGAACTGGAACTCGGCGAACTCCGACCTGTTCTACGGCAAGGACGGCGATCTGACGGGCGCGGACAAGGAGAGCCAGGAGGTCTCCATGCTCGCCCTGCACCTTTTGCAGAGCAGTCTCGTGCATGTCAATACCTTGCTGGTCCAGCAGGTTCTGGCCGACCCGAAGTGGGCGGACACGCTCACCGAGGCGGACCGGCGGGGGCTGTCGCCGCTGTTCTGGACCCACGTGAACCCGTATGGCCGGTTCGAACTGGACATGAACAGCCGTCTCAACCTGGACCTTGCGGCCACCGGGTCCGCAGTGCCCGGCCCGCGCAGTCCACAAGGCGAGTCAGCCGGAGCGACGAGCTGAGCTGACGTCCCCGCCGTCGGCCGCGACGATGACGACGGCGGGGACGAGTGACAGCCCCGGAAGCCGGGTGCGCCTGTGATGCGTGTGTGAGGGGTTGCCGTGTGTGCTCCGTACGGGTGAGCGGCGGGGATCATGATCGACGAGGGCTGGGAGGTGGACCCGGTCGACCTGGCCACCGTCACCCCGTACATCACCAGCAAGATCCGGCGCTTCGGCACCTGGCACCTGGAGCCCCCGGACAGCCACGCGGTCGGACACCTGAGGCTGGCTGCCTAACCGGCACGGTCCGTATCAGTGTCACAGCGGACGAGCCGTTAACAGGGCTTGGTAGGAGACAGGCGGGGTTGCGCCTGTCTCCTACCAAGCCCCTCCTCACCGGTCTTCGCCTGTAGCGGGGCGTCCTGCGGCAAGGCTCCCTAGCCGGCCAGCCGCTGCATGGAAGTACGTCGTGACCCCGTTGACGAACTGCGTGATCTCATTCCACGCAGCTGACAACCACTCGCTGATCTTCCCGACGAGATCACGCAGGAAGCCGACCACCTCGCCGAAGAATCGACTGACCGTGTTCAGGGGAGAGTCCTGTCGCTTCACAGTGAAGGCGCGGGCGCCCTTCTTGACCTCGATGGTCCGCAGGGTCGCCTCCCATCCGGGCTTGAAATGCAGGATGTTGAAGCGGAAGATGTCGGCCGGATCGGTGGGCTTGGGGACTACCGGGACGACGGGTCCGAGCTGGGTGACCCCGTCCAACGCCGCCTCCCACTCGGCCTCTGTGACCGGGGAGTCGGGCTCGATCAGGCTGTCCTCGTGACTACCCCCGTCCTTGATGCTGATGGTGCGCACCATCAGCTTCCACTCGCGGTCGTAGGAGAAGACCCGGAACCGGTTCACCCCGCCGGTCTTCTCCTCCTCGGGCACGGGCATGAACGAGGTGATCAGTCCGATGCCGTCCAGCGAGGCGAACTCGCCGGCGACGGGGCGGTCGTTGTGTTTGACCGTGTCGGGGTACCCGCTGCTGTGCTTGATCTCGATGTTCCGGAACACCAGCTGGCCGTCCTTGATGTGGAACGCCCAGTAGTGGCTGGCGCCGTCCTTGTTCTGCAGGTCGGGGATCGGCAGGAAGGCCAGGAGCTGGCCGAGTCCGGCCAGTGACGCCCACTCGCTGAGCGGCCGGGCCCCCCGCACGAGGCGGCTGTCCCCGTCCAGCCCGGTGTCGACCTCGGCCAGGAAGTACTCGGGTTCCTTGACGCGCAGGTGGCCCTCTCCCTTCTCCTTCCCCTCCTCCAGGTACGACTCGTACCGGAACACCCATTGGCGCGTCGGGCTGTCCGGCACCGGCAGCACGGCCCGCAGCCCGAGGAACGGCACGAGGTGCTGTACGGCCACGGCTACCGGGTCGGTATGTGCCTCGGGCCCGTTGGGATCGACGCGGAAGTACTCCCCGGGATGCAGTGGCGGCCCGTGCTGCGTGCGAGAGGAGGTGGTCGTCATGCTGATGCCCTTCCTTCGGGGGTGGCTGGCGGCCCCACGCTAGGTACCCCATGAGCAGCGGAATCGATTCTCTGGGCGAGCGCCACGCCGGTCAGACACGCGGGGTCGGCATTCACCACGAGTGACTGGTTCTCACAAACGTTCCTTTGCCCGAGCAAGATCGAATAGAGCCGTGCAGAGATCGGCAAGGACCGGTTTGGTTCGCAGAAGCCGTTCTCACTCAAAAGTGCAGGGAGGGCGGTTCTGCGACTTGAGTTGTGCGAAAATCCGGACTCATGACGGACCCTCAAGAGCCTTCCCCGCCCGCCGGGTCGGAAGCCGATCTCGTCGAACGCCATCCGTGCCCGAAGTGCAAGGCCGCTCCCGGCTCGCCGTGCCGCTCACGCTCCGGCGCGGTCGCCAGCGCCTACCACACCGGCCGCTTCACCAAGGTGCCGAAGCTCGCGAAGGAACTGCGGGTGCAGACGCCGGCCGACCGCGGACCGGGCCAGCCGTGGCGGCCCGGCGCTCCGGTGCCCGCGGCGGTCGACCCGGACCTGCCGAGTGCGGACATCCGCATCGGCTACGCCCGCTGCTCGACCCTCGGGCAGGAACTCGATTCGCAGCTGGACGCGCTCGCCAAGCACGGCATCGAGCGAGAGAAGATCTTCAGCGAGAAGATCAGCACCCGCATCAAGGTCCGCCCCGCCTTCGAGGAGGCGCTCAAGACCGCCCGGGAGATCAAGGCGCACGCGCCACACTGCCGGGTCCTGTTCACGGTGTACGAGATGAAAAGGCTCGGGCGCGATGCAGCGGAGCTCACCGCCCCCGCCGACCACCTGACTGAGCACGGCCTGGTCCTGGAGATGCTCGCCGGACCACTGCCCGGCATCTACGACCCCACGGGCCCCGGAAAGCTCCTGTTCGGCTTCTTCGCGGCGATGGCCGTGACCGAGCGGGAGACCATCCGCGAATCCACACTGGAAGGGCTCGACACCGCGGCCCGCAAGGGCAAGCACGGCGGCCGGCCCCCGGTCATCACCGACGACATGCTCCACACCGTGCTCCGGCGCCGCGCGAACGGCGAGTCCGTCGAGCAGATCCAGCCCGACCTGATCATCCCCACCGGCAAGCGCAAGGGCGAGCACCCGTCCGTAGCCAGCATCTACCGGGCGCTCGCCGAGCACGAGAAGGCCCGCGCGTACCCCGAGGCCGTCGAGGCGGCGCACGCCGACTTCGCCGCTCTTCAGCAGCGCGACCGCAGCCCCGTGTAGGGGTGTGACCGAGATACGCGCCAAAGGGGCAACGGGATGATCTTGAAGCCCTGATCCGCTCGGATCTACGTGCGGCGACGTGCGGCGGGGTCGCGTTCGGCGACGTGCCGAGCGACCGAGTCGACACCGGGCCGTGCGTATCGCTCCAGGGAGCGGACGGAGGCGTGGCGGGAGCGGGCCAGCAGCATCGGGGTGGAGGTGCCGTCTTCCGCGTCGTGCGTGAGGGCACTGTGACGTAGCCGGTGAAGCGTCCAGCCGTCCAGATCCTCGATGTCGTCGGGTGAGGCGAGGGGGTTGGCCAGCAGCCGCGTGTTCTCCTCGAAGATCTCCTCAGCGCGGCGGTAGGAGAGCCGGGCCCGGCCGGTCTCCGGACACACGTCGAGCGTCGGTGTTCCGGCCGGCGCCTTGCGGTCGGTGAGGAACAGCGGGCCGCGGGTGCGGCGGGCGATGAGGCGGGGCAGGAGCTGGGCGGTGCCGGACTGCCAGTGAATCCACTCGATCGCCCCGCCCTTGGCGGTGATCTTCCCCCGCTTGTCCTGCGGGTACAGGTCTTCCACGTTCAGGCACAGCACCTCGTCGGCCCGTGCGGCGGACTCGTAGAGCATCTTCCACTGCGTCTTCTCCCGCAGCGCGACGTCGAGGCGCCACAGGGCAGCGATCTGATTCTCCGCGAGAGCCTTGGTGCGGTCCGGCGGCGCCGGCCGCCGCTCGATGCCGATCGTCGGATCGCACTCGATCCAGCCCTGGCGCTGCCACCAGCCGATCGCCTTGCGCGCGATGGACAACTCCCGGTTGACGGTGTCGGCGTCCATCGCGTCCGCCCGCGCGGCCGCCAGCTCGGCCAGCACCTCGGGCAGCGCCGGGTCATCGATCGCGGCGACGGGGAAGACGGGCGGCTTCGCGCCCCGGCGGGCGGGTCCGGTCGGCGCCGGTTCACCGGTGAGCATCCACCCCCAGGTCGTCAGCGAGATCCGGTAGATCCGCGCGGAGGACTTCGCGATGCCCGCGCCGGTGAGGTAGCGCTCGACCGCCGCGGTGTACGACGCGGGAGGGGCGGACATGGGTACGACGCGGGCGCGCGGCAACCGCAACGCGCCCCCGCTCCCGAGTTCGGTCACCGGTTCGATCGCCACGCCCGCTCCGCCCTCCCGGCGCTGCCGCAGTAAATGCGTACACCTCACCCCGGCGGCCGGAATGCCCCGCCGCAGGTCGCGATGATCACGGTAGGGGCTCCGCCGCAGTAAATCCGGGATTTACCGCGACAGGGGATTCCGCCCGGTCGTACTCGTCGACGCGGGCGATGTGACCACGACTGCGGTGTCACCCGAATGGGTGACACGGCCGTGCACGCACTGTTCCCGGATCCGGTACCACGACACGATCAAGCACAGCGGACACTGGCCTTCATGTACGAGGGGGTTCGCTCATCCCGACCAGACAACCGACAGGAGACCGACAATGGCCGACGAGACCACCGCCGTCGAACCGGGTGTACTGCACGTCGATCCCGGCACGCCGCAGATCATCGCCGACGGCACGGCTCCGGAGTCTTCGGCCGCAGCCGTAGTCCGCGACCGCCTGCTCAAGGCCATCGCCCGTGAAGCCGAGGCTGTCGCTTCGCAGCCGGCCGGTCAGAACTCCGGTGCCCTGGAACAACTTGCCCGTGCCTACTCCCTCACGACCGGCGTACCCGCCATCCCGAGCACACCCGAACCCGGACGGAGCAGGATGATTGACGTCGGCGACGCCGAGGAAGCGCTGCTCCTCCTCACACAGTTGAAGAACCAGCGCTGAGGTAAGCGCCCTCACCGAGGCGGTGAGCAGCCTCAACATCAAGGACGCGTGACTGAGCAGCTCCTGAGCCGCTCGGGATAGCCCGGGGCGCCCCTGCCACAGTGCGGGGGCGCTTGAGCGGGCGGGCGTCTCGTCCGCGGTCCTTGGGGTGCCGAACGGCCGTTGGGGGGTTCAGGCGGCCTGGCCGAGGCCGGCGGCGGTGAGGGTCCTGCTCGCGTAGCGGGGTGAAGTCGACGTCGAGCTTCGGGTCGTAGGCGTCGGGTTGGATGCCGAGTTCGTGGGTGGAGTACTCGCCGAACCGGTTGATGTGTTCGGTCAGGTACGGCGAGATGTGTGCCAGGTCCTCCGGGTCGATCTCCCATCCCTCCTCCAGCAGTTGCCGGACGATCTCCGCGATGTCCAGGGCGTTGTGGAAGATCACCGCGTTGGTGAGCAGGGCGTTGAACTTCATCGCCTTCTCCTGCTCGATGGGGTCGTTGTCGGCGATGACGCCGCGGTTGCCGAAGCCGATCCACTGGGAGAACCGGTTGAACGACTCGACCTTGTTCGTCGCCGCGGTCACCCGCCGGCGCAGCGGGGCGTCGGAGAGGTAGCGCAGGAGCTGGACGGTGCGGATCACGCGGCCGACCTCGCGGAAGGCCGCGTAGGTGGCGTTCTTCCGCGACCCCGACCGCAGGCGCTTGAGGAGTGTGGAGGAGGAGATGGTGCCTTCTCGTACGGAGACGGCCACCCGCATCAGGTGGCGGAACTGGGACTCGATCAGGTCGAAGTCGATGGTGTTCTTGCCCACCTCGCCGAACAGGGCGTCGATGTGCACGTACTCGCTGTGCTTAGAGGGCCGGTAGAAGGTCAGTTCCTTCCAGTTCCTGATCCTGGGCATCAGGTCGAAGCCCAGCAGGTGGGCGAGCGCAAAGACAGGGAAGCTCTGGCCTTGGGTATCCGCGTGCACGGTGGTCGGCTGCACCTCGGATGTGTTCTTCAGCAGGCCCTCGATGATGTAGACGGCCTCCCACACGCCGCACGGGATGAAGTGCGTGAACAGCGCGATGTAGGTGTCCGAGACGTGGTGGTAGGCGATACCGCCCGGCTTGCCGTACCGCACGCTCGTCTCGGAGAGCAGGTTGTCGAGATAGGTGTCCATGTGGGTGCCGTCCGCCGCCACCGCGGTCCCATCTCCCCACGCCTGCGAGATGTCGAGGCGGGCGTGCGCGTTCACCAGGTCGGCGACCGCCTCATTCAGCAGCTGGATCGAGAAGTGCTTGTTGGCGACGTACGACAGCTCGTGCCCGCTCACACCGGGGATGTGCCGGGCGGCCTCGTACGGGCCCATGTTGGTGCCCTTGACGAACGTCACGATCACGTAGCGGCCCAGGGGGTCGGTGAGTTTGGGCTCGTTGCCCGACGGCGGGCCGAAACGGCGCCACCACTCCACCCAGTACGCGGTCCGAGCCAGGATCCCCATCAGGGAACGCTCCGGCATCCTCGCCTTGATCTCCTGCTCCAGCCGCTTCGCCGAGGGCCGCTGACCGTCCGCCCTGAACGCCTTCAGCGACGGGATGCCCGTCTCCGGATCAATGACCAGGCCGTCGTTCTCCGGGTACCCGGCGTCCGCCGCCGCGGCGGCGCCCCGCAGCTTGTCCTCCAGCTGCCGGCGGAAGAACTTCGCGTCGAACTCGGCGCTCTCCCCCGGCTCGACGAGGCCGACCTCCACCAGGTAGGACCCCAGCGTCTCCTTCACGACCTCCCAGGCCAGTAGCTGCTCGGACCAGTCGGCGTACTCCTCCGAGCCGACCACCGCAACGTCGCCGGTGCGCAGCTCCTCGGCGAGCGCGGTGAAGACCATCGCCTCGAAGTGCTTGCGCACGAACTGCCCGGTCCGGGTCTTGTCGACCACCGCCTTGCGCCAGTTCTGGGTGGCGAAGGAGAGGTCGACCTCCTTGCCCTCCTCGTTGAAGGCGGTGATGTACTCGCCGCGGGCCGCTTGGTGGCGCTGGGCGTGCGCGAGCGCGTCTAGCACCCTGCTGTCCTCGCTGGTCGCGGTGAACTTCAGCTTGTCGCTGTCGGCAAGGTCGAACATCACCGCCCGGTCCCGGCCGATCTGCCCGTACAGCAGCACTTCCCAGAAGTTGCCGTGGTGGGCGGAGACCTTCTCGATCTGCTCGTACTGCTTCGCGAACCCTCCGAAGCCGTCCACCGCGCGGGTGACCGCGCCGAACCCGCCGGCCTGCACCACCTGGGCCTGCACCAGGGCGAGGACCGCCGGGGAGACCCTGCCCTCCAGCCGCGTCGCGACCTCGTCCACCGGCGCCTCCTCGTCCAGACCGTCCAGGGCCTGGCGGACCTCGGCGGTCATGGCCGCGGCCTTCGTGAGCGCCTCCTGGGCCGGGCCGCCCTCGTCGATGTGCTTGAGCACCGTGCGGTAGTTCCCGATCAGGGACTCGACGATCTCCCGCTCGGCGAGCCGGATCTCCTCCAGCTCCGCCTTGGCCTTCTTGATCTTCGTCGCCACACGCTTGCAGAACATCGTCGCCAGGTCGTCCCGCACCCGCATCCGCGCCTTGTGCGTCAGGGCCGCAACCAGCGCGATGCGCTTGACGGGGACGAAGTCCCGCAGCTCCGACGCGTCCGCCGCATCCGCCTCCCCGGCGAAGTCGGTGACCTTCCCCGCGGCGACTCCCTCCATCCACACATCGGTGTCGCCGAGCTCGTCCAGCCATTCCAGACGCTTGGTCAGGTTCTTGAAGTGCGACCAGGTCGGGCCCTTGGCGGGCTTCTTCAGCCGGTTGAACAGCGTCGTCCCGTCACTGTCGCGGTCCTCCAGCAGCCGCATGAGCCCCGCCCGCTGAGCAGCGCTCATGCGGTCGTGGATGCCCGTACAGATCGAGGCGTTCACCTCGGTACGGATCTTCGAGGCCATCTTGTCGAAGGTCGAGAACCCCGGCAGCTCCAGCCCGGCCTCCACCACCTTCTCCAGCGTGATGTTGATGAGGTCCGCCGGGCGGTTCTTCGCCACGGCCTCCTTGCGGATCGACTGCTCGACGATCTGCCGGGCCTTGGCCTGGTCATACGTCACGCCGACCCGCTTGCGGACCAGGCCCCGGTGATGCTTGGCGGTCCGCTCCGCCCGGTACACCGGCAGCGTGCCCTCGGGCAGTTCCACCGCCCGCCGGACGAAGTCCACCACCATCTCCGGGACGTCCTCCAGCGGCGGGAAGCACCCCATCCGCCGGTACGACTTCAGCATCAGCAGCAGGGCCAGCAGATGCTCATCGCAGTCCGTGGCATCGGCCGCCCACTCCAACTCATCGCGACTCGGGGAGAAGAACAGATGCAGCTCATGCGCGGTGATCAGCCGCTTGAACCGCGGATACGCGGTCCGTTCAATCGATGTCACAACCCACCCCAGGCCCCAGACGACGCTCAACATCACCACCAACGACACTGAGCCGAATGGGTGACGGGCGACGGGCACTCAGGGCTTCAAGATCATTCCGTTGCCCCTTTGACGCGTATCTCGGTCACACCCCGTGTAGTTACTCAGTGTTACTCGCCACTTGGCGGCAGCTATACGAGAACTGGGCCTACTGGCGCGCTTCTTCCATCCTGCGCATCGCCAGTCGAGTCGTCGTCAGAGCGCGGCATCGGTTGCGTAGTTGCCCTCGGAGCGGGCGGCGCGGCCTTCACTCCTTCGGCGTCGCAGGACCGCCGGCCTCCCGACCGCACAGATGATCAGAAGGCCGCGCTGCATGGGAAGGCCGCCCAAGGGCAGTGAATCCAAGGCCAGTTGGCACCAGGGGATGGGCGAGCTCGAGGCTCTTCCAGTGCTGTCGGCGCTCCCGCCGCAAAGGTAGTGATCTCCGCTGAGTGCGGCGCCTGCCGCGCACGGGGCCGGGAATGACGTCAGCCCGGTGCGCCGGGCCTCGGTGGGGGATTCCGAGGCCCGGCGCACTGTTCCCCCTCTGCTGCGGGCTCGCCCTGCGGGCGCGGGCGTTCACGCACCGCGGTGAGCCGTCGCAGGGGGCCCGCCACGCGCCGCCAGGGTGGGTGAGTACGCCGGCGGGCGCGAGGGCGGCGAACACGCAACTGGGAAGCGTGTTCGCTATTACCGAATCGTGTTTCGTTACATCTGTCAAGGCCTCCCTCCCGGGGTCGGACTCGCGGGGGGAGAGAGCCCCCTGCCCTTCATTCGCCGGGAACGAGCAGCCCGCTCTCGTAGGCGATCACGACGAGCTGGGCACGGTCCCGTGCGCCGAGCTTGGTGAGGATCCTGCTCACATGGGTCTTGACGGTCAGCGGCGACAGCACCAGCTTGTCCGCGATCTCCTGGTTGGACAGCCCTCTGGCGAGCACGGCCAGCACCTCCAGCTCCCGCTCGCTCAAGGACTCCAGCTCCGGCGCGGGCGGTACGGACTCGGCCGCATCCCTGCGCACGAAGTCCTCGATGAGATGCCTGGTCCGCCGCGGCAGCAGCAGGCTGTCGCCCTTCGCCACGGCCCCGACCGCGGACACGAGCTCGTCGGGGGCGGTGTCCTTCATGAGGAAGCCGCTCGCTCCGGCGCGAAGCGCGGCGAACACGTACTCGTCATGACCGAAGGTGGTCAGCACCACCACCTTCACGTCTGTCAGTTCCGGATCCGACGTGATCGCCTTCGTGGCCGCGATGCCGTCCATCCCGGGCATCCGGATGTCCATCAGTACGACGTCAGGACGCAGGGCGCGCGTGAACTCGATCGCCTCGCTTCCCTCCGAGGCCTCTCCCACGACGCTGAGCCCGGGCTCCGAGTCGATCAGGAGTTTGAAGCCGGCGCGCACCAGCATCTGGTCGTCCACCAGCAGTACGCGGATCGTCATGAGGAGGCCTCCGTCGGAATCTTCGCCGCCACCCGGAAGCCCGGCGGGCAAGGGCCGGCGTCCAGAGTTCCGCCGGCGGCCGCGACGCGCTCCTTCATGCCCCGCAGCCCCAAGCCGCCGCCGTCCGCCTCCCGGTGACGCGTCCCCGCTCCGTCGTCCGTCACGCTCACCCACAGCTCCCGGTCGTGGAATTCGAGTTTCACCTCTACCTCGGTGCCGGGCCCCGCATGCTTGAGCACGTTGGTCAACGCCTCCTGGACCAGCCGGTAAACGGTCGCGCCGATCACCGCCGGAACCTCACGCCGACGCCCACGAAGCGTCCAGCCCGCGTCGAGCCCGCCTGCCCGTGCCCGCTCCACCAGCGCAGAAACGTCGTTCAGCCCGAACACCGGGGCCACCTGGAGCGCACCCGGGGCTCCCTGGCGCAGCAGTCCCAGCGTCGTGCGGATCTCCTCCAGCGCGGTCGTGCTGGCGCTGCGGATCAGTTGCAGCGACTCCCGTGCTTCCTGAGGTCGGCGTTCGATCACATGGGCGGCGGCTCCCGCCTGCACGTTGATCATCGCGATGCTGTGGCCGATGACGTCGTGGAGCTCCTGGGCGATGCGCAGCCGCTCCTCACCGACGCGCCGCATGGCTTCCGCCTCGCGGGACTCCTCGGCCCGCTGTGCCCGTTCATCCGCCGCCATGCGCAGCTGGCGCTGATTGGCCACGGCCACCCCGATCGCCGAAGCGGCCACGAACCAGCCCAGCTGGGCGCCGTTGCGAAGGTCGAACGCCGGGACGTGGCGCACCACTTGCGCGGTGACGAACACCGCGGCCAGGATCACCAGTGTGCTCGCGGCCGTGACCCGCACTGTCAGAGTCAGCCCGATGTAGTAGAGGGCGGCCAGGACTGGAAAGCTGGATGGAAACACCTGAGCCGTCAGGTAGACCAAAACCAGGCACGCCGTCAGTACCAGTGCCAGGCCGGCCAGCGGCCTCTTCCGGCACCACGGCAGGACGGCGCAGCTCAGCGCCGCTGCCGCCACCTCGGCGAGTCGCGGAGGCTGCCCCTCCACCGCCGCGGACAGGGCCAGCATCGCCGCGCACAAGGCGACTGTTCCCAGCCCTACCTCGGCCCCACGTCGCATGTTCCGAAGCTAGACCAAAACGATCGTGGTACCTCGCAACAGATGAGCGTTTCGACGACCGAGTGAGGCGAGGGATGTACATCTCCCGGAGTACGCGCCCTCGTCACCCCATCGCCGGCAGTACCGCGGATACCCCGTCGGCCGGACGCGCTCCTCCAGCGCTGTCGTCCACCCTGAAGAGGCGCCTTCGCATTCCCGCCCAGCGGCGGAACAGATGAGGAAGGTGAGGAGGACTCCCTCCTGACGCCGACCGCGGCCATGGCCCGGCAGGCGTGTCCGCCCCCATACCTGGAGCGCCTTGGTGATCCCGCACGGCCAGTCTGACGAGAACCCCCTTCTGCGCGCGTTCGATGCCTTCCAAGAGAGCGTCGTCCTGCCCGGATCCCAGATCGCCGCACGTCCGTGGTGGCGGGCGAATGATCCGATCCATCGGTGGACGGTCACGATGCCCACTGTCACCCCTGACGACAGGCGTGGCACGCACACCTTCGTGGTGCTGTCGCCGACGGCTGTGGAGGCGCTGGCCGCCGCCCTGCGAGAGGCCGGCCAGGACGAGGCGATCCGGCACCGGCGGAACGCGGCCGTTGACGCCGATGCCGCCGTGATCAAGCTCTGGGGGCGGTAGTGGTAGCGGTGGCGTCCGTCCGGCTGCGTCGCGCTGTGCGTCGAAGTGGTTCGGGCGGCTTTCCCACCCTGCCGCTCATCGCGCCGCCACGGCCGCCGCGTCGTCGTTCGTCCTGGCGCAAGTCCCCTTTGCGCAGGTCGCGTTCGGTGTAGCGGTCGTGCCGCTGCCGCAACTTGCAGACGAGGTACGAGACGTCGGTGGACGGCCGACCGGGACCCGCCTTCCCTCGGCCGCCGACAACCACCGGCGTCGTCGGGCAGTCGAGGCAGTCTCCGGCGAGTCGAGGGGCAAGCCCCGGCGGAGCGCCGTGATGACCATTCCGACCCCGGCGCCCAGGCAGATGATCAGGGCGGCGATCAGAAGCGCCGGCGGCGCTTTGTCGCTCACTTCAGTCCCCTTCGAGCTCCCGGTTCGCCAGTGCTTGGGCGGGGGAGCCGCTACCCGGCGGAAAACTTCGCATCGACCGTTGTCGCTTCCGCGTCACTGGGCCGAGAGCTGGTACAGCCGGTTCCCGCGCTGGCACCCGACATCAGGTCTTCGCAGCGCCCCGTCCTGTTGTCCGGCAGGCCGAGGATGTGGCCCAATTCGTGCGCGGCGATCCGCGTCGCGTCGTGCCCGTCGTCGACGGCTTGCTCACCCATCACGAACCTGCCCGTGCCGAGTCCGGAAGGCTCGGCATGCGGCCATCCGCTGTCGGCGTGGGCGGTGATGTCGGCCGGTGTGCCGGGCTCCAGGCGGATGCTTTTCACGGATGCGTTCCATTCTTTCGCGCCCTGATCGATGGCTGCCCTGTACTCGGCTGCTCCCCTTGTGTCGTACGTAATGACCCGTACTCCCGTACCCGAGTCGTCCTGAGAGGCGAACACGGAATTCTGGGTGAAGGCGAGGCAGGCCAACGGGGTGAGTCCGAAGGCGACGAGCAGCGTCTTCAACCTGTGCGGCGACATGGCTCTCCTGGAGCGGGTGTGGGGTCGGGAGGGGCGCCGGCCGGGCGGGCGTCCGGCTCGTCGGCCGCCTGTAGTAGAGGACGGACGATCGTCGGCCAGATCCGTCTGGAGGACGATTTCGGCGGCACCTTCGGTCAAGGCCGCCGGCTCTCTTGACTCTTGACAGGAGAGGTAACGATGTTCCGTACTAGTGAACAAGTTTCGGATGTTCAAGCGTCTGGCGATGTCGCAAGCACCCTGCGATGCGGGGGATCAGGCGATGGGGCCGTGGCAACAACTCCCCCGTGACCGAGAGGTAAGACGTTGCAATCAAGAAGGCATGCGTCGGTGCTCAGCGAGATAGAGATCGAGGCGTATCTCGAGGCGATCCCCGGCTGGGAGCGGATCGGGGACTCCATAACCCGCGTGTACGGTCTCCGGCCGCATGGCTATGTGCCATTGGTCGTCCACATCGTGGATGTCGAGCAGCGGGTGGGACACCATGCAGACATCGACCTGCGGCGGGACCACGTCCGTTTCACGATCACCACGCACGCTGCGGGCGGGAAGTTGACCATCGCGGACTTCGATCTGGCGAGGCGCATCGAACGGGTCGCGGCGCTGCACGAGACGAAGCAGTGGTGAGGGTGTGAGGGGGCGTCAGTGGTAGGGCCGTCGAGCCGCGCGCCTGGGGGAACCCGGTCCGGCGGAGACTGTAGGGGAGCAGGCTCCGCCGGACCGACCCGTGGGGGGCGAGAGAATTCAATGCCGGACGGTCGTCTCTGGCGTCCGTCTCCAGAGGGACATCCCCGGCGCTGGTTCGGCCGCAGGTGATGGAAGCGATTCCGTAATTCCGAACGCCGTCTACAATCTGGCCGCATGACAGCAGGGGCAGTCAGAAAGTACTTCTGCCGGGGATGCTGGTGGGCACCGGACGTCAGTGAGAGGACGGCACGCCCCGAGCACCCACCATCATCGACAGGCGTGTGCGTTGTTCGCCAGTTTCGCCACGATCCACGATCGGAAGCCAAGTGATCCGCATTCTGCTCGCTGATGATGAGGCTTTGGTCCGACAGGGGATACGGCTGGTGCTCGAGTCCGCCGAGGACTGTGTCGTCGTCGGCGAGGTTCCTGACGGCTCACAGGTGGTCGAGGCTGTCAGAGCACACAAGCCCGACATAGTCATCGTCGATATCCGCATGCCGAGAGTCGATGGGCTTCGCGCCACCCGTCTGCTGACCGGACTCCCGCGCCGCCCGAGGGTCATCGTCCTCACAGCCTTCTCGCTCGACGATTATCTCTTCGATGCGCTGGAGGCCGGTGCCGACGGCTTCGTCCTCAAGGACGCGTCCCCGTACGAACTCATCTTCGCCGTCCGGGCGGTAGCGGCCGGCGATGCCTTGATCTCACCGGCGATGACCCGCCGCCTCATCGAGCGCTACGCGTCGTCAACCGCAGTCCGCGGCACCCAGGCCCGCGATGCGGTGGACCTGCTTTCCGACGACCACCGTCACACTCTCTTCCTGATCGCACGTGGCTTGTCCAACGCGCAGATGGGCGTCCAGCTCGGCATGACCGAGTCGCGGGTCAAAGCCAAGGTCAGTGAGGTTCTCAGGGAGCTTGGCGTGGCCAACCGGGTGCAGGCGGCCACGATCGCCTGCACGGCCGGAATGCTGGACCGGCCCGCGCACCCGTCCACATCCCCGCCCCTGCTCCCCCGGCACGGTGAAGAGCCCTCGCGTCGCACGTGACCCGGCGGCAGTCGAGTCGAGGAGCCTTTGACGAGCGGTTGAAGAGTCCGGTGCGGGGTGCGCTGACATCGATCAGCCAGGCCCAGTTCTGGAACAAGGACGCACCAGCGACCCGTCCTCTTGCGCGCGGTTGCCGCGACCGAAGATCCGACGAAAGTCGCACAGCGCGCGAACGAACGTCTTCGCATTGCCGCGGAGAATGACGTGCCCGCCGGCATGAGCCATCGAAAGTCGGACACATCGCCCTAGAGGACGACCTGCCGACGAACGTTCGTCACGCGGATCATCCTCGAGGTCGAGCTCTCTGGACGACCGTTGCACTGCCCCGCGCCGCGTGCCCTTCTCCCGTTTGGTGCGGATGATCTCCCTGGCTAAAGTCCGATCCGATTCGTCAAGTCATGACGATTAGTCAGATCCCTTTCCCGCAGGGCCATGTGACGGCCCTTTGCCTGCGGAGGCGGGGAGATCCGGAGGGAATGAACGATGTGCATGTGGACGCCGAGCGGCGCCACCTTCTTGGCGAACCTGCGGAGCGAGATCGAAGATCTCTGGCGTCGGCAGGATGACGTCCCGCCGACTGCCCGTGAGGTCAGGGCTGTCGTGAAAGAGGTGATCCGCCTGCTGGACACCGGTCGGGTGCGCGTGGCCGAGCTCGTGGAGGGCGAGGTCGTGGTGCATGAATGGCTGAAGTCGGCGATTCTTCTGTTCTACAAAATGGCCCAGCCGATATCCGCCCAGGTCGGCCCTTTCGAGTGGGCCGACAAGACTCCCCTCAAGTCCGGCATCGCCTGCTCCGGCGTCCAGGTCTCGCCCGGCGCCGTGATCCGCGAGGGCAGCTACCAGGCCCCCGGGGCAGTGGTCATGCCGAGCCACATCGGCATCGGGTCCTACGTGGACGCCGGCACGCTGGTGGACTCCTGGGTCGGCATCGGATCCTGCGCACAAGTCGGTACGAACGTCCACCTGTCCGGGGGAGTCGGCATCGGAGGCATGATCGAGCCCCCCATGGCCACGCCTGTCGTGATCGAGGATGGCGCGTTCATCGGCGCCCGGTCGATGCTCTACAGCGGTGCCCGGGTCGGCGAAGGAGCGGTCCTGGGCGCCGGATCACTCCTCACCGACACCATTCCCGTGATCGATGCCGCCACTGGAGCCGAACTCGGCCGTGGCCAAGTGCCGCCCTGGACCGTCGCGGTGCCCGGCAGCCGTCCGCGCGAGTTCGACGGCGGCACGTACGGACTGCCCTGCATGCTGGTGATCAAGCAGCTGAACAAGGGCGAGCGCCACGACAAGGCCAAGCTCAACGACGTGCTGCGTACTCACCCCACGCACGTCTGACCTTCACTCGAACCACCGCGCCCACCTGCGCGACCACCCTGACGCGCTGTGCCCCGGTCCCGTCCGCCACCGTGGACGACCGCCGGGCCGAGGCGGCCGAACGCCCGCCCACCGCACGTTGCACGTAGGGCTCCTGACACGATCAACAAGGGAGCAGTCTCACCTTGAGCGAGATTCATACGGTCCTCGCCCGTCACCCCGAACTCGACGGCATCCATTCCCGGCTCACAGCGTTCCTCGACGCTCATGTGCCCGAACCCCTGACACAGGACGACCCGCAGCCGGACTGGCTCGGTCTGCGCGGAGAAGCGGCGTCAGCCGGGCTCACCGGCATCGACATCAACCCACTCGGCCGACAACACGACCTGCGCCGCGTCGCCCAGGGAATGGCGATGTTCCTTGCCGGCCGGCGGGACTGCGATGCGCGGGAGATATTCAGCTCCGGCCACGCCGCGATGGCGCTGCGGCACGGGTCTGCCTCCCTCGCCCGGCACGTACATGAACAGGCGGTCCAGCAAGGCCACTTGGTGGGTGTGGCGTCCAGCGAACCGCAATCCGGTTCGGACCTGCGTGGTTTTGAGACCATCGTGGTCGACCACGATGACCACCTGGTGCTCTCAGGCAGAAAGGGACTGATCAGCAGGGTCGAGGAGTCGATCGGCTTCGTCGTCTTCTGCAAGCTCGTCCACCGGGACGACGTCGGCGCCGTCGACTTGCGCGGTGTGCCGCTGTCGGCGGTCTGGCTGCCGATGGACGCCAAGGGCATCCTGACCGAGACCACCGAGCCCCTGGGCATGAAGGGCTGGAGCTTCGGGCACCTGCACTTCGTCGACGTCCAATTGGACAAGGACTGCCTGCTCGCCGAACCGGGGGCAGGACGCCGGATCTTCGACACGCACTTCTCCGCCTGGCGCCTGATGATGGCCCTGGTGTGCCTCGGAGCCGCGAGCGCCGCGATCCGGGAATCCGCGGCCCGCACCCGACAGCGGACTGTGGGCCGTACGGCCCTGGCCGCCATCCCGTCCGTCGCCGCACGGATGGGCAGCGCCGCAGCCGAAGTCAATGCCGCCACCGCCTGGTGCTTCTCCCTCCTGGAGCGCATGGACCAGGGCGACATCGACGCGCCGGGCTGCTCCGCAGCCAAGGCATTCGCCACAGATGCGGCCTTCCGCGCCGTGGACCTCGCCCTCCAGCTGCACGGCAGCCACGGCTATACCCGGCACACCCCCATGGAGAAGCGGCTGAGGGACATCCGCGGGCTGCGTATCGCGGACGGTCCCAACGACACCCTCTACAGCGTGTTCGCCCACACCTTGCTGACCCAGGCCCCCAAGGCGATGGAATCACCGGCTGTTTGACCGCCTGCCCGCGGGCGACAGTCAAGGGCGGCTGTACGCAGCCGGATTGAGCCCCATTCTGCAGCCGGTCAGCCAGCGTTCGATCGCTGTGGTTGATCTACATCCTGAGATAGATCCACCAAACCATCGTTCGCTCTTGAATCCCACTCGCGGGCTGTTCGGACCGGGCGCGCGCAGAGCGCAGAGGCAAGCCGGGGTCCCCGACCGATGCCCCGGCTCGCTGCGCTCTGGCCGCCCGGGCCCGCCTCACCTCCCACGCAAAACACGAAGGGCGCCTTCATGGGCAAGCATCGTAAGAAGTCGACGTATGTGCCGAGGCCAATGGCGAGAGGCCTCGCCACGGTAGGCCTCGCTGTAGTAGCTGCCGGAGCCACCGCGTCCCTTGCTCAGGCGGATGAACCTGGCGAGACGGAGATGTCGGCCCCGGACGCCGTGCCGGACGAGACACCAGCGGAGGGCGGGCAGACGGCCGGCACACCGGAAGCGCCGGCCCTGGACGGCGGACCGGGTGAGCCGCCCGCCGGAGGGGAAGCCTGCGCAGCCGGGCGGGCAGCCGGAGGGGGAGCCTGCGGAGGGGGAGCCTGCGGAGGGTAAGCCTGCGGAGGGGGAGCCTGCGGAGGGTAAGCCTGCGGAGGGGAAGCCTGCGGAGGAGAAGCCCGCGGAGGAGAAGCCCGCGGAGGAGAAGCCCGCGGAAGGGAAGCCCGCGGAAGGGAAGCCTGCCGAGGGGAAGCCCGCGGAGGGTAAGCCTGCCGAGGGGAAGCCCGCGGAGGGTAAGCCTGCCGAGGGGAAGCCCGCGGAGGAGAAGCCCGCGGAGGAGAAGCCTGCGGAAGGCAAGCCCGCGGAGGGGCAGCCCGCCGAGGAGAAGCCTGCCGAGGGGAAGCCCGCGGAGGAGAAGCCCGCGGAGGAGAAGCCTGCCGAAGGTAAGCCCGCGGAGGAGAAGCGTGCGGAAGGCAAGCCCGCGGAGGAGAAGCCCGCGGAGGAGAAGCCTGCCGAAGGTAAGCCCGCGGAGGAGAAGCGTGCGGAAGGCAAGCCCGCGGAAGGCAAGCCCGCGGAAGGCAAGCCCGCGGAGGGGAAGCCCGCCGAGGGGAAGCCTGCCGAAGGGAAGCCCGCGGAGGAGAAGCCTGCCGAGGAGAAGCCCGCGGAGGGGAAGCCTGCCGAGGGGAAGCCCGTCGAGGGGAAGCCTGAGCCCGGTGGGCAGGCTGACGGGAAGCCCAGGCCGGGTGGTGAGCCGTCTGCCGG
Source organism: Streptomyces sp. MZ04 (assembly GCF_004684775.1). Taxonomy (GTDB): domain Bacteria; phylum Actinomycetota; class Actinomycetes; order Streptomycetales; family Streptomycetaceae; genus Streptomyces. The sequence continues at coordinate 24,377 of NZ_SRIC01000088.1, forward strand.
TCAGCCGGGTGGTATGCCCGGGGGGATCGTCGGTGGCGGTTGGGACGGGCACGGCTTGACGGAGTTGATGCGGTGGGTGGTGAACCAGCTGTCCGATTGGGTGAGTTGGGTGGCGGAGATGGCTGACGGGGACGCCGACACGCCTGGTCTCGGCACCCCGGCTGCGGAGCGCCCCGGCGCGAAGATCCCGACCGCTCTCAACAATCATATTCAGGGTCTCGACGACAAGCAGTTCAACCAGCTGCGGGACTACATCCGGAGTCAGAAGGGGGCAGAGTGGCTTCCCTTGCAGAGGACGTTCTCCAGCGACAAGGGCACGACCGGCGATCCCGCCGCCGTCGGCCACGACCACTGCGATACCGAGCGTCCGAACCATCCCGATAGCGCCTCCAGCAGGATAGAGAGCACAAGCACAAGCACAAGCACGAGCACGATCTCGGGCGAGAGGAACGAGGGCCGGGGCGAGTGGGCGGGCCTCCCTTCGCCTGCGCAGTCTCCCCAGCAGTAGATGTTCGGGCAGCGGGGTCCCCAGGGACCCCGCTGGGTGATCCCGCCTCCTGGCCAACGCCGCGCGGCGGCCGTATGACGAACAGTCACGCCGCCGCGCGGGGCGCACCAGGCCGATCGGTCCTCATGCCGGACACCCCGTCGACTGTCAACGATCGGCTTCCAACCGACGGTGAGGCGGGGTTCCTTTCCTTGCTTGTTCTACGGACCTCTTTGCGGCCCGCATATGCGAGGGAGCGCCGATTGCGCCGCCTGCCGCGGCCGTCGGAGAGTGAACCGACGGCTGAGCCAGGCCTGTTACCGCCATTGATGGGCGAGATCGCCGGTGGTGCTCGTGGCTCATGCCCCAGAGCGCGGTGGTCTGCGGCGGGGTAGCCGTTCCCAAGTGCCGGTCCGCGCACAGCAGTGTCCGCGCCTCGCCCAGGAAGCTGCGTACCGCTCAAGATCGGTCTCGTGCGCGTCGCCGAGCCCCGCCCGGTCCACCGGTGCCGTCATGGTGGCGCGGTGCGCCGACAGACCCCCTGAGTGAGGCGCCCCGGCTGCGGTCACGACGGCAGCAAGCCGTACCCCGACGATGTGCGTACGGCTCTCCACGGGGCTGATGCTCAGTGAACGCGGCGGTCTGCGCGACGACTTCAAGTCAAGCGACCCACCTTGGAGACCGGTCCGGCAGGGCGGCTGGGGGCGGCGGCTCTGCCGGACCGACGACGGACATTCAACGCCTGGCGATCGTCGCAGCGGATCCACCCCCAGTCGTATGTCCCGCAGCCATCAGTTCGCGCAGTCCCGTCGCGGGCTCTGTCACGTCCGACGTCAGACAGGGGACTGCCGGGCCGGGACAGCGGGGCAGAACCACGCGGTAGATCTTTCGGCGGCCCGATCCTCATCCAGCAAGGGGATACGGCCGACCTTCGACACCCTCAGAATCCTCGTGCCGCAGCGCGTCTCGTCGCGTGCGCATTTTCGAATTCAGGCAATCCATCCGCCGGCGCGGCTCACGAGTCGAAACGCGGGCCGCGCCCGGATCGAGGGAGAAGTCGATGAACGACACCGCAGGTGCCGATACCAACAGCGGTGCCGGTCCCGGAAGTACCCGTCGCCGCGTGCTGGGCGCCGTGGCCTTCGCCGTCTGCACGTCTGCGGCCTTCGCTGTCAAGGCTTCACAGTCGGGTGAAAGCGGCGACGGGCCCGGTGCCCACGCCGGATCGCATCGGTCGGACGAGCCGGCCACCAGCGGGAACCAGGACAGTTCCCACGCCGGATCGCATCGGTCGAGCGGGCCGGTCGAGGACGAGGCCAAGCCGCAGCATTCCGGCCGGCCGGGCGAGGACCGTCACCAGCCCGATGGACACGAAGCGCAGCGGCCGTTCGACGAGACGTTCAAGGGGCGCCGCATACGGGGCAGGGCCACCAGAGCGGAGCAGCACCATGAAGGCGGCTACGCCGTATTCATCGACGGCCGGGAGCTGCACGTCATGCGCAACGCCGATGGCACTTGGAGCAGTTCGGTCAACCACTACCAGACCTTCACCGACCTACGGGCGGTGGCACGGGCCGCGGTGGACGGACTTCAGGGCGCCACGGTCGCTTCCCTTGCCACCTGCGCACTTGATGTCGGCCGCTGGCCGTAGATCCGAAGAGAAGAGCTGAGAGACCCACTCGATGGTACGCAGAAACCAGGCGACCCTGAGCGCCGGTGAGAAACTGCGCTTCGTCGCAGCGTTGCTGGAACTGAAGCGCAGCGGCCGATACGACGCTTTCGTCGCCACCCACAACGGATTCATCATGAGCGACACCGACAACGGCGATCGCGTCGGCCACCGTTCGCCGTCGTTTCTCCCCTGGCATCGCAGATTCCTCCTGGAATTCGAGCAGGAACTGCAGGCGGTCGACCCCTCGGTCGCGCTTCCCTACTGGGATTGGACGGCCGATCGCAGTACGGATTCCTCTCTCTGGTCGGCCGACTTCATGGGCGGCTCCGGCCGTGCCGGGGACGGCCGGGTGGAAGACGGCCCGTTCGCCTTCAGTAGAGGAGACTGGCCCATCACCCAACGGGTCGACGGACGGAATTTCCTGAGCCGGGCGCTCGGCAGCGGGGGGCGCCCGCTGCCGAGCCGCTCAGAGGTCAACTCCGTACTGGCCATGCAGGTGTACGACATGCCCCCGTGGAACAGCTTGGCGGACGGCTTCCGCAACCACCTCGAAGGCTGGCGCGGCGTCAATCTGCACAACCGCATTCATGTCTGGGTGGGCGGCCAGATGGCCACCGGGGGTTCCGCCAACGATCCGGTCTTCTGGCTGCACCACGCGTTCGTCGACAAACTCTGGGCCGACTGGCAGGCGCGCCACCCCGACTCGTCCTATCAGCCGACCACGGAGGCCGTGGACGTCGTGGCTCTTCGCCAGAGCATGCGGCCGTGGAACAACGTCACCCCGGCCGACATGCTGGATCACCGCAAGTTCTACACCTTCGACAGTGGGCCGAACAGCCGGAAACCAGGGGGACTGTTCCCCGACGTGGTCGGCAGGCTCAGACGCCTTCTCACCTGTTGAATTTCCATGATTCCCCGGGATTTCCGGCAGAAGACGGACGCCAAGAACTTTCGTTCGCAGCAAAGTGCTCGGCGGCAGGTCACTCTGTTCACCTCAAAGGCCAAGCCGAGTGACAAAGAGTTCCATCTGGCAGACGGGACGCACCATTTTAGCGTCCGGCCAGATCCCTATGGAGAAAACAAGAAGGTCCACAATGGGTAAACGCAGGAAAATATCGCTCAAGCCAAGACCCATACGAATGGGTCTGGCGACAGTTGGCCTCAGCCTCGCGACTGTCGGCGTCATAACCGCAACGTCCCAGGCAGACGACAAGGCTGTTGCCAGCCGACAGGACGACGCGCCGGACCACGGCAACGGGCCGCAGGTCAAGGCACAGGACAAGGCACAGGACAAGGCGCAGGTCAAGGCACAGGACACAGGTCAGGGCCGACAGGTCAGGACGCAGGCCAAGAAGTCGGAGGACAAGTGGTGGAGCCCGCCGCAGGACGAGGCACAGGACAAGCGTGACGTCCGGCGGGCCAAGGCGCCGACCGCGGTTGAGCACGATGCGAAGGACAAGGGCTACGGCCACCGGGGCACGAAGCCGGACCAGAGCTACGGGCGGGCGGCCACGGCGGAGCGCGCGGATCACGGTCGGCGTACCTACGCGCCGGTCAGGGCGGAGGACAAGGATTACACCCCGTCGGCCAGGGCGAAGGAGACGGGCTACGGCCAGGACCGCGGCCAGGTGCCAGACGCCGCCAACTCGCAGGACTATGGCCAGTCGGTAACCCGGCAGTACGGCGACTCGCAGTACGGCGACTCGCAGTACGGCACTGACGGATGCGCGACCAGTGACAGAACCCAAACCTCGGATCAGTATGCGCCGCAGGACCGTTCGCCGCGCTCCGACTACGGATGGTCGGGTTTCGCTGATGCGCTTTCGCGCTATGGGCTCTGACACCGAAACCTGCTGATGCGGAATGGCGGTGCACCGTTCGGCGAGAGCGCACGACGGTGCACCGCCACCCTGCATGGCCAACTTCCGGGCCCCTCGGGCCCTAGTCCCCCCGCCC
>NZ_SRIC01000089.1 GCF_004684775.1 Streptomyces sp. MZ04
CCGCCCACCCCTCCGCACCCGACGCACCCGGCACACCCGACGCGACCGAACCCGAGGCCACATCATGATGCTGCGTTACGCACTGCAGACAGTCCGCGCCCGCAAGGGTGGATTCCTCGGCGCCTTCCTCGCGTTGATGTGCGCCGCCGCGCTCATCACGGCCTGCGGCACCCTCCTGGAGACGGGCCTGCGGGGCACCGTCCGGACCGAGCGATATGCCGCGGCCCCCGTGATCGTCTCCGCCGACCAGAACGTCCACCAGACCACGGTCAAGCACAAGAAGGGCAAGACCAAGGTCAAGCACAAGGCCAAGCCGATAGCCGAACGGGCCTGGCTGTCGGACGACATCGCACGCAGGCTCCAGGGAGTGACGGGTGTCAGGGAAGTCGTTCCTGAACTCACCTTCCTCGCCCAGCCGTTGACGCGAACGTCAGGCGACCTCTCCGGCCCGGCGGCCGACCTCTCCGACAAGCCCGCGTACGGTCACGCCTGGGAGTCGGCAGCGCTCACTCCGTTCCGTCTCGTCGAGGGCAAGGCCCCCCACGCCGCCGACGACCTCGTCATCGACCGCGACCTCGCCGACCGCGCCCGCCTCGCGCCGGGAGACCGGCTCACCGTCCAGTCGACGCAGGCGCCGCGCACCTACCGGATCACCGGAGTCGCGGCCCCCGCCCAAGGCGCGCTCGCCCACCAGACGTCGCTCTTCTTCTCCGCAGGTGAGGCCGAGCGGCTCGCCGCCCACCCCGGACAGGTCACCGCCTTCGGCGTCGTACCCGCCAAGGGCACCGACACGGGAGACCTCAAGGCGGCGGTCACCCACGCGCTCAGCGGAACGAAGGCGCAGGTCAGCGCCGGAGACGATCGCGGTCCCGTCGAGTTCCTCGACGCGGCGAGCGCCCGCGTCAAGCTGGTCAGCATGGGCGGTGCGATGGGCGGCACCTCCCTCCTCGTAGCCATCCTCGTGGTCGTCGGCACCTTCGCCCTCTCCGTGCAGCAGCGCCACCGCGAACTCGCCCTGCTCCGCGCCATCGCCGCCACCCCGAAGCAGATCCGGCGGCTCCTCGGCCGCGAGGCCCTGATCGTCGGCGCGGCCGCCGGCACCCTCGGCTCGCTCGCCGGAATCCCGCTCGGCGCCTGGCTGCACGGCCGGTTCGTAGACCTGGGCGCTGTCCCCGCCACTCTGGAGCGCTCCGTGAGCGTCTTCCCGCCCATGACGGCCGTGGCCGCGACGCTCCTCGGGGCCTGGGCAGCCGCCCGCGCCTCGGCCCGCCGCATCGCCGGGATCCGCCCGGCGCAGGCCCTCGCCGAAGCGCGCGTCGAGCGCTCCGGACTCCCGTGGAGCCGCGTCATCGCGGGGCTCATGCTGCTCGCCGGGGGAGCCGTGCTGGTCGCCCTGCTCAGCGTCCTGCGCACCGAGCCCGCGTCGACTCCCGTGACATTCCTGGCCGTTGTGGTCCTCGCCTCCGCCATCGCGCTCCTCGGCCCGCTCCTGGTCAAGGCAGCGGCCGCCCTGCTCCGCGGACCCCTGCGGCTCTCCGGTCCCGGCGGCCGCCTCGCGCACGCCAACCTCCGGGGCAACGCAGCCCGGATGGCGGCCGCCGTCACCCCGCTCGCCCTCCTCACCGGCATGACCTGCACCGTCCTGTTCGTCCAGCCCACGCTCGGCGACGCCGCCCGCGCGCAGGCCCGCGAAGGCATCCGCGCCGACTGGGTGCTTGCGGCACAGGGCCCCGGCGTCCCGGCCCAGGCCGCGCAGAAGCTACGTACGACCGAAGGCGTCGCCGCGGCCACCGAGGTCGTCCGCACCACCGTGCGCGTAGGCCTCGACAAGTACCCGGCGCAGGGCGTCAGCACGGCCGGTCTCACCCGCACCTGGGACCCCGACGTCACCGCCGGATCGCTGGAGGGCTTCGGCAAGGGAAGCGTCGCCGTCAGTGAACTGGCAGCGGATCAGCTCGACTTGAAGCCCGGCAGCACCCTGAAGCTCACGCTCGGCGACGGCACGAAGACCGGGCTGGAGGTCGGTGCCGTCTACGCGCGCGGGCTCGGGTTCGGAGATCTGACCATGGCGCACGACCTGGTCGCCCGCCACGTCGACAACCCGCTCGCCGCCACGGTCCTGATCAAGAGCGACCGTACACAGGAACAACTCGCGGCAGACGTCCAGAAGTTCCCGGGCGTGCGGGTCCTCGCACCCGCCGAGGCCGACAACCTCCAGGCCGAACGCCAGCAGGCGAACGCCGAGGTGAACTACCTCGCCATGGGCCTCGTCCTGGCCTTCACCGCGATCGCCGTGGTCAACACCCTCGCCATGTCGGTCTCCGAACGCGTCCGCGAGTTCGCGATGCTGCGCCTCGCCGGCGCGAGCCGCCGCCAGGTCCTGCGCATGCTGCGCACCGAAGCACTGTCCGTGCTGCTCATCGGCACGGCCCTCGGCAGCGGTATCGCGCTCGCCGTCCTGACGGCCTTCAGCGTCGGCATGACGGGCAGCGCGGCGCCCTCGGTCGCTCCCTTGGTGTACGTCTCCGTGGTGGCCCTCGCGGCGCTGCTCGCCCTCGCCGCGACCGCGCTCCCCGGCCGCGCCGCCCTGAAGCCACGCCCCGTCACGGTGGCCACGGCCAAGGAGTGAGCGTCACCGCTCGACGGGAAGCCCGGCGGCCTTCCACGCCTGGAACCCGCCGATGAGGTCGGTGGCGTGCCGAAGCCCCAACTGCCGCAAGGAGACGGCCGCCAGGCTCGAGGCGTAGCCCTCGTTGCAGATCACCACGACCCGCAGGTCGTGACCGACGGCCTGCGGGGCGCGGTGGCTGCCCTGCGGGTCCAGGCGCCATTCCAGCTCATTGCGTTCGACGACGAGGGCGCCGGGGATCAGTCCGTCGCGGTCACGCAGGGCCGCGTACCGGATGTCGACAAGAAGTCCCCCGTCGGCAGCCGTGTCGTGTGCCTGCCGCGGAGTGACCCGGTCGAGGTCGAGCCGTACGCGCTCCAGCAACTCGTCGATACCTACGGGGGGTTCGCCCACGGTCCGCTGCTCGCCGAGATCGCCCGCGCGAGGCACGGCGGGGTGCCCGCTCACTGCCAGTCCTCGGGACGCTCGACGGACTCCAGGCGGAGCACCGGGCCGGTGCGGCTGTAGCGGCGGATGCGCGGCAGCGGCGGGTAGTAGGCGTGTACGGAGACGGCGTGCTCGGTGGTGGACTCGTTCAGGACCTCGTGCACATGGTTCTGGCCGAAGGCCCTGCCCTTGCCCGCCGCCAACTCCCGTTCGCGGTCCACCCCTTCGGTCAGCTCCAGGGTCTTCCAGCCGTCGGTGGGCAGCCGCGCGGCGAGCGAGTTCTCCTTGAGGATGCCCGCCGCGGTGAGGAAGGCGCCGACCGATTCGGCGTGGTCGTGCCAGCCGGTGCCGGTGCCCGGCGGCCAGCCGATCAGCCAGGCCTCGCTGCCGCCAGGACCTTCGAGCCGGACCCAGGTGCGGCCTTCGGGGTCGAGCGGCAAGGAGGCGATGAGTTCGGGGTCGGCGGCGCTACGACGTACGAAATCGAGCAGTTCGGCGGCGGTGGGCGCGGACGCCGGCGCGGGCGCGTGCGTGGCGGAGACAGAGGCAGACACAAGTACCGTCCTGGAAGTTCGCGGAAGCGCGCACCAAAAGAAGCACCAAAAGAAGGGGCGCGCGGGGGAGGAAAGCGAATTCAGCAGGACGGACGACACACGCAGCCGGCATAGCGGACGAGGTCCATATGGACCCTCCGCCACAGGCGCAGATCGGTGTCGGTCACGTTTCGGAGTAGACCATGACGCTGCGTGCCGGTCAACTCCGGCTCACTGTGTGGTCGGCCGGCTCGCGGCGGCCGTGCTCTGCGTCTTCTCCGCCTTCTCCGTAGTGCCCGTTTCGCGTGCCCGCTGCTTCGGAACCACCCCGCCGAGCGCCGTCTCGGCCGCCGTGTACAACTCGGCGGGGCGCACTCCGCTCAGCGCGGTGACCAGGTGGCCGTCGGGGCGGATGAGCAGCACCGAGTGCGCGGCGGCTCCCGGGTAGCTCTCCGCGACGAGCAGCTCCGCGGGGTGCGGCAGCGCGGTCACGGCGGCGGCGAGCCGGGGCATGATCCCGGCCGTCACCCAGTGCCGCCGCTCCCACACCACCGTGCCCGGCGCGACCAGGACCACGAGCAGCTGCCCGAGGCCGAGCCGGTCCCGCAGCCGCACGAAGGACCCGTCGGGCGCCGTCACCCGCACATCGGTGACCGGGGCGCCCGGCTCGGTGCCGACCGCCACTGCGGACTCCGAGGGCGCGGGCGCCAGCGGTGACTCCGCGTACGATCCGGGCGCGCCGAGCGGGCCGCGTCCCACGTGGCCGTCCGTGAGGAGCGTGTCGTGCCCGCGCGCCGTCCCCGGAACGTACGAGCGCAGCCCTCCGCCGCCGCGCAGTATCGGCAGCGACTGGTCGGCCGCGCGCAGGCGGGCGGCGACACTGGCCCGCCGCTCGGCCTGGTAGCTGTCGAGCAGGGAATCGCGCGCGCCGTGGTGCCAGGCGACCGCCAGCTTCCAGGCGAGGTTGTCCGCGTCCCGCAACCCTTCGTCGAGCCCCTGCGTGCCGAGCGCGCCGAGCAGGTGTGCGGCGTCGCCCGCGAGGAAGGCGCGGCCGATCCGCCACCGGCGGGCCAGGCGGTGGTGGACGGTGTGCACGCCCGTGTCGAGCAGTTCGTACGGAGGTGTGGAGCCCCCGCACCAGCCCGCGAGGGTCTCCCGGACGCGCGCCACGAGCGCGTCCGGAGTCACCAGGTCGCCGCGTGGCGGCAGCAGCCAGTCGAGCCGCCATACCCCGCCGGCGAGCGGACGGCCCGTCACCTCGGCGCCTCCGCCGCGCCACGGAGGCATCCGATGCAACAACGCCTCACCGGGTCCGGGAAGTTCCGTGCGCAGCGCCGCTACGGCGTGTCGCTCGACGGCCGTACGTCCCGGGAAGCGGATGTCGAGCAGCTTGCGCACCGTCGAGCGCGGCCCGTCGCAGCCCACCAGGTAACTGCCGCGCCACCAGGTGTCCTTGGGCCCGCGCGTGTGAGCGGTGAGCCCGCCAGCGTCCTGCTCCAGGGAGTCGAGCTTGCTCTCCACGGCGATCTTGACGAGCCGCTCGTCGGCGATGGCGGCGCGCAGGGCCCCGGTCAGCACATGCTGCGGCACATGCAGCGGGGGCGGTGTCTGATCACTGAACGTGAGCTCGCGCATGAGCTGCTTGCGGCGCAGCGACCGCCAGCCGGTCCACCGCGCGCCCGTCTCCATGTCACCGAACGAGTGACCGGCGAGCCGCTCCATGAGGGCCGCGGTGTCCTCCCGCAGGACGACGGTCCGCGCGGGCCGCTGCTCGTCCTTGCCGGGCCCTTCGTCGAGCACGACGGTGGGTACGGAGTGCCGCGCGAGAGCCAGGGCGAGCGTGAGCCCCACGGGCCCCGCGCCGACAACGATCACCGGGTCCACGGTGCACGACCTCCCGCCGCAAGGGCCCGGGAGCGCTGGACGTACGTACAAGAACTGGCAGTTGGAGCCCGGTGCACGATCACAGAACGTATGCAACCCATTGCGGGTGCTTGCGTCAAGTGACGACGTTGTGCGGGGACGGCTCAAACGATGGAGCGGCGGTACTGCGCCGTCTCCGGTCAGGCTCGCTCCCCGAGGCATATGGTCAACGAGCCTCCTGGACCGAACTACGCGGCTGCAGAGGCTTGCCAAGCGATTCGGGCGGCGTGGAGCCGACTCGCTGCATCAAGTTTCATGCAGATTGATCGGACATGCCCTTTCACCGTCTCGGAGCTTATTCCGAGGAGAGTTGCCACTTCCTTGTTGGGTAGTGCCTCTGCGATGAGGTCCAGCACCTGACGCTCTCGAGTGCTGAGCTGCCCGAGCTTCTCGCGAGCTTCTCTGGTGCTATTGGAGAAATGATTCGGTTTTGAGTACTCGTTAAATACATGGTCTGCGATCTCAGGAGAGAGGGCGCGACTGCCCTTGTGTATGGCGTCCACGGCCCAGGCGAGATGTCGAGCTGCGGTCTCTTGGAGCAGGATTCCGAACGCGCCCAGGGTGAGCAGTTTTCGAACCTCGCTCTTACGTATCAGTTGGGTGATCACGAGAATCTTGGGAGGATCGTCGAGTCGCTTGGTGCGTTCGATGACTTCAAAGGACTCGCCCGCAGTTACGGTGCCGGCCACGATGATATCTGCGCGTGCAGATCCTCGCATTGGCAGAGGCTGGTTGAGTGCCCCCTGCGCTGTGATGTGAACGTCGAATTGAGAAGACAAAATTGCGGCCAAGCTGGCCCGAAAGAACTCGTTATTACTGACAATCGCTACCTGGATCATCATTAAACCTCCGGCTCCCCGAGATTCCGAAGTGTCGCCATTGCTTGGTCAGAGCGAAAGGCTTGGCGGCAACATTGCCGAGGTTGACCTGTGTTCGTCAAGCTACTCACGGTGATGGCGCTGCGATTTGAGCTTCTATTGAGGGAGGTGCGGGGGTGTCCGATCGCCTCGAGCGTCGTTTTGCCCTGAAAGGCCGTCATGATCGGATTGCGGCGGGATTGGTGTCGAGGCGGGCGTGGTGGTGTCGGTTGCTGCGCTGGGGCAGAGGCCCCCAGCGTGGCGTCGCTGCCCTTGCTGGTGCGGCTGCCTTGGTTTTCGTGCCGTCGGCGGTGGGGGTAGCTGCTCCTGCGGTGGCGCAGGAGCGCGGAGGGGTGAGTGCCACCGGAAGATGTGGCTCTCCGGAAATCAAGGTCAGCTATCCCGGGCGTCACCCCAAGATCTACTTCAAGTCCCCTTCGGGATGCAGCCGTGGCCGCCATGTTCTCGCTCTGGGGGCAGCTGTCTGGTGTGATGGACGGCAGGTGGTGAAGATCCAGGGCGGTAGCGTTATTGGTAGGACGCCAATCAAGACTCCCACCAAGAAGCTTCCCACGAAGGCGAACTGCAAGCGCCTGCAGGCCACTGCTCACATTAGGTATGTGCAGGCGGACTTCGATGACGACTGGGCATGGAAATGGGGAAACTTTCCTGCCTGACTGCCGGGCTAGTTTTTCTTTTTAGATCAGATTTATGCAGTGAGCCTGATCTGGTGAATCCACTCGGAGGGAAATCAGTGCGTTACTCGAAGGTTGCCTTGCGCCGCGGCTTGGCGGCTTCCGGCGTATCTCTGCTCGTGTGCCTCGGCGCGACAACTGTACCTGCACACGCGGACGGGCCGACGGAAATATATCGTGGCACAGTAAAGGGCAACGTTGATATTCTGGGTGGTGGTCACACCTGGAAATGCAAGGATAAGCAATACATCAGTACCAGCCTGAGGAATACTCGAAAGCACAGTATTCGCGTTACGTACAAGGGCTGCAAGGAGTGGAGGGTTCGGGCCGCGGTCAGGTACCCCGGTTCCGGTGGCCCCGACACGGACGAGCAGACGGTCAAGGGATGCAACAAGACGGCATGGCTGACTGTGATGGGGAGTAAGCGCTCGGAAGTTACTCTGGGTATCAAGATCTACCCGTCCGGGGACTACCAGAGCAAGGAAATACGTCCACGCTGAGCGTGGCGACCACACACATCACGGAGGCAGCGGCGTTCACGCCGCTGCCTCCGTGATGTGTGTCCGTATGATCGGTGGTCGCTAGAGGCCGCCGCCGGCATCTCCGGCGTCGCCCTGGATCTTCTTGGGGCCGACCGTCTCCAGGTTGTCGAGCGCACCGGCGCCCACAACGGCGCCGGTGCTCTTCTTGGCCCGGCGCAGTCGCTTCTCGAGCCAGCTTGCGAAAGTCGTGAGCGCGAAGTTGATGGCCACGAAGATCACCGCGACGACGGTGAAGCTCGCGATCGTGTTCGCGCCGTACGCCGCACTCATCGGCCGGACTGATGCCAACAGTTCCGAGAAGGTGAGCATCGCGCCGCCGAGCGCGGTGTCCTTCACGATGACCACCAGCTGGCTGACGATCGCGGGCAGCATCGCAGTGACCGACTGCGGTAGCAGGACGGACCGCATCGTCTGTCCCTTGCGCAGGCCAATCGCCATCGCGGCCTCGGACTGCCCCTTGGGCAGGGACAGAATGCCCGCTCGCACAATCTCCGCGAGAACTGATGCGTTATAGAGCACCAAGCCGGTGACGACGGCATAGAGCGGACGGTCGTCTGAGCTGACGTCGGTGAACTCGGAGTACGCCGCATCGGCGAACAGCATCAGGATCAGCACCGGGATCGCGCGGAAGAGCTCCACGACGGTGCCGGCCGGTAGCCGCACCCAACTGTGGTCGGAGAGCCTCGAAATGCCGAAGACGGCGCCCAAGGGAAGAGCGATCAGCATGGCGAATGACGCCGCTGTGAGGGTGTTCTCAAGCCCCGGCCAGATGTACGTCTCCCAGGCGCGGGTGTCTGTGAAGAAGGGCTTCCATTTCACCCAGTCGAGCTGATGCTTCTCATCCAGCTTGGAGTACACCCAATAGGCCACGGCAACGAACGCGGCCAGGAACACGATCGAATACAGGATGTTCCGCCGCTTGGCGCGAGGGCCCGGAGCGTCGTACAGAACGGAAGTCATCGCTTCACCGCCACCTTCTTGCTCACCCAGCCGAGGAGTAGACCGGTGGGAAGGGTGAGGCACATGAATCCGAACGCGAAGATGGCCGCGATCAGAAGCAGCTGAGCTTCGTTCTCGATCATCTCCTTCATCAGGAGTGCGGCTTCGGATACACCGATCGCCGCGGCGACCGTCGTGTTCTTGGTCAGGGCGATCAGCACGTTCGCCAGTGGCGCCACGACCGCGCGGAATGCCTGCGGAAGGATGACGAGACCCAGCACCTGAGTGAAGCTGAGGCCGAGCGCACGTGCTGCCTCAGCCTGGCCGACGGGCACAGTGTTGATTCCGGACCGCAGCGCCTCACAGACGAAGGCGGACGTGTACAGGGTCAACCCCAGCACAGCGAGCCTGAAGTTGATCGTCTCGAACTCTTCCGCACCCATATTGATGCTCAGGGTCTGGAAGAGCCCCAGGGATGTGAAGACGATGATGACCGTCAGTGGGATATTTCGTACCACGTTCACGTACGCGGTACCGAAACCTCGCATGAGCGGCACCGGGCTGACTCGCATACCGGCCAGCATTGTTCCCCATATGAGGGAGCCGACGGCGGAGAGCGCGGTGAGCTTCACCGTCACCCAGAAGGCCGCCAGCAAGTCGTAATCTTCAAGAAAGTCGAACACGATCTCCCGCGCTTCCGCGTGTGGGGAGGGCACGGCGCGCTGCCCTGACGGACAGCGCGCCAATCAAGCCCTGCTTCACTTGACGATGTCGCCGATCTTCGGGGCGGGCTCGTACTTGTAGTTGGCCGGACCGAAGTTGGCCTTCACGGCCTTCTCCCAGGAACCGTCCTTGACCATCTTGGTCAGCGCGGCGTCGACCTTCTTCTTGAGGTCGGCGTCGCCCTTCTTGAGGCCGATGCCGTAGTTCTCATTGGTCATCTTGAAGCCGGCAAGCTTGAACTTGCCCTGGAACTCCTTCTGTGCGGCGTAGCCCGCGAGGATGGAGTCGTCCGTCGTCAGCGCGTCAATGGCCTTGTTCTCGACGCCAGTCAGGCACTCCGAGTAGCCGCCGTACTCCTGCAGCTGGGCCTTGGGGGCCAAGTCCTTCTTGATGTTCTGCGCCGACGTCGAGCCGGTCACGGAACACAGCTTCTTGTTGTTCAGATCCTTCGGCGACTTGATGGACTTGTCGTCGGCGCGGACCAGGATGTCCTGGTGGGCGAGCAGGTAGGGGCCGGCGAAGTCGACCTTCTCCTTGCGCTCGTCGTTGATCGAGTAGGACGCCGCGATGAAGTCGACGTCACCACGCGAGATCATGTTCTCGCGCTCAGCGCTCTTGGCTTCTTTCCACTCGATGTCGTCGGCCTTGTAGCCGAGCTCCTTGGCGACGTACGTCGCGACGTCGACGTCGAAACCTTCGTAGTTGCCGTCCGGGGTCTTCTGACCGATACCCGGCTGGTCGAACTTGATGCCGATGGTGATCTTCTTGCCACCGCCGGAACCCTTGTCGTCCTTGTCGTCCGAGCCACAAGCGGTGGCGGTGACGGAGAGGGCGAGCACGACGGCGGCCGCCGCGGTGACCTTACGAACCTTCATGGTGAACATCCTTTGTGTCGGCAGAAGAGATTGAGACGCAGAGGGCTCGACGCGTGATGCGTCCAGCGCGTCAGTGGTGAAGGATCTTCGACAGGAAGTCCTTGGCCCGGTCACTGCGCGGGTTGCTGAAGAACTGGTCCGGCACGGCCTCTTCGACGATCCGGCCGTCCGCCATGAAGACGACGCGGTTGGCCGCGGACCGGGCGAAGCCCATCTCGTGCGTGACCACGACCATGGTCATGCCGTCACGCGCGAGTTGCTGCATGACCTCGAGGACCTCGTTGATCATCTCCGGGTCGAGCGCCGACGTGGGCTCGTCGAAGAGCATCACCTTCGGGTCCATCGCCAACGCGCGTGCGATAGCGACGCGTTGCTGCTGGCCACCCGAGAGCTGCGCCGGGTACTTGTCGGCCTGCGAGGCGACACCCACGCGGTCCAGGAGACCGCGTGCCTTTGTCTCAGCTTCCGCCTTGGACGTCTTGCGCACCTTGATCTGGCCCAGCATCACGTTCTCGAGCACGGTCTTGTGCGCGAAAAGGTTGAAGGACTGGAAGACCATGCCCACGTCCGCACGGAGACGGGCGAGCTCCTTGCCCTCCTGGGGCAGCGGCTTGCCGTCGATCGAGATCTCTCCCGACTCGACCGTCTCCAGGCGGTTGATGGCGCGGCACAGTGTCGACTTGCCCGACCCGGAGGGGCCGATCACGACGACGACCTCACCGCGGGTGATGGTCAGGTCGATGTCCTGGAGGACGTGCAGAGCGCCGAAGTGCTTGTTGACGTTCTTCAGCACGACCAGGTCGTCCGCCCCGGGCGGTATGGCGTCCTTGGTCACCGATGCTTCGGTCACGGCTTGTTGCTCCATCCTCCTCGGTTGGGAGGACAGTAATAACCCGGTGCGACCAGCGTCATTACATCTGAGGGGAAATTGAGCATAACGATCCGGCCGCAACCGGACACACCGCGTGAAGGGGACGCCCTGCGTAGCTCTGCGTGCGTACCGGCTGCATAACGGAACGTGCCCGTAACCCGAACCCTCTTGACGCCGCCCTTATCCATCGGCGTGGATGCCTTGGTGCGTACGCACGCGCGCGTACCGGTCATCGGCAAGCGCGAACGGAACGACCGATGAACCGGAGGGGGCCCGCATGAGACTGCTCCTCGTAGAGGACGACGATCACGTGGCCGCGGCCCTGTCCGCGGTCCTGGCCCGGCACGGCTTCGATGTCGTGCACGCGCGCAGCGGCGAGGAGGCCCTACAGGCCCTGCTGCCCGGCAAAACGGCGCCCTTCGGAGTCGTGCTGCTCGACCTGGGGCTGCCCGACCAGGACGGCTACGAGGTCTGCGGCAAGATCCGCAAGCGCGGGTCGACGCCCGTGATCATGGTGACGGCGCGTGCCGACGTACGCTCCCGGATCCATGGCCTGAATCTCGGGGCCGATGACTACGTAGTGAAGCCGTACGACACCGGGGAGCTGATCGCCCGCATCCACGCGGTCATCCGGCGCCCCCCGCCCGGCGACGCCGCGGGCCCCGCCGACAGCGAACTGCGCCTCGGCCCCGTACACATCGAACTGCCCACCCGCCAGGTCAGCGTGGACGGTTCGACCGTCCAACTGACCCGCAAGGAGTTCGACTTGCTGGCGCTCCTCGCCCAGCGGCCCGGTGTGGTGTTCCGCAGGGAGCAGATCATCAGCGAGGTGTGGCGCACCAGCTGGGAGGGGACGGGGCGCACCCTCGAGGTGCATGTGGCGTCCCTGCGTTCCAAGTTGCACATGCCGGCCCTGATCGAGACCGTACGGGGCGTGGGCTACCGCCTCGTCGCGCCGGCCGCGTAGCGCGTAGCGAGCTCAGGTGCGCACTCGCCTTCTGCCGCTGCTCATCGTCCTCATGGCGGGAGTGCTCCTCGCGCTGGGCTTCCCGCTCGCGGTGAGTGTCGCCGCGGCGCAGCAGCAGAAGGTGGTCGTCGACCGGATCGACGACACGGCCAGATTCGCGTCGCTCGCGCAGTTCGTCACGAAACGTCCCACGGGCGCGCGCGTCCGCGACAAGGACGAGCGGCGTGCGACCCTCCAGACCGAACTCGACTACTACCACGAGGTGTACGGCATCCGGGCGGGCGTCTTCTTCCGGGACGGGCAGCCCATGGCGCACTCGCCCGGCGACTGGTTCCTGCCCCCGCGCGGACAGGAACGGGAGGCCTTCGAGGAGGCCCTCAGGTCCCGCGGCAGCCACGATCCGCGCCAGGTGTGGCCCTGGCAGCGCGGCCGGCTCGTCGTCGCCTCTCCGGTGATCAGGGACGGTGACGTCATCGCCGTCGTCGTCACCGACTCGCCCACGGGGCACATGCGCTCGAAGACCCTGCAGGGGTGGCTGCTCATCGGCGCGGGCGAGTCGGCGGCGATGCTGCTGGCCGTGGGCGCCGCACTGCGGCTCACCGGCTGGGTGCTGCGCCCCGTGCGGGTCCTGGACGCGACCACGCACGACATCGCGACCGGGCGCCTGAAGTCGCGGGTCGCGGCCGCGGGCGGGCCGCCGGAACTCAGGCGCCTGGCCCGGTCGTTCAACGAGATGGCGGACAACGTCCAGGACGTGCTGGAGCAACAGCGCGCCTTCGTCGCCGACGCCTCGCACCAACTGCGCAACCCGCTCTCCGCCCTGCTCCTGCGCATCGAACTGCTCGCCCTCGAACTGCCCGAGGGGAACGAGGAGATCGCCTCCGTGCGCACCGAGGGCAAGCGCCTCGCCCAGGTCCTCGACGACCTGCTCGGCCTGGCGCTCGCCGAGCACGCCGACGCCGACCTGTGCCTCACCGACATCGGCGAGCTCGCGGCCGAGCGGGTCGGGGCCTGGCGGCCGCTCGCCGAGCAGCGCGGGGTGCGGCTCACGGGGGAGTGCCCCGCGACCACCGGCTGGGCCGATCCCGTAGCGCTGTCCAGTGCTCTGGACGCGGTGATCGACAACGCCGTGAAGTTCACGCCCGAGGGCGAGGAAGTGCGGGTGGAGGTCTCCAAGAGCGGCACGATGACGACGGTAGTGATCACGGACGGCGGACCCGGCCTCACCGAGGACGAACTCGCCCGCATCGGCGACCGCTTCTGGCGCAGCAACCACCACCAGAACGTGAAGGGCTCGGGCCTCGGCCTCTCCATCTCGCGGGCCCTGCTGGCGGCGGGCGGCGGCTCCATCGCGTACGAGAGTCATGAACCGCACGGGCTGCGGGTGACCGTCGGTGTCCCGCGCAGCGAGTCGGCCTCCAGCGCTTGAGCGGCAGGGCTTGACCGACCCCTGGTAGCGGCGCGCGCACGACGGCGTTCAGCTCCGGTTCAGCCCAGGGGGGCCACAATCAGAACATGCGGGTACTGGTCGTCGAGGACGAGGAGCGCTTCGCGGACGGGCTGCGCATCGGCCTGGAGGCCGAGGGTTTCGCCGTCGATGTCGCGCTGGACGGCACGGACGGCCTGTGGCGGGCGCGCGAGAACCCGTATGACGCCATCGTCCTGGACATCATGCTGCCGGGTCTGAACGGCTACCGCGTCTGCGCGGCCCTGCGCGCCGAGGGCAACTGGACCCCCATCCTGATGCTCACCGCCAAGGAGGGCGAATGGGACGAGGTCGAGGGCCTCGACACGGGCGCCGACGACTACCTGACGAAGCCCTTCTCGTACGCCGTGCTGCTGGCCCGGCTGCGCGCCCTGCTGCGCCGCGACCTCCGTGAGCGGCCCGCGGCGCTCACGGCCGGTGATCTGCGGCTCGATCCGGCGGTCAAGGAGGTCACCCGCGGGGCGGTGCGGGTCGAACTGACCGCCCGGGAGTTCGCGCTCCTTGAGTTCCTGCTGCGCAGGCGCGGTGAGACCGTGTCCAAGCGGGAGATCCTCGCCCATGTCTGGGACGACGACTTCGAAGGCGACCCGAACATCGTCGAGGTCTACGTCAGCCATCTGCGCACCAAACTCGACCGGCCGTTCGGAAGAGCGGCCATCGAGACCGTGCGCGGCTGCGGATACCGGCTGGCCTCCGATGGTGGGTAGACAGGGGGTCCGGGTCCGGTCGACCGCGGCAGCCGTCCTCGTCGTCGCGGTGGGGCTGATCGCGGGTGCCGTGGCGCTGGTGGCGCTGTTGCAGGCGGAGCTCACCGACGACGTACGGCAGGCTGCACGCGCGCGTGCCGATCAGGTCGCCACCGTCATCGAGTCCGGGCGCGGTGTGCCGTCCCTCGCGGTGGCCGAGCGCGACGAGCAGTTCATCCAGGTCCTCGACGCCTCCGGGGCGGTGGTGGCCGCCAGCGAGAACGTGGCGGAACTGCCCGCCCTCGTGAGCCCGGACAAGGGCGGCGAGAGCCGGATCAGCACCCCGCTGGACGAGGACGAGTTCCTGGTGGTGGCGGTCGCCGCCGATGGGCCCGACGGCAAGCAGACCGTGCTGGTCGGGCGGGCGCTGATCGCGGTCGCCGAGTCGACGCAGATCGTCACCAGGCTGCTCCTCGTGGGACTGCCGCTGCTGCTGATCATGGCCGCTGCGGCCACCTGGATGGCTGTCGGGCGGGCGCTCGCGCCGGTCGCGGCGATGCGCGTCGAGGTCGAGGAGATCTCCTCCGCGCAGCTGCACCGCCGCGTGCCGCTGCCGCACGGCCGCGACGAGATCTCCGCGCTCGCCGCCACCATGAACCGCATGCTGGACCGCCTCGAGAGGGCCCAGACGGCACAGCGGCGGTTCATCTCGGACGCCTCCCACGAACTGCGTTCTCCTGTCGCCTCCATCCGGCAGCACGCTGAGGTCGCGCTCAGGTATCCCGGCCGGACCGATCAGGAGCAGCTCGCGGCGACCGTCCTCGCGGAGGATCTGCGTATCCAGCGGCTGGTCGACGATCTTCTGCTGCTGGCCCGCGCCGACGAGGACGCGCTGAGCCCGCGCCTCCAGCCGGTCGACGTCGACGACCTGGTGCTCGACGAGGCACGGCGGTTGCGCTCGGCGAGCACGGGGCTGCGGATCAGTACGGCCGGAGTGTCGGCGGCACGTCTCGACGCGGACGAGCAGGGCCTGCGGCGGGTGCTGCGCAACCTCGGTGACAACGCGGCCCGGCACGCCCGCTCCCAGGTGGCTTTCGACCTGGCGGCCCGGGCGGACGGCCTGATCGTCCTCGGGGTCGAGGACGACGGCCCCGGAGTGCCCGCCGCCGAGCGCGAGCGGGTCTTCGAGCGGTTCGTGCGGCTCGACGACGCCCGTTCCCGCTCCGTGGCGGACGGCGGTGGCAGCGGCCTCGGGCTCGCGATCGTGGCGGACCTGGTGGCGGTGCACGGTGGCGCGGTGACGGTGTCGCGTGGGGAGCTCGGCGGGGCCCGGTTCGAGGTCTCGTTCCCTGCCGGATCCGCCTCCTGAAGGCCCTTTCAGTTTCGTTCAGGGTCCGTTCAGCGTCCTCCTGCCACGGTCGTCGTACGAGACGTGGAGGTGCGCCATGAACAACAGGAATCTCGCGGCGGCTGTGGGAGTGGTGCTGGGCGCGGCGCTGGTGACCAGCGCCTGCGACGCCGGTTCGACGAACAAGAAGGCCGGCCCCGAGTGCGTACAGATCGTGGAGGAGAGCACCGGCAAGAAGACCGGCGAGTGCCTGCCGCTCGCGCCCCGGAAGGACCGCGTCGACCTCGGCAAGCCGGCCTTCTCCCGTCCGGCGTCGATCACCAACCCGCTCCACCCCAGCGCCCAGGTCAAGCAGGTGATCTACGGCGGTCAGGTCGACGGCAAGCCGTTCCGGACCGAGTTCACGCTGCTGCCCGGCACCAAGTCCATCGCCCTCAAGGGGGAGCAGGTGAAGGCGCGCACCATCCAGTACATGGCCCTGTCCGACGGGCGCATCGAGGAGCTCGCGCTCGACTGGTTCGCCCAGGCCGACGACGGCTCCGTCTGGTACCTCGGCGAGGAGGTCTTCAACTACAAGAACGGCGTGGTCGCCGACACCGAAGGCACCTGGCTGGCAGGGAAGACGGGTCCCGCGGCGATGATCATGCCCGCGCGGCCGGGGACCGGCGATGTCTACCGGCCGGAGAACGCTCCGGAGGTCGTCTTCGAGGAAGTCACGGTCAAGGCCACCGGGCAGACCGTCGACGGACCGTACGGACCCGTCAAGGGCGCGATCACGGTGAACGAGCTGCACATGGACGGCTCCCATGAGGACAAGGTCTTCGCCCCCGGCTACGGCGAGTTCTCCACCGGCAGCGCGCACGGCGACCTGGAGGCGGTCTCGCTTGCCGTGCCCACCGACGCGAAGCCGGGGCCGGTGCCGGGCGACCTGACCGCGCTCTCGGGCGCCGCCCGCGCGGCACAGGACGGCCCGACGGACACGACGGCGCGGAAGGCGCGCGCGGCCTGGGATAAGTACGAGGCCTCGGACCGCGTGCCGCGTCTGCTCGACCGGCAGATGGACCGCGACCTGGGCGCCCTCACCAGGGCGGTCGGCGCACACGACGCGGCTGCCACCCGCGGAGCGGCGCTGCGGGTCGCCCAGAACGCACTTGACCTGCGCCTTCGCTACGAACCGCTCTCCTCCGTAGAGGCGGACCGGATGGACCTGTGGGCACGCCAGGTGACGATCGACGCGGCCGCCGGGGACGAGGGCGCGGTCGCGGGGGACGTCACCAGCCTCGAACTCACCTGGGAACGGGCCGGCGCCGGTACTCCGGCCGACAAGGCCGCGCCGATCGACGACGCGCTGCGCGAGCTCCGCGAAGCCGCCGACCACAAGGACACCGCCGCGGCGGCGAAGTCCGCGCCCCGGCTGCTCGCCGCGCTGGGTGACGCGTCGTGAACTGCGCTACGGCTTGACGGACCGGTAGTAGCGGCGTGCGCCCTCGTGCAGGGCGAGCGGGTCCGTGTAGAGCGCCGTCCTCAGGTCCACCAGCTGGGCCGCGTGCACCTGGTCACCGATGTGGTCACGGCTGTCGATCACGGTCCGGGTCAGGCCCTCGGTCAGTTCCGGGTCGGCGCGGTCCGTGGTGACCAGGAGGTTCGCCACGGCCAGGGTCGGCACGGCGGAGTTCTGCTGCGCCTCGGGATAGGCGTCGGCGGGCATCACGGCGGCCCGGTAGTAGCGCGACGCACCGCCCTGATCGTGCAGCTCCTCCACCAGGTCGCCGAGTTTGACGAGACGGATGTCGAACTCCTCGGAGAGTTCAAGAACCGTATTGGTGGGCAGTCCGCCCGACCAGAAGAAGGCGTCGATGTCGCCCTTCTTAAGAAGAGTGGGCGCCTTGTCGATGCCGGCGTCCACCGCCGTCAGATCCTTCTCGGGATCGAGGTCGGCGGCCCTGAGCACCCGGTCCGCTATCAGCCGCACGCCCGAGCGCGGCTGCCCCACCGCCACCCGCTTGTCCCGCAGGTCCGACGCCTTCTCGATGTCCGACGAGCGCCGGACGACGAGCTGGACGTAGTCGTCGTAGAGCCGCGCACAGCCCCGCAGCCGGTCCGCGCCCGGACGGCCCTCCAGCTGGTACTTCTCGACGGCGTCGGCGGCCGCGATGGTGAAATCGGCCTTCCCCGTGGCCACCCGCTCCACGTTCTGCTGCGACCCCTGGCTGTTCAGCAGCTCCACGTCCACCTTGGGCATGTCCTGCGCCACCGCGGTGCGCAGCAGCTTGCCGTACCGCTCGTACACCGCGTTCTTCACGCCCGTACTGAAGGTCATCCGGCCACCAGGAGAGTCGTCGCCCGCCGGGACCAGCCACCACATCAGAAGACCGAAGACCACGAGGGCGGCGGCCGCACCCTGGAGTGCGCGGCGCCGGCTGATGTGGGGGAGTGCCTTGAGCATGCGCGCGATCCTGCCAGCCGACTCGCTCCGGTGACCAGGGGTGAACTCACACGGGCCACCGGACGGCGCCCGCGAGGGGAGGCGTCCGTCACACCGCGCTACGCGAGCAACACCGGCAGCAGAAGACGAGGAGAACAGCGAAATCGCCAGATATTCGTCGACGGTTCCGGCAGGCGCAGACGGCTCCTGAGGTACGCGGTCCTGCTGGTCGCCTGTGCCTGCGCGGGCTGTCTGTTGCTGCTCGCCACCGCGCTGACGGGCGTCCTGCGCCGGCACGCCGGACAGGCGCCCGGGGCGGTCTAGAACGGCCCCACCGCCGGTGTGGCTGTCACGGCGACGAGTGGAGGCATCTCTAAGTGAGCCGGCACGCGCAGCGCCGTGACCCGCGCGTTCACTGGGTGCTGCTGGGCATGGTCCTCTCCGCGGTCGCCGCCGCGCTGGTCTTCGAGGGCTGGACCACTCACCAGGTCTCCGCGGCGCAGACGTCACCCGTGCCGAAGGCGGCGGACGACGGCGATCCGGTGCTGAGCATCACCGGCGACAAGGTGGAGACCTCCGCCATGCCCGCCCGCACCGTCGCGCTCACCTACGACGGCGGGCCCGACCCGGTGTGGACCCCGCGGCTGCTCGAGCTCCTGCGCGAGCACCACGCGCACGCGACCTTCTTCCTCTCCGGCGCCCAGGCGGCCCGGCAGCCCGATCTGGTGCGGCAGATCCACGCGGCGGGGCACGAGATCGGCTCGTACCCCTACACCGGTGCCGACCTGGGCTCCGTGTCGGCGCAACGGGCCGGGATCGAGCTGTCGCTCACACAGACGGCGCTTCGCGGGCACCGCCGGCGTCGACACCCGGCTGCTGCGGCTGCCGCACACCACGCAGGCCGACACGCTGTGCGGCGGAGTGGACCGCGGCGCGACGGGCGGCAGCGGACGGCTACCGCCTGGTCGCCGCCGACCGGCCGTTCCGCAAGCCCGAGCAGGCGTGGTCAGGCAGTTCAGCCACACGAGCACCGCGTACAAGGAGACCGAGAAGCTGCTCGGCAACCGGAAGGTCGAGAAGGGCATCGAGTCCACCGTCAGATCCCTGCCGGCCTCCACCCACCGCCACCTGCGGATCGTGGTGATCGACGACGGGTCCACGGACCGCACGGCGGAGATCGCCGAGCGGATCCGCGATCCCCGGGTGACGGTGGTGCGCCAGGCCAACGCCGGCAAGGCGGCCGCCCTCAACACCGGTCTGGCCCATACGAGATACGACTACGTGGTCATGGTCGACGCCGACACGGTGTCAGGCGTGGCCTGCTCGGCAGATGGCAGCACCTGGAGTACGTCTTCGGATTCAATCTCGACCGCCGGATGTTCGAGGTCCTCGAGTGCACGCCGACGGTTCCCGGGGCCATCGGTGCCTTCCGCCGGGACGCGCTCATGGGCGTCGGCGGTGTCAGCGAGGACACCCTCGCCGAGGACACCGACCTCACGATGGCGCTGTGGCGGGCGGGCTGGCGGGTCGTGTACGAGGAGTCCGCGGTCGCCTGGACCGAGGTCCCCACCAAGCTGAGCCAGCTGTGGCGGCAGCGCTACCGCTGGTGCTACGGCACCCTCCAGGCGATGTGGAAGCACCGCAGAGCCGCCGTCCAGATGGGCCCCTCCGGGCGCTTCGCACGCCGGGGTCTCAGCTATCTCGCCGTCTTCCAGATCCTGCTGCCGCTGCTGGCGCCGATCGTCGACGTCTTCGCGGTGTACGGACTGCTCTTCGCCGGCTCCACGCAGTCGATCTGGGTGTGGGGGACCTTCCTCGTCGTACAGATGGTCGTCGCCGGATACGCGCTGCGGCTGGACGGGGAACGGCTGCGGACCCTGTGGTCGATGCCGTTCCAGCTCTTCGTCTACCGACAGCTCATGTACCTGGTGACCATCCAGTCCGTGGTTACCGCGTTGCTCGGCAACCGGCTCAAGTGGCATCGCATGCAGATCAACGTCCCGGTGGCCGGCCTCGGTTTCCCCACGTCCAAGCGCAGCGCCGTGAAGTGGGACGAGGCGAAGGCGAAGAAGCTCTTCGGCGAGCTGCGGGACGACCGGCCGGTGACCGTCCAGGAGAAGAGCCAGTGACCGTCCAGGAGAAGAAGTGACCGGCCGTCGCGGGCCCGGTCCCGGCGAAAGACTCCGGCGTCGGGAGATGTCCGAGGTACCGCCTACCCTTGTCACATGAGCAGCAGCGACCGGAGCGGGCCAGTGGGCGTCAAGGGAACATACGAGGTACGCACCTACGGGTGCCAGATGAACGTCCACGATTCCGAGCGGCTCTCCGGGCTGCTGGAGGGCGCCGGCTACGAACGCGCGCCCGAAGGCTCGGACGGCGACGCCGACGTGGTCGTCTTCAACACCTGTGCAGTCCGCGAGAACGCCGACAACCGGCTGTACGGCAACCTCGGCCGCCTGGCGCCGATGAAGACCAAGCGGCCCGGCATGCAGATCGCCGTCGGTGGCTGCCTCGCCCAGAAGGACCGCGACACGATCGTCAAGAAGGCCCCGTGGGTCGACGTCGTCTTCGGGACACACAACATCGGCAAGCTGCCGGTACTCCTGGAGCGCGCCCGGGTCCAGGAAGAGGCGCAGGTCGAGATCGCCGAGTCGCTGGAGGCGTTCCCCTCGACGCTGCCCACGCGCCGCGAGAGCGCGTACGCGGCATGGGTCTCCATCTCCGTGGGCTGCAACAACACCTGCACCTTCTGCATCGTGCCCGCCCTGCGCGGCAAGGAGAAGGACCGCAGGACCGGCGACATCCTCGCCGAGATCGAGACCCTGGTCGCTGAGGGCGTCTCGGAGATCACCCTGCTCGGGCAGAACGTGAACGCGTACGGCTCGGACATCGGCGACCGCGAGGCCTTCAGCAAGCTCCTGCGGGCCTGCGGGAAGATCGAGGGCCTGGAGCGCGTGCGCTTCACGTCCCCGCACCCGCGCGACTTCACGGACGACGTGATCGCCGCGATGGCCGAGACGCCGAACGTGATGCCGCAGCTGCACATGCCGCTCCAGTCCGGCTCCGACCCGGTCCTGAAGGCGATGCGCCGCTCGTACCGCCAGGACCGCTTCCTGGGGATCATCGAGAAGGTGCGCGCCGCCATGCCGGACGCCGCGATCTCCACCGACATCATCATCGGCTTCCCCGGTGAGACGGAGGAGGACTTCGAGCAGACGATGCACGTCGTCCGCGAGGCCCGCTTCGCCAACGCCTTCACCTTCCAGTACTCCAAGCGCCCCGGTACGCCGGCGGCGACCATGGAGGGGCAGATCCCCAAGGAGGTCGTCCAGTCGCGTTACGAGCGTCTGGTCGCCCTCCAGGAGGAGATCTCCTGGGAGGAGAACAAGGAGCAGGTCGGCAGGACGCTCGAGCTGATGGTCGCCGAGGGCGAGGGCCGCAAGGACGGCGCCACGCACCGCCTCTCCGGCCGCGCCCCCGACAGCCGTCTGGTCCACTTCACCAAGCCGGACACCGAGGTGCGCCCCGGCGACGTGGTGACCGTCGAGATCACCTACGCGGCGCCCCACCACCTGCTCGCCGAGGGCTCGGTCCTTGGCATACGCCGCACGCGCGCGGGCGACGCCTGGGAGAAGCGCAACACGGAGGCGGCGGCCAAGCCCGCGGGCGTGATGCTGGGGCTGCCGAAGATCGGCGCTCCGGAGCCGCTGCCTGTGGCCTCCGGCAGCGGCTGCGGCTGCGACTGACCGGGGAGAGTCGGCGATGACGGGGGAGAGACAGGAATGACGGGGGACGGGCGCAGGACGGCGCGCTGGGCGCTGCTGATGGAGAACCCTCCCGGGCCGGGGGCGTGGCATCTGTTCGAGCAGATGGCCACGGTGGAAGGCACGCACGAGGAGGCGGTGGAGCGGTTCGGGGAGTTCGTGCGCCTGTACCGCCCCAAGCACCCGCGATATCCGGTACGGGTGAGGCGCTTCCGCACGGGCAACGGCTGGATGGTGATCGGCGACGGTTCCTCGGGCGGCTCCTTCCCGTACCGGTTCTCGATCGCCGAGCTGGAGTGGGACTCGGGCCCGATCGCCTACTAGCGCGCGTTACGCTGCGGATCATGCTTGTCGCCGCAGCCGTCTGCCCCTGCCCGCCCCTGCTCGTGCCCGAGGTCGCCGCGGGCGCCGCCCCCGAACTGGACGCCGCGCGCGCGGCGTGCACGGACGCCGTCGGGGTGCTCGCCGCCGCACGGCCCGACCGGCTCGTCGTGGTCGGACCCGCCGAGCAGAGCAGGCGCGGGTGGCATCCGCAGGGGGCCCGTGGGTCCTTCCGCGGCTTCGGAGTGGACCTCGACGTACGGCTGGGGACCTCCGCCGATGAGGGCGCGGACGGCCTCCCGGAAGACCTCGCGGACGACGGGACGGAGCGTGAGCTTCCGCCTTCGCTCGCCGTGGCCGGCTGGCTGCTCGGACGCACGGAATGGTCGGCAGCCCCGCTGGACGGTCTCGGCGTGGGGGAACCTCTCGGGGCCGAGCGGTGTATTCAAGTCGGAGGGGACATCGCGACGCGGGCCGACCGGGTGGCGCTGCTGGTGATGGGCGACGCCAGCGCGTGCCGCACGCTGAAGGCGC
The DNA here is from genome assembly GCF_004684775.1 of Streptomyces sp. MZ04. Lineage (GTDB taxonomy): Bacteria > Actinomycetota > Actinomycetes > Streptomycetales > Streptomycetaceae > Streptomyces. The sequence continues at coordinate 22,545 of NZ_SRIC01000089.1, forward strand.
CGGGGTATCTGGACGAGCGGGCGGTCGGCTTCGACGCGGAGGTCGCGCGTGCGCTGGGTGCCGCGGACGTCGAGGCGCTCAAGGGCCTGGACGAGCAACTGGCGTACGAATTGAAGGCGGCGGGCCGGGCTCCGTGGCAGGTGCTCGCGGGCGCGGCCGAGGGCGCGGGGCTGAGTGGCGAGCTGCTCTATGAGGACGCGCCGTACGGCGTTGGGTACTTGGTGGCGGCCTGGTCGTAGCCGCGGCCTCGCGCCGCGGTGGGCCGTGGCGGCCACGGAGGGCACAGCGGCGGGCCGGGCTCCGTGGCAGGTGCTCGCGGGCGCGGCCGAGGGCGCGGGGCTGAGTGGCGAGCTGCTCTATGAGGACGCGCCGTACGGCGTCGGGCACTTGGTGGCAAGCCGCCTGGTCGTATCCGCGGCCCCCGCTGCGGTGGGCCGCAGCGGCCACGGACGGCACGGCGACGGCCGCGGAGCTGATGGCGCTCCGCGGCCGTCCGCCGGTGCGGGTCGGCCGATGGCTCGGCCGGTCGTGCCGGGCCGGCGATGTGGCCCGTGACGTGTCCTTCAGGGGTTTCAGGGAGCCGGCGGGGGAGCCGGAGGAGTGGTGTCGCCACTGCCCGCGTCCTTGCCGTCGCCCGACGTCCCGGCGAGGCGGTCCACGGCGTGCTTCGCCTTGCCCGTGCCCGTCTGGATCTTGTCGCTGTACTTGCCCTTGGTCTTGGCGTCGACCACCTTCGCGGCCTTGTCGAGACCGTGGTCGATCTTGGGCGCGTGTTGTTGCGCGAGTCCCGAGACCTTGTCCTTGGCGGGGGCGAGCTTGTCCTTCAGTTTGTCCAGGAAGCCCATCGTTACCTTCCCTCACTGGGAGAGCTACTTGCGGGCGCCTTCACCGGCCTCGTTGTCGGCGGCCTCGTCCGCGGACTGCTGCTTCGGGATCTCCACACCCTCCGCGGCAGCGGCATCCGCGCTCTCGGCCTTCTCCTCGGCCTCGGGCTCGGTGTCGTCCGTGGCGGCGGACGCGGCCTTGTCGTCGGCCTTGTCCGCAGCCTCCGTGGCCTCGTTGGCCTCCTCGGCCTCCGCCCCGGTCCCGGCCTCGGAAGTCTCCTCGGCCGCTTCCGGCTCGGCCGTCAGGGTGGCGGCTGCCGCCTCAGTTGTCGACGCCTCTTCCGAATCCTTGGACTTCCTACGGAACCGTGAAAAAACACCCATAACTACTCCATACGTTACTCGTGTGGGCGAAATGCCGTGCCGCCCGGTGCGCCCTGTTGCGCCACCCGGGTCACCAGTCCTCGAAACCGGCGGCCGGAACCTCGCAACAGGCAACGACCCCGGACCTGGGGCGTCACGTAGCTCGTTCGGGAAGCGGCCGGGAGGTTTGCGAGACTGGAGCGGTGAGTAGCGCAGCTCCCGCCCCGCGGGTCATCGCCGTCGTCGGTCCGACCACGGCAGGAAAGTCCGATCTGGGTGTCTTCCTCGCCCAACGCCTCGGCGGCGAAGTCGTCAACGCCGACTCGATGCAGCTCTACAGAGGGATGGACATCGGGACCGCCAAGCTGACGCTCGAAGAGCGTGACGGAGTGCCGCACCACCTCCTCGACATCTGGGACGTCACGGAGGCGGCGAGCGTCGCCGAGTACCAGAGGCTGGCCCGCGCCGAGATCGACCGTCTCCTCGCCGCAGGACGCTGGCCGATCCTGGTCGGCGGCTCCGGGCTCTACGTCAGGGGAGCCGTCGACCAACTCGAGTTCCCCGGCACCGCCCCCGCCGTGAGGGCCCGCCTCGAGGAAGAGCTCGAGCTGCGCGGCTCCGGAGAGCTGCATGCCCGCCTCGCCGTCGCCGACCCCGGAGCGGCCCAGGCCATCCTGCCCAGCAACGGGCGCCGGATCGTCCGCGCCCTCGAGGTCATCGAGATCACCGGCAAGCCCTTCACCGCCAACCTCCCGGGCCACGAATCCGTCTACGACACCGTCCAGATCGGCGTGGATGTGGCCCGCCCCGAACTCGACGAACGGATCGCCACGCGCGTGGACCGCATGTGGGAGGCCGGCCTCGTCGACGAGGTGCGTGCCCTGGAGGCCGCGGGGCTGCGCGAGGGGCGCACGGCATCGCGTGCGCTCGGGTACCAGCAGGTGCTCGCGGCGCTCGCGGGGGAGTGCACCGACGACGAAGCGCGCGCCGAGACCGTGCGCGCCACCAAGCGCTTCGCGCGCCGCCAGGACTCGTGGTTCCGCCGCGATCCACGCGTGCACTGGCTCAGTGGTGCGGTGGCCGATCGAGGGGAACTCCCGGCACAGGCGCTGACGTTGGTCGAACGAGCGGTCACAGCCTGATCACGTGATGGCATCGGGACGCTCCGGCGGTCATCCCGGCCCCTGGCGCCGTGCCATCATCGACCATCGATCGATCAGTGGAGTCCGGAGTGGGAGGGCGGATGGCGATGGAGGCCGGCCCTCGTGACACCGCGCATGACGGCGGCGAGCTGACCCCCGACGGGCCCGACGCGGAGCTGGACGGCGTCACCGACGACGGCCCCGGCGCGGACGAGATGGCCACCGCCGAGGTCGAGGTCGAGCTCCGCCCGCAGCGCCGTCTGCGCATCTGGCAGCTCGCGCCGATCGTCGTCCTCGCCGCGGCAGGATCGCTGATGTTCGCCTTCCCGCTGGCCTTCGAGTTCGGTGACGGCGGTGCCGTCGTCGCCATGCTCGGACTCCTCATCAGCTGCTGCGCGGCGGGCTGGGGCATGATGGCCGCGCGTCGCGTCGGTCACACCTGGCCGGGGCTGCCCGAGCGTGGTTCCGGCAAGCGCCCCGACTGGCGTGTCGTCTCCGCGTACGCCCTGGTGTTCCTGGCCGCCGCGGTCCTCGCCGTGTGGCGGGTCGCCCGCCTTCGCTGACGGCGTCGTACGAGGTCAGGGCCCATCCGGCGACCGCCAGGGCGGAGTGTCGTAGCCACCCCGTACGATCGAGGAATGAGCACGCGGATCGCCTTCCTCAAGGGGCACGGGACCGAGAACGACTTCGTGATCGTGCCCGACCCCGACAACGCCATCGAGCTGCCCCCGGCCGTCGTGGCCACCCTGTGCGACCGCCGCGCGGGCATCGGGGGCGACGGTCTGCTGCACGTCGTACGGTCCGCGGCGCACCCCGAGGCGCGGCATCTGGCGGACCGGGCCGAGTGGTTCATGGACTACCGCAACGGCGACGGTTCGATCGCCGAGATGTGCGGCAACGGCGTGCGTGTCTTCGCCCGCTATCTGCAGCGCGCGGGGCACGTCGGCGAGGGCGACCTGGCCGTCGCGACCCGTGGCGGCGTGAAGACCGTGCACATCGCCAAGGCCGAAGCCGGCGGTGACATCACCGTGGGCATGGGCAAGGCGATCCTCCCCGAAGGGGACGTCACCGTCTCCGTGGCCGGCCACCACTGGCCCGCCCGCGACCTGGACGTGGCCGACCACCTCTGGCCGGCGCGCAACGTGAACATGGGCAACCCGCACGCCGTGGCCTTCGTGGCGGATCTCGACGAGGCGGGCGCCCTGCTGGCGCCACCGCCCTTCAGCCCGGCGTCGGCGTACCCGGACGGTGTGAACGTCGAGTTCGTGGTCGACCGCGGCCCGAACCACGTCGCCATGCGCGTCCACGAGCGCGGCGCGGGCGAGACCCGCTCGTGCGGCACGGGCGCGTGCGCCGTGGCCGTCGCCGCCGCCCGCAGGGACGGCGCGGACCCCTCGGTCACCGGTACGCCGGTGACGTACACCGTAGACCTGCCCGGCGGGCGCCTGGTGATCACCGAGCGCCCCGACGGTGAGATCGAGATGACCGGTGCCGCGGTGATCGTCGCCGAAGGCGAGATCGACGCGGACTGGCTCGAAACAGTAATCCCGTGAACTGTCGCTCGAATGGGTGATCCGTTTCACGCTCGGCGAGAGGCGGTCAGCGGCGCGTGATGGGCTCGGTAGCATCAAGCACCGGCCCGGACGGACCATGCTGTCGTCCGCTCACCGCCGGTCGGAGCAGCCGGAGGTGCCCATGAGTGCGGAGGCCACAAACCCTGCGATGCCTGGTCCCGTGACGCCCGGAGCTCAGCGCAGGCGCGGTCGTCCGCGGCTTGACCTGCGCAGGCTCGGCCGGGCGGCCCTCATGGGAGGGGCCACGCGCGACCGGCTTCCGGACGCGATCGGCCATGTGGCGGAAGCCCATCGCGCCCACTACCCGGACGCCGACCTGGAGCCGCTGCGCCGCGCGTGGGTCCTCGCCGAGTCCTCCCACCGCGGCCAGATGCGCAAAAGCGGTGAGCCGTACATCACACATCCGCTCGCCGTGACGCTGATCCTCGCCCAACTGGGCGCGGAGATCACGACCTTGACCGCGTCGCTGCTCCACGACACCGTCGAGGACACGGATGTGACGCTCGATCAGGTGCGTACGGAGTTCGGCGACGACGTCTGCTATCTGGTCGACGGCGTCACCAAGCTCGAGAAGGTCGACTACGGCGCGGCCGCCGAGCCGGAGACCTTCCGCAAGATGCTCGTCGCCACCGGCAACGACGTGCGCGTGATGTCGATCAAGCTCGCCGACCGCCTGCACAACATGCGCACCCTCGGCGTCATGCGCCCCGAGAAACAGGCACGGATCGCCAAGGTGACCCGGGACGTGCTGATTCCGCTCGCCGAGCGGCTCGGCGTACAGGCACTCAAGACCGAGCTGGAGGACCTCGTCTTCGCGATCCTCCACCCGGAGGAGTACGAACACGTCAGGTCGCTGATCGCCGCCGACGCGGAGCGGGACGGCGACCCGCTGGAGGAGACGGCCGACGACGTACGGGGAGTGCTGCGCGAGGCCGGCATCGCCGCCGAAGTCCTCATCAGGCCACGGCACTTCGTCTCCGTCCACCGCGTGCACCGCAAACGCGGCGAGCTGCGCGCGGCGGACTTCGGGCGGCTCCTCGTGCTGGTGAACGAGGACGCGGACTGTTACGGCGTCCTCGGCGAGCTGCACACATGCTTCACGCCGGTCGTCTCGGAGTTCAAGGACTTCATCGCCGTACCGAAGTTCAACCTGTACCAGTCGCTGCACACCGCCGTGGCCCGCCCCGACGGCGAGGTCGCCGAAGTCCTCATCCGTACGCACCAGATGCACAAGGTGGCCGAGGCGGGCGTCGTCGCCCTGCGCAATCCCTACGCTCCTCCTTCGGAGGAGCAGTCCGACACGGCTTCCGGCGACGCCGTCGACGACGGTGAGCGCGCGGACCCGACCCGGCCCGGCTGGCTCTCCCGGCTCCTCGACTGGCAGCAGGCGGCCCCCGACCCGGACACGTTCTGGTCCACGCTGCGCGAAGACCTCGCCCAGGACCGGGAGATCGCCGTCTTCCGTCCCGACGGCGGCACGCTCGGGCTGCCCGCGGGCGCGACGTGTGTGGACGCCGCCTACGCCCAGTACGGCGAGGACGCCCACGCCTGCATCGGGGCGCGCGTCAACGGCCGCCTGGCGACGCTCAGCACGGTCCTGCGGGACGGCGACACGGTGCAGCTGCTCATGGGGCAGGACGTGGCGTCCGGGCCCTCGCGCGAGTGGCTCGACCATGCCCGCACCCCCGCCGCCCGGATCGCCATCCGGCGCTGGCTCACCAGCCACCC
>NZ_SRIC01000008.1 GCF_004684775.1 Streptomyces sp. MZ04
CTTCCGCTCAGTCGTCAGAGGAACAGCCGTCGGAGGAACAGCGGCCCGGCCGCGCGTGGTGCCCGGGGGATGACCGGCGCGGGCCGGTCCGCTGTTCCTCCGACGGCTGTTCCTCTGACGACTGAGCGGAAGAGCATCCGCGACGGCGGGAGCATCTGGTCGCGGGACTTCACGCTGTTCTTCGGCGCGCGGGCCGTGGCCAAGCTCGGGGACACCATGCTGCCGGTCGCGCTCGCCGCGGGGCTGCTGCGGCACGGGCACGGCGCGGGGGCCGTCGGCCTCGCGATGGCCGCCACCACGGTGTGCTTCGCGGGCCTTGTGATCTTCGGCGGGGTCTTCGCCGACCGGTTCAGCACGCGCCTGCTGATGATCGGCGCCGACGTGGTACGGCTCGGCACGCAGTCGGTCGCGGCCGTCCTCTTCTTCACCGGCCATGTCGTCCTCTGGCAGATCTGCGTGATCGGCGCGGTCAACGGCGCCGCGGGCGCGATCTTCCAGCCGGGCGTCGCCAGCACGGTGCCGCGCCTCGCCGCCGACGTCCAGAAGGCCAACGGGGCGATACGGGTGGCCGAGTCGGTCGCCGCCCTGGCGGGCCCGGCCGTCGCCGGCGTCCTGGTGGCCCTCGCCTCGCCCGGCGCCGTCTTCGCCGCGCACGCGGGAACGTACGGACTGAGTGCCCTGTGTCTATTGCTGCTCAGGCTGCCGCCCGCACTGCCCGGCTCGCTGCCGCACAGCGAGGGCTTCCGGGCCGATCTCGTGCAGGGCTGGCGGGAGTTCAGGTCCCGCACCTGGCTCTGGGGCGTCATCGCCATCTTCTGCGTCCTGATGATCACGACGACGGGCCCGCTGACACCCCTGGTCGCCACGCTCGTCGTCCAGGAGCACGGCTCCGGCGCGTACGGCCTGGTGAACTCCGCCCTCGGCGCGGGCACCGTGCTCGGCGGCCTGTTCGCCCTGCGGCTTCGCCCCCGCCGCATGCTCCGCGCCGGCGCCATCGCGCTGATCGGCTACTGCGCGTTCCCGGCTGCCGTCGGCGCCCAGCTCGGCGTCCCGCTGATGGCGGCGGGCGCCGCGGTCGCGGGCGCCGGACTCTCCTTCTGGGGCGTGATGTGGGCGACGAGCGTCCAGACCCAGGTGCCGCCCGACGTCCTCAACCGCATCCACGCGTACGACGTCGCGGGCTCCATCGCGCTGCTGCCGGTCGGCCAGGCGCTCGCGGGGCCCGCCGCGAGCGCGTTCGGCGCGGAGCAGGTGCTGATCACGGGCGGCGTGACCACGGTCGCCGTCTGCCTGGCCATGCTCGCGGTGCCCGCCATACGCGGACTGGTGCGCGCGGACGCGGCCCCGGTGTCGGGCGGGCCAGGCCGACTGCCCGCGCCGGCGGCTATCCGCGAGCCCGCGCCCCCAGAAACCGGGTGATCCGCTCCCGCAGGGACCGCGCGTCGAGGCCGTGCGCGGCCGTGTGCTCGTCGATCTGCCCGTAGCGGCGCAGCTCGGCGCGGCCGACGCCGAGCCCGAGGACCCGGTGCGGGAGGTCGGCCAGCGCGTCGTTCGCGCCGGCGGTGGAGGTTCCGGCCAGATAGGGCTCGACGATCACGACGTCGGCGGCTTCCGCCGCTCCGACGGCCCCGCGCAGCGCCTCCGCGTCGAAGGGCCGCACGGTGGTCGCGTACAGCACGCCCACGTCGAGCCCCTCGGTCGCGGCGAGGACGTTGTCCAGCATCGGGCCGACGGCGATCACGACCCCGTCACGGCCATCGCGCACGGTGCGGAAGCGTGCCCCGTCGACGGGCAGAGCCTGAGTGTTCGACTGGACCGAAAGACGGACGTACACCTTGTCGTCACCGGCGGCGACCGCGTGCCGCAGCAGGGTCTCCGCCTCGTCCGGGTGCCCCGGCACGTGCACGGTCCAGCCGTCCAGGGTGTCGAGGAGCGCCACGTCACCCGGTGACATATGGGTGAAGCCACCGGCGGGCCAGTCGAACGAAGCGGCCGCGCTGACGAGCACCCCGCCCACGCCCTGGTGCCCGAAGTCCAGCTTGAGCTGCTCGAACGGCCGCTCCACGAGAAAGCTCGCGAAGGTGTGCACGACGGGCCGCAGCCCGGCAAGGGCGAGCCCGGCCCCGGCGCCGACGAGCAGCTGCTCCCGGATCCCGACGTTGATCACCCGGTCCGGGTGCTTGCGCTGAGCGTCCTTGAATCCGTCTGCCCCGATCTCGGCGAGGACGACGGCGACGCGGGGGTCTTCGTCGAGCAGTCGCGAGACGACGGGGGCGAAGCGATCACGCATGGTGTCCATGACAGAGGTACCTCCGGGAGAAGCTGATGTGGGAGTGAGGGGAGGGGAGCCGGACGGCGGTCGGGCGTCAGGCCTCAGGCGAGCTTGGGCTCGCTCACCGAGCCCTTCGGCTCGACCCGCGCCACGACCACGCGCGGCCGCCCCGGATGCGGCGCGGTGAACGCCGCGTACAACGCTTCGTGATCACGGCCGTCGACGGTCTGGGCCGACCACCCGGCGGCCTCGAAGCGCGCGGCGATACCGCCGGGCCTGGCATGCCGCGCGGAGGCGTTGTCGATCACAAGGGTGTGCAGCCGCTCGAGACCGGAAGGACCCGCGAAGGCGATGGCCTCGTGATTGCTGCCCTCGTCGAGCTCCGCGTCCCCCACGAGCACCCACACCACCGGCTCCGCGAGCCCGCGCGCCCCGAGCCCCAGCGCCGTGCCCACCGCGAGCGGCAGCCCGTGCCCGAGCGATCCGCTCCCGATCTCGACCCCCGGCACGAGCACGCGGTCCGGATGGTGCCCCAGCGGAGAGTCGTACGCCCCGAAGCGCTCGAGCCAGTCGACCGGTATGAAGCCCTTGGCGGCGAGGACGGCGTAGTACGCCATGGGCCCGTGCCCCTTGGAGAGCAGGAACCGGTCGCGCTCCGGGTCGCCCGCGCGCTCGGGTGTGACCCTGAGCACCCGGTCGTAGAGCACCCAGAGGGCGTCGAGGGTCGAGGTCGCGGCCGGCCCGTGCTTCTCGTCCCCGGTCATCCGCCCCATGAGGCCCGGCAGATCGGCGTATCCGTACTCGTGTCCGCGTTCCGTTGTCGTCGTCATGCCACCGAGCGTGCAACCTCAAGTTCGCTTGAGGTCAACAGGGCGAGAAAGGCGTGAGCGATCACCGCCTGGAGTGCGGTATTGTTTCGGTGCGCGTTCAGCCAGGGGGAAACCCCAGGTCACACGGGCACCGGGACGTGGCGCAGCTTGGTAGCGCACTTGACTGGGGGTCAAGGGGTCGCAGGTTCAAATCCTGTCGTCCCGACGGAAACGTCGCGGGTAGGGGTCATCTTCGGATGGCCCCTACTTCGTGTTTGGGAGCAAATTTGGCCGAGGAACTACACCGCCGAGCGGAGAAGGGCCAGGCCGCACGGCACCGCGCCGCGATGGCGCGTGACCCAGCACGCGGATAGCGTTCCAGCCCTCCAGCGGAGGGCGCTTGAGCTCAAGAAGACCGCCGCTGTGGCAGGAGAGGCGACTGCACGTCACCTTGCCTACCTCACCGACCGGGTTCTGGTCGCGACAGGCGAGCCCCAGCTGTCCGGGACGCAGTACACCCACGAGCCGGACGGCTCGGACCTGCGTCCGCAACCGGTGGCTGACCCGGAATGCCTCGACGAACGCCGTGCCGCCATGGGTCTGGAACCAGCCGCAGAATACGATCACCGCATGCGCAGATAGGGGCTCTCCCGTAACTAACCTTGAGTCGGGCCATCCCGCTCGCGCGGAGAGCAGAGTTCAGCGTGCCGCTCCTGCTCGTGCCGTACGGGACCATCCCGCACGTGCAGGGAGCAGATCCAACTCGCCGCCGCCATCAAGCAGCACGTGCGGGAAGCAAAGCATCACCTCGACCTCGTCCGGGTCCGCGGCGGGACCATCCCTGCGCGCGGGGAGCAGCGCTGTTCCGCCCAGGGTGGGCGGCTGTGGGCAAGGGAGAGTGGGCAGCACCGTACTGACCTGTCAGTAGGGCAGCCATAGGCGTGCAGCGGTCCGTCCGTGGCGACACCGGCCATGTGGACCTTCCGCAACTCAGGGGCCGTTTTCGGACGGCCCCTGAGTCGCTATGGGGAGGGCTGGGCAAGGTGACCGTCGTGCCGGGGTGTACCCGCGCCAACGGCGACATAGCCGAGGCTGTAGTGCTTGACGGCTGCGTCGTCGGTCCCGGCCCGGACCAGTTCCCACGGCTCGCGACGGCAGTCGGCGGCGAACATCCGGCACAGCAGCCAGGCGAGCGGTCGCAGCGCGACCAGCTCGTCGGCGCCGCCGGCCCGGGCGGGGTAGCACCCGTCCATGACCGCGAGCCGGCCCCCGGGACGCACCATGCCCGCCATCATCCGCAGAGTGCCCTGCCAGTCGGGGATGACGGAGAGTCCAAGGGTGCACAGCACGGCGTCGAACCTCGCGCCCCGTGCCAGAAGCCCCAGCTCTTCGAAGTGCGCCGGGGACAGGCTCGTCACATCGCGCTCCAGTACGGTGATGTTGTCCCAGCCCTGGCCGGCTACCCGTGCGCGGGCGCGCCGCAGCATCCGGGGCGAGCGGTCGACGGCGACCAGCCGGCCGGAGGGGCCGATCTCCCGCTCGATGAGCGGGAAGTTGCGTCCCGTACCGCAGGCGATGTCGAGTACCCGTGCACCTGGGCGCAGGCGCAGCAACTCCGCTGCCTCGGCGCGTGCGCGTGCGTAGAGGGGTCGCTCCGCGCTGGCCCAGTCGTAGACCGGGGCCAGCAGCTCATAACGCCGGCGAGCGGGATCGGCCGCGGTGACCGGCGGGGCCATCAGGCGTCGCGCCGGTTGATCAGTGCGAAGCCGATGGCAAGGGCGACGGCCGCGTACAGGCTGAAAATGCCCATGCCGGGCCAGGGGCCGAGACTGCTGACCTCCGCGCCCTTGGTGATGAAGATCTGGCTGCCGGCGTTCATCGGCATGTACGGGCCGACGTTCTCCTTCCACGAGCTGGGGAGGAGATCGAGCAGGATCGCCGGGACGAAGAGCAGGCCGAAGAGCGCGGCGATCGAGCCGGCGGAGGCACGGAGGACGAGCCCGAGCCCCATCCCGAGCAGGCCCAGAACGCCGAGGTAGAGGCCGCCGCCGCAGACCGCCCGGAGAACTCCGGGATCGGAGATCGACAGCGACAGGGCGTCGTCGGAGGCGAACGCCTGGAAGGCGTAGAAGGAGCCGAAGCAGGAGACGATGCCGACCGAGAGCGCGACGGCGGCGAAGACGACGACCTTGGCGCTCAGCAGCATGCGTCGCTGCGGGACGGCGGCGAAGGTCGCCCGGATCATGCCCGTGCTGTACTCGGTGGTGATGGCCAGCACCCCGAGCACGCCGATGGCGATCTGCGACAGATGCAGGCCCGCGAGGCTGAGCCGGATCGCATCGGCGGTCAGTTTGTCCTCCCCGCTGAGCCGCCCGGGGATGAAGATGCCGGCCAGGGCTCCCACCCCGATGTTGAAGACCACGGCGGCGAACAGGGTCCAGAAGGTCGCGCGCACCGAGCGGAGCTTCAGGAACTCGGAGCGGAGGATCCCGGGAAGATCCGGGCCGGATCGACGAGCGGTGCGAGTTGCCTCGACTGTTGCGTGCATGAACGGGCCTCAGCGGGTGTTCGGGACCGGGACGTGCGCGCCTCCGGCCGTACGGAAGTCCACGGATTCGCTGGTGAGTTCCATATAGCGCTCCTCCAGCGTCTGCTGCTGAGCGGAGAGTTCGAGCAGGGTGACGTCGTGCGCGCGGGCGAGCTCGCCGACCTCATCGCTGGAACTTCCGGTGATGTGCAGCGAGTCGGCGGGCCGACGGACCACGGTGGCGCCCCGGGACTGCAGGAGTTCGGTCAGCTGTTCCGGCTGCGGGGTGCGCACCCGAACGAAGTTCCCGGTACCGCTCCTGATGAAGTCCTCGATGCTCGTCTCGGTGATCAGACGCCCCCGGCCGATGATGACAAGGCGGTCGGCGGTGAGAGCCATCTCGCTCATCAGATGGCTGGAGAGAAAGACTGTCCGGCCTTCGGCCGCGAGCGCCTTCAGCAGATTGCGGATCCACAGCACGCCGTCGGGGTCGAGGCCGTTCACCGGTTCGTCGAGCATCAGTACGGGCGGGTCTCCGAGGAGAGCCGCGGCGATGCCAAGGCGCTGGGACATGCCGAGGGAGAACCCGCCCGCGCGCCTGCGGGCCACGCTCGTCAGCCCGACCACATCCAGCACCTGCTCGACCCGGCTGCGGCTGATGCCGTTGCTGAGGGCGAGGCACATCAGATGGTTGTACGCCGTGCGTCCGCCGTGCCAAGCCTTGGACTCCAGCAGCGCGCCGACCTCGAAGAGCGGCCGGCCGTAGGAGGAGTACTGCTTGCCGTTGACCCGTACCCGGCCTGCGGTCGGAGCGTCCAGGCCCAGAATCAGGCGCATGGTCGTGGACTTTCCCGACCCGTTGGGACCGAGGAATCCCGTCACCTGGCCCGAAGGGACCGTGAAGGACAGGTCGTCCACGGCGAGGGTGGAACCGTAGCTCTTGCTGAGGCCGGCCGCCTCGATCATCGTGCGTTCTCCCCTGCTCGTGTGCCGCTCACCGCGTCGCTGCTTCCGGGGTCGGGCCGGTCAATGGCCTTCTCCGGACACGCTGATGACGCCGGTGAGGTGGAGGACGAGGAACGCGGCGATCAGCACGACACCCACCGCGACCCACAAGGTGATCCGCCATCGCGGTCGCTTGGCCGCCTGCTCGCCGTCGAGGCTCGGGTGACTGCGGGAGTCGGTGTCGGAGTGGTGTGGCAGGTCGGCCATGCGGGCCTCCTCGTAGGCGTACGGACTCTGGTGTCCGATGGTCCGAGTTTTCCGAGACAGAGTGTCTCTGTCAAGTCAAAGTGCATCGAATACGTCACCCAGGACGTAGTGCAGCGAGGGCCAGCGGTCGCCGCTGTCGGTGATGTGGAAGCCGGCCTGTTCGGCCAGGCCCGGCAGTTCGCTGCTGGGAGCGTGCCGGTCCGCGTGCCCGGACGCCATCCCGAGCGTCTTGGCCAGGCGGAGATGACGCGGCAGTCTGCCGTAGTCGACGAGCAGCAGTCGGCCGCCGGGCCGCAGCACTCGGCGCATCTCGCGCAGTGCGGCGAGCCGGTCCCCGTCGGGCAGGTGGTGGATGGCGAGACTGGAGATGATGACGTCGAACGAGGCGTCGCCGAACGGCAGTTCCTGGGCGGAGGCGGTCCGGAACGTGCAGTTGGCCGGCGCCCGGCGTGCGGCGTACTCGATCACCGGCTGCGATGGGTCGATGCCCACCACATGGCCGCCTGGGGTGACGGCGAGGGCGGCCCGGCGGCTGAAGTAGCCCGTGCCGCAGCCGATGTCGAGAATCTGCTGCCCGGGGCGGGCGCCGCTGAGGGTGACCAGGTCGTCGTAGACCCGGCGCCGACGGCCGAGGAAGCCGATCGCCGCGCCGATTTCGTACAGCCGGGCCCGGCGGATCTGTGCGCCGCCGTGGCCTGGCGTGTGCTGAGGGTGGATCGGGGTGTGCGGCCCGTGTCCCATGAAGCGGCTCCCTGTCTCCCGGGTCCTTCGTCTTCTGTGAGGCGTTCACTCCGAATTTTACAATACAGACTGTATCGATGGCGGCATAACGTCGTAGTCCTGCGAGCTGTACGATTACGGCGTGCCGAAGCTGTGGAGTGAGACGATCGAGACGCACCGCCGAGCGGTGCACGACGCGGTCCTGGATGCGACGGCGGCGCTGGCAGCCGAGCATGGGCCGCTCGCGGTCACGATGTCGCAGATCGCCGAGCAAGCGGGTATCGGCCGGGCGACGTTGTACAAGTACTTCCCAGACGTCCAGTCCATCCTCGTCGCCTGGCACAACCGCGAGGTCACGGCACACCTCGAGGTACTTGCCCGCGCCCAGGGACAGGGGGGCGATCCCGGCAAAAGGCTCGAGGCGGTCCTTGAGGCCTACGCCCTGATCCATCACGAGCGGGCCCGCCGTCACGGCCGGGGGAGCGGTGGCGCCGAGCTGGTCACGCTGCTGCACCAGGACGACCATGTCGTACACGCGCAGCGGCACATTCACGAGATGGTGCGGGACGTGCTGGCGGAGGCCGCCGCGGCGGGCCGTGTTCGGGACGATGTCGCTCCCGTCGAACTGGCCGCCTACTGCCTCTCGGCCCTGCAGGTGGCCGGGAGTCTCCCGTCCGCCGCCGCGGTGCGCCGTCTCGTCACCGTCACCCTCGCCGGGCTGCGGCCGGGCGACTCGGCCTGACACGGCTCCGCCTGACGCGGCTCGCCCTGCGCGCGTTGGGGGACTTCGCGAATACCGTCCGGCGAGTAGAGGTCGTACGCGGGCGTATTTAGAGGGTCCCATCCTGCCCGCCGGTGCGGCGCGAACTCCATTTCATACGGACCGTCGTGGGCAACTGCGGGAGTTCCGTGGTTGAACAGGAAGCGCCTGTCCTTCTTGACGGTTCATCGGCCGGTGCCTGACGCTTCGTTACCGACGACCCGACTGGAAGTGCTGCTAGCCGTCGGGCAATTGGAATCGACACCCGAGGGTGGGGAGTCGTAATGCCGCAGAACGAAGAAATTGCGGCAGCTGCAAGGGCTGCCAGAACGGAACGCGTCACCACCAAGGCACGTAAACCCGGATGGCAGAAACCGCCGCGCCGCATCGAATCATCAGAATGCATAACGTGCGATTCCTGTGTGCGAAGTTGTCCGCCGGAATTCAATGCGATCTTTGACCGGGGACTTGATGTGGTCATCGTTCCCGAACTGTGCTCGGGCTGTCCGGTGTGCGTACTGGTCTGCCCCGTGGACTGCATCTACGTGGACGAGGACTGGTCGCCGACGGACAGCGACATGTGGACGCACATCGCGGCCCAGGAGGCCGGCCGATGACCCCCCGCGGCGAGACAGGGACGGGCAGGGCGGCGGCGGGCTCGCGCCGTGCCGCGTTGGCGAAGGCCAGGCAGAGTCGCCGTCCGAGCCGCCTCGGCGAGCGGGCCGGTGCCGCTCCCAAGCCGGACTTCGTCTTCGACAGCAACGCCGGATTCCCGGGGTTGCTCGCGCGGACCTGGTCCCGGGCGGCGGCCGAGCAGGACCCGGGCCGGGCAGTGGAACTGCTGCTCACCCTCGGCGGGCTCGTACCCGCGGACATATCGCTGCGCGCGCTGCGATGTACGGAGGAGGCCGCACTGCGGGTGCTCTTCGGCATCTCCTGGCGCGAGCCCGCCGACAAGGGGCGCGACATGGCGACGGCCGACGCGGCGGGCCCGCCCGCGTTCCTCGGCGAGCTGGGACTGACCACCAGTGGTCGCGTGGTGCTCTCCGTCCCCTCCGAAGGGCCGCTGGCCGGCCGGGAGAAGCTGGTCGACGGGGTGTTGCGGATCCCCTGGCCGGCGCCGGCGCTGACCGCGTACGAGCATGAGGTCGGGCAGGCGTCGGCCCGCTCGGCCGCCGAGGCCGCGGACTGCCGGGCATGGCTGTCGGCCACTGGCCCGCAGGGGCGCGACAGGCTCCTTGACGAGTTGAAGGACGCCGCGCGCCGGACCGCGCCCTTCGTGCTCTACCAGGAGGAGCGGCAGTACACGAACTTTCGCGAGCGCAACACCCTGCCCGGCAAGACACTGTGGCCGGGACATCCGGACTGTGCGCTCAGCGCACTGCAGGGCATACCGCTCGCCCTGTGGTCGGACAGCGATGTCGTGATGGTCGTCTGCCTCGCCCTCCTGGTCCGTTCAGCCGGATACGCCAGGATCGAGGAGGCCAACGGCACCCAGCTCACGGTCGGCCATGTGGCCGCACTGCTGGAGCGGACCCGGCGCAAGTACAACGCCGTGCCCGGTGGCCGGAGGGTGCGCCCGGCGGCGTCTCAACGGGTCACCGAACTCCGCACGCTGGCCGCGGCCATCCGCGCCCGGCGGGCCCAGGTCACCCGTTCCGTACAGCTCTACCGCGAGATCCACGGCCCCCTCATGCACAAGATCGAGCGCGTGGCCGAAGCACCCGCGGACGGTGCCAGGGAACGGGAGCAGAGGATCTGCGCCCGCTTGGCCGACCGGATCCCGGTCACCGGTGGGACGTTGGCGGAGATGTCCGCGGACATCCAGGCCGGCGCCGACTGGCTCACCCGGCCGCACGGCGCGTTCGGCACCGGACTCGAATCCCTGGTGTACGAGACGGTGTCGGCCGCCCGGGCGGCCTTCGACGCCGACTTCGCCATGAGCCGCGGCCTGCGTTCGCTGCCCGCCCTCATCCAGGCGCTGCGGCATGAGGACTGGGCCCGGATCTCCGGATGGGAGCTGCCCGAGTATTTCTGCTGCGTGGTGCCGGCGGCCGGAGCGCGCCGCTACTTCGAGGACTCGGCGGACCGGCTCGCCGATGTGGCGTGGGCGATCTCCTCCCGTATGCAGTACAACTCGTGGCATTTCATCGTCGGCAATCTGCCCAAGGTGCCCGAGGTGGAGGCACGCGACTACTTCGTGCCGCCCACTGTCCCCGACATCGCCTTCCACTCCGACCAGCACCACCACGGCCATGTGGCGGCGCAGGTGCGCTTCAGCATCCGCAGCCCGCAGGCGGTGAAGGTACTTGACCGGGCCTTCGGAGGCTTCGTCGATCTGCGGTTGCTGCGCTGCGCCGGGACCCCGTTCGGTGAACAGGACCTGTTGGCGGCGCAGCACGTCTCGACGCTGCTTGCCGACGCCACCACCGCCACCGCCACCCTGGTGGCCGCCGGCGCCGAGGCGGAGGTCACTGCCTTCGGACCGCAGTGGCACTGGGAGACCGTCACGGCCGGCGAATCCCGCTGTGCCGATGGCTGACGGACTGAGAACCGGCCATCCGACTGCGAGGGGAGGGGAGTTGTGCTGCGTCACGAGGCACTGGACCCCGGCACGGCATTCGTCGACCTGCACAAGTCCGCGCGGCTGCGGGCGCTGAGCAGACTGCCCGCGGCACACCAGCCGAAGTGGCTGCACCACACCGACCTCGCCTGTATCCGCGGTGAACTCGCGGCACTGCCCGCCCTGGTGGGCAGGGCGGGTATCGCGGCGCTGCGCGATGCCCTGTGCGAGGTGGAGGAAGGCACGTCGCTGTTGCTTCATGTCGGTGAATGCGCCGAGCTGTTCACCATGGCCGGCCAGGACCAGGTGGAGCGCAGGCTGCGGCTCTACCGGGCCATGGCCGACCGCCTCGCGGCGCGCACCGGGAGCTCCGTGGTGCTCCTCGCCCGGATGGCCGGTCAGCACGCGAAGCCGCGCAGCAGCCCGACCGAGGAACTGCCCGACGGCACTGTGCTGCCGGTGTACGCCGGTGACGCCGTCAACGCCCTGGAGTCGACCGAGGTGGGCCGCCGGGCAGACCCCTGGCGGCTGTTGACCAGTTACGACCGCTCCCGCGACACCCTGACCGCCCTGCAGGAGCTCAGCGCAGCCGGTCAGCGTGCCTTCGTGTCGCACGAGGCGCTTCTCACGGACTACGAGGAGCCCATGACCAGGGGCGAGCGGGAACTGCACTCGGCCGGTGGACATCTGGTGTGGATCGGCGAGCGGACCCGGGGCGCCACCGACTGGCACATCCAGTGGGCGGCGTCGATCGCCAATCCCGTCGGCGTGAAGCTCGGGCCGACCGCCCGGAGCCAGGATGTGGTGCGGCTCGTCCGCACCCTGAACCCCCGGTCCCAGAGCGGGCGGCTCAGCCTCATCGCCAGGATGGGCGCGGCCGCGGCGGCGGACCGGCTCGCCTCGCTGGCGGGTGCTGTCCGCCGCTCGGGCGTTCCCGTGCTGTGGCAGTGCGACCCCATGCACGGCAACACCCGCCGGGCAGGCGGCGTCAAACTCCGTCTGCTGTCCGATCTGAGGGCGGAAATGACTGCCTTCGTACGGACCCTGCGTGCCGTCGGTGCGCGGCCCGGGGGGCTGCATCTCGAAGTGACGCCCGAGGACGTGCGGGAGTGCCTGGAAGACGAGGACTCGCCTGGGACGGTCACCTCGTCGGCGCCGTGCGACCCCCGGCTGAACACCGATCAGGCACTGGAGCTGGTCGATCACTTCGCCTACGAACTCACTTGTTCACCACAGACCGGAGTTCACCGATGACCACCACCGCCGCGGCCTCCCAGCACTACCTCGAAACCTGCCTCCGGCTACCGGACGATCCGCTGGTCACCCTTTCCCGGCTGGCCGCCGCCGGTGTACACCGGGACTATGCGATCTACGAGAACGACGGCCAGTGGTCGTACGCGGGAGGCGCGCTCGCCGAGATATCCCTTGACCGCTCCGGGGCCCGGCTGCGCGGTGCGGAGTCGGCGGAGCTGACCGAGCTGGCCTGGGACGGCGCGCCACTGCGCCAGGTGCACAAGCTCCTTGAGCGGGTGCCCTTCGCGGACTGGCGGGCCTACGGCTGGGCCGCGTTCGAGCTCGCATACGCCAAGGGCGGGGACACGAGCCTCGTCGGCGGGGAGCGGCTGCTGCATCTGGTGGTGCCGCACACCGAGGTGCGGATCAAGGGCGGCTGGGTACAGCTCAGGTCGGCCGACGCAACGACCCTCAAAGCAGCGGCCGCCGCGCTGAGCACGGACGGCGCCCAAGTGGCGGACACGGTGCGGCCGGTGGATGTCCGGGGGCACGGTGCGGACGCCTACGAGCGAGCCGTCGAACTGGCCATCGCAGACATCCGGCAGCGCAAACTGCAGAAGGTGATCCTCTCCCGGGTCGTGGAACTGCGGGAGGAGATCGACTTCATCGGCACCTATGTCGCCGGGCGGCGCGGGAACAACCCGGCCCGGTCCTTCCTGCTGCGCCTCGGTGGAGTGGAGGCCGTCGGCTTCAGCCCGGAGATCGTCGTCAAGGTGGACAGCGACGGACGTGTGGTCAGCCAGCCCCTGGCCGGCACGCGTGCCCTCACCGATGACCCCGAACTCAACGAGCGGCTGCGCTCCGATCTCGTCACGGACGCCAAGGAGATCTTCGAGCACGCCATCTCCGTGAAGATCGCGCTCGACGACATCGAGAGCATCTGCGCACCGGGATCCGTGGCCGTCGAGGAGTACATGGCGGTGCGGCACCGCGGCAGTGTGCAGCACCTGGCCTCCAGGGTCTCCGGGCGGCTTGCCGAGGGGTACGGCCCCTGGGATGTCTTCGCCGCCGCGTTCCCGGCCGTGACCGCATCGGGCGTGCCCAAGGAGGCCGCCTACGCCAGTATCCGGACGCATGAGCCGCAGGCCCGCGGCCTCTACAGCGGCGCCGTGCTCACCGTGGACCAGGACGGGGCGATGGACGCCGCGTTGGTGCTGCGAGCCGTCTACCGACGCGACGGCCGGACCTGGCTGCAGGCCGGTGCCGGGGTCGTGGGCCAGTCCCGGCCCGCCCGCGAGTTCGAAGAGACCTGCGAAAAGCTCGAGAGCGTCGCACGGTTCCTCGTCCCGTCCACGCGACTGGAAGGTGCGGCTCATGCTTGACGGTTGTACTCCCTGGCCGGCGGAGTTCCAGGCGCGATACCGGTCACTCGGCTGCTGGCGGGGCGAGTCGCTCGGATCCCTGCCCCGTACCTGGGCGCGCGCATACGGCTCCCGCACCGCCCTCGTCCACGGAGAGCAGCGGATCAGCTATGCCCGACTCGCCGGTCTGGTGGACCGGATGGCGGCCGGGTTCCGCGCCCGCGGGCTGCGCGCGGGGGAACGGGTGATCGTACAGCTGCCGAACATCCCCGAGTTCGTCATCGTGTGCTTCGCCCTGTTCCGGCTCGACGTGAAGCCGGTCTTCTCACTCCTCGCGCACCGGGCGGATGAGATCCGGCATCTGGCGGCCCTCTCGGGTGCGGTCGGATACGTGGTGCCCGGCGCCTACCGGGGCTTCGACTTCACCGCGCTGGCCGGGCGGATCGCGACGGATGCCGAGGCATTGCGCCTGGTGTGCGTGGCGGACGGCAAACTGCCCGATGCGGTCGGGGGAAGCGGCGCGGAGTCGGTCGCGCTGGCCGATGTGGACGCGGATCCCGTGGAACTGCCCGAGCCGGACGCCTCGGACGTGGCCTTCTTCCTGCTCTCCGGCGGGACCACGGCGCTGCCGAAGCTCATCCCGCGGACCCATGACGACTACGCCTACCAGACCCGGGTGACCGCCGGAATCAACTGCCTCACCGCGGACGACGTGTATCTCGCCGCGCTGCCCGTCGAGTTCAACTTCTCCTGGGGCTGCCCCGGTGTGGTGGGCACGTTGAGCAACGGCGGAACGGTGGTACTCGCGGACGGCCCCGACCCCGCGGACTGCTTCGAACTGATCGAGCGTGAAGCGGTGACCTTCACCTCGCTGGTGCCGACGGCGGCGCAGCTGTGGGTCGAGGCCGCGGACGCCGTTCCGTACCAGGCACACAGCCTGGAGCTGATCCAGATCGGCGGCGCCCCGCTGCACCGTGAGCTCGCCGAGCAGATCCTCCCGGTCTTCGGGGCCCGCCTTCAGCAGGTATTCGGCATGGCCGAGGGACTCCTGACGTTCACCCGAGCGGACGATCCGCCCGAGACCATCCTCACCACCCAAGGGCGGCCTGTCTCGCCGTACGACGAGATACGCATCGTCGACGAGGACGGCGCCCAGGTCCCGGTGGGCACCGCCGGGGAGTTGCTGACCCGCGGTCCGTACACGCTGCGCGGCTACTACCGCGCCGCCGAGCACAACGCACGAGCCTTCACGGTGGACGGCTTCTACCGCACAGGGGACCTCGCCCGGCTGACCGGCACGGGCGACCTGGTCATCACGGGCCGGATCAAGGACGTGATCATCCGCGGCGGTCACAAGATCTCCGCCACGGAGCTCGAGCACCATCTGCACGCTCTTCCGGCCGTGGAGCGGGTGGCCGTGGTGCCCGCTCCCGACCCGTACCTCGGCGAACGGATCTGCCTGTACGTCAGGCCCGCGGGTGATCCCCCGACCCTTGCGGAGCTGCGCCGGGCGCTGCATGAACTCGGGCTCGCCGACTACAAGTTGCCCGACCGCCTTGAGATCGTCTCCGAGCTCCCGCTCACGGGCCTCGGCAAGGTCGACAAGAAGGCACTCTCCCAGGCCGCTGCCGCGACTGCCTGACCGCCACCGGCCGATCTGCGACGGCCGGATCCCACCCGAAGGACAAGGACGGACGAGTGATGGAGCGATCCACGGCGAGCGAGCCGCCTACCCTCGACGAACTGCGCGAGGCCGTCGCCGGCCTCCTGGGCACCACCCCCGAGGACATCCCGGTGGACGGGAACCTTCTCCAGCTGGGCGTCGACTCGATCTGCGTCATGCGGCTGGTCAACGGCTGGCGCCGGGCGGGACTGCGGGTGTCCTCGCGCGAGTTGTTCGCCGAGCCCACCCTCCTTGCGTGGCACCGGCACCTCGACGCACTGGGCCATGACACGAGCGGCGAAGCCCGGCGGTGAACCACGCGACCGGACGGCTGTCCGTCTGCATCATCGGCGGGGGACCGCGAGGCGTGTCGGTACTGGAGCGCATCTGCGCCAACGCGCGGCGGACCGCGCCCGGCGGGCCTGTGGGCGTGCACATCGTCGATCCGTACCGGCCGGGCGCCGGCAAGGTGTGGCGCACCCAGCAGGCCGAGCATCTGCTCATGAATACGGTCGCCTCGCAGGTCACCCTGTTCACCGACGACAGCGTGGAGCTGGAGGGACCGGTCGTGCCGGGCCCGAGTCTCCACCAGTGGGCCGTGGAGCTGCCCGCCGGGACCTACGGTCCGTACGACCATGCCACCGTCGCCGAGGCCCGCAGGCTCGGCCCGGACACCTACCCGACCCGGGCCTTCTACGGCCGGTATCTGGAATGGGTGTACCGGCACATCAGGCGATCGGCTCCGACGCCGGTTTCGGTGACGGCGCATCGGTCGCGGGCGGTCTGGCTCGACGACATGGCGGGCGGCAGCGGGCGGCAGAGCGTGCTCCTGGAGAACGGGGTGAGGCTGGACGGACTGGATGCCGTCGTACTCACACAGGGGCACGTGGGGGAGCGGCTCACCCACACCCAGGCCCGGCTCGCGGCCTTCGCGGCCGAGCACGGCCTTTGCTATGTGCCGCCGGCCAATCCCGCGGACACCGATCTCTCCCACATAGGCGCGGTCGAGCCCGTGTTGCTGCGGGGGCTCGGCCTCAACTTCTTCGACTATCTGACACTGCTGACCACCGGCCGTGGCGGCCGGTTCCGCCGCACTGGAGACAGCCTGCGGTACGAACCTTCCGGAGCGGAACCGCGGTTGCTTGCCGGGTCCCGGCGGGGTGTGCCGCACCACGCCCGCGGCGAGAACGAGAAGGGGCCCTACGGGCGCCATCAGCCGGTCGTGCTCACGCCGTCGGTCATCGAGCGGCTGCGCAAACGTGCGGTCAGAGAAGGCGGGTTGGACTTCCGGGCCGAGCTGTGGCCGCTGATCGCCACCGAGGTCGAGACCGTCTACTACAGCGCGCTGCTCGAGGCCCATGGCCGCGGTGTCGTGGCCCGACGGCTGCGCGCACAGTACCCCGCCCGGGCCGACGACCCACGGGAACGTGAGCTGCTGTGCGCCGAGTTCGGCATCGCACCGGGGGAGCGCTGGAACTGGGCCCGCATCGCCCATCCCCATCTGGAGCGCTCGTTCACCGGACCGGGCGACCACCGTGCCTGGCTGCTCGGGCATCTGCGGGCCGATCTGGCCGAGGCGCGGTCGGGCAATGTCCGCGGGCCGGTGAAGGCGGCCGTCGACGTGCTGCGCGATCTGCGCAACGAGATCCGGCTCCTTGTGGATCACGGCGGACTCACCGGTGATTCCCACCGGGATCATCTGGACGGCTGGTACACGCCGTTGAACGCCTTCCTCTCCATCGGTCCGCCGGCCAGCCGGGTGGAGGAGATGATCGCGCTCATCGAGGCCGGAGTCCTCGATGTGCTCGGTCCCGGTCTTTCGGCCTTCGCCGACCACGGGTGCCGGGCGTTCACCGCCCGCTCCGCACGCGTGCCGGGATCAGCCGTGCGGGCAACCGCGCTGATCGAGGCCCGGCTCCCGGGAACGGACCTGCGGCGCACGGCCGACCCCCTGCTGCAGCAGCTGCTCGCGCGCGGTGAGTGCACCCCGTACCGCATCCCTGTGGGTGCCCAACGGCCCTATGAGACAGGGGGACTTGCCGTCACCGGGCGGCCCTACCAACTCCTTGACGCGGCCGGTCGGCCGCATCCTCGGCGCTTCGCGTTCGGCGTCCCCACCGAGGGCGTGCACTGGGTCACCGCGGCCGGAGTGCGCCCCGGGGTGAACTCCGTCAGCCTGAGCGACGCCGATGCCATCGCGCGGGCTGCGCTCGCGCTGGCCCCCGCGCACCTTGAAGCCCCCGCGGCCGTGCCGAGCGGCGGCAGTCCGACGACGGAGAGCGGAGACGAACATGGTTGACGACGACGGCCGAACGGCCGCCCCCGACACCGGCCTGCTGTCGCCCGTGCGAGCCGGCACCCGGATCGAGGCGCTGCTCGACGACCGGGCCTGGCTGCAGGGACTGCTCGACGCCGAGGCGGCGCTGGCCAGGGCGCAGGCCGGCCTGCGGCAGATACCGCAGTGGGCCGCGGCCGCGATCGGCGCCGCCGCCCACTGCGAACGCTTCGACATCCCGGCCCTGGCGGTGCGTTCGCGCGAGGCCGCCAATCCCGTGGTGGCCCTAGTCCAGGACCTCGCCGCCGAGGTCGCGAAGTCCGATGTGGCCGCGGCCGAGTACGTCCATCGGGGCTCTACCAGCCAGGACATTCTCGACACCGGCGTGATGCTCGTGTCGGCCCGCGCGCTGCACGTGATCGAGGACGATCTCCGGCGCGTCACGACGGCCCTGGCCGGCCTCGCGGAGCGGCACCGTGACACCCCCATGGCCGCCCGCACCCTGACCCAGCACGCGGTGCCCACCACCTTCGGGCTGAAGGCAGCGGGCTGGCTGCTGCTGGTGCACGGTGCCGCCGACCGGGTACGGCAGCTGCGTCTGGGAGGCCTTCCCGTGCAACTCGGCGGGGCGGCAGGGACGTTGGCGGGATACGCCGAGTACGCCGGGCTCGACCAGCCGGATGCCACGGGGTCCGCCGGCGGGCTCGCGGGCCGACTCGGTGCGGCTTTCGCCAGGGAGACCGGTCTGGCCGATGCGGTGTTGCCCTGGCATACGCGGCGTACGCCGCTCGCGGACCTGGGCGCGGTGCTCGCGCTGGTGAGCGGGGCACTGGGGAAGATCGCCGTCGATGTGCAGTCCATGACCAGAACCGAGGTCGCGGAGGTGGCCGAGCCGGCCGCGGTCGGCCGGGGGGCCTCCTCGGCCATGCCGCACAAGCGCAACCCGGTCCTCGCCACCCTGATCCGCGCCGCCGCGATGCAAGTGCCGCTGCTCGCGACGAACCTCGCCCAGTGCATGCTCGCCGAGGACGAGCGGTCGGCCGGTGCCTGGCACGCCGAATGGCAGCCGCTCCGGGAATGCCTGAGGCTGACCGGCGGCGCCGCGGCCACGGCCGCCGAACTGCTCGACGGAATCGAGATCTTCCCGGAGCGCATGCGGGCGAACCTGGAACGCACCGGCAGCCTGGTGGTGTCCGAGCGCCTTGCGGCCGTGCTGGCGCCGGTCATCGGCAGGACGGAGGCGAAAGCCCTGCTGTCGGCGGCCTCCGCGGAAGCGGCCGACACCGGAAAGCCGCTGGGTACGGTGCTTGCCGACCGACCCCAGACGGCCGACCGCTGGTCGGAGAAGGAACTGACCGCACTGCTCGACCCGGTGAACTACCTGGGCGCGGCACCGGAACTCGTCGACCGGGCCGTACGGGTGTACCGTACGGCGGCCCTTGCTGAATCGCCATGAAATAGATGTGAATCGGCGGCGGAATATCTTGCTCCAACGGCGGAATATCCGGCTCCCATTCGGTAATTGATTCAACGGTTGATCTCTTGACCCCCTACCAACCTCGCTAGTAGGGTTCGGGAAGCACGCTCGAGGGCTCTCTAGTTAAATCCGGAAAACCATCGTGGTGTAGGGGGAAGCTACAAATGCCCGATCTCCGGGTCAAGTCAAATTCCCGTGTGTCGACGGAAGTCGAACTCGCCAGTAAGGATCTCGTCGGCCCGGTACAGGAGTCGCTGGATGTCTACGGCAACGGATCACTGGACCGATGTCCTGTGGTCTGGGTACGTATTGATTCCCTCGTTCTCGAGGGGTCTCCGCGTCAGGCAGGTGAAGACGAGAACCACACGCGCCTGCTTGCCGAGTCCGGCAATGCGCTTCCGTCGATAATCGTGCATCGGCCCACGATGCGGGTGATCGATGGAATGCATCGGGTTCAGGCGGCGTTACTGAACGGGAAGGAAGAGATATCTGCGCGTCTATTGGAGTGTGACGAGCGCGTCGCGTTCGTGCTCGCGGTACAGGCAAACATCACGCACGGTCTGCCGCTTTCGCACTCCGATCGAAAACTGGCCGCCGAGCGGATCATCGCATCCAATCCGCAGTGGTCGGACCGGGCGGTGGCGGCCGCAAGTGGTCTGTCCGACAAGACAGTTGCCCGAATCCGCGCCCAAGCGGCCGCCGATTCACCGGAGTCGGGAACGCGTCTCGGCCGCGACGGTCGTCGGCGGCCCGTCGACAGCGCGGACAGGCGCCGATTGGCCGCGGCGATGATCCGGGAACAGCCGGGCGCGGGAAATCGTGAAATCGCCCGGGTGGCCGGTCTTTCCCCGGCAACCGTCCGTGATGTGCGTCATCGCACGATGCTCGGTGAAGACCCGGTGCCCGCACGCTACCGGCAGGACGACCAGGCGTCGCAGGAGCCGTCCGGGCCGCAGCGGAGACTGGTGCCCAGCCGTCCGGGATCCAGGACTCCCGTTGTCCATATGGCCGCGATTCTGGGCCGGCTGCGCAGCGATCCCGCTCTGCGGATGAACGACACCGGGCGGCACATACTGCGCTGGCTGCATCACCACACGATCAATCCTGGCGAGATGCAGTACTTGGGGCACCATCTGCCTGATCACTGGACCAACTGCGTCGCGGATCTCGCGCGAGGCTACGCGACGGCGTGGGGCGACCTGGCCGAGCAACTCGACAAACGCTCTTCCCGCACGCCTCTGCGCTGACGGGCTCCTCCTCGCTGACGGGCTCCTCTGCACCGACGGGCGCGGGACTTCATTCTCTGCTCCAGCGCCGTGTCCGTTGTCGCCTCTGGGCGACGGGCACGGCACTGTCGTGTGTCCGGGCTCGGGTTCGGCTCACCGTCCGCGCGGATCGAAGCCGAAGGGCAGTTCGAGGCGGTGACTGCGCATCAGCTCCTCGTCGCCGAGCAGCTCGCCGGTGGGGCCGTCGGCCACGATCAGGCCCTGGCTGAGGATCACCGAGCGGGGGCAGAGCTCCAGGGCGTACGGGAGATCGTGAGTGATCATGAGAACGGTGACATCGAGGGAGCGCAGGATGTCGGCCAGTTCACGCCGGGAGGCGGGGTCGAGGTTGGAGGAGGGCTCGTCGAGCACCAGGATCTCGGGTTCCATGGCAAGCACGGTGGCCACCGCGACCCTGCGGCGCTGCCCGAAGGAGAGATGGTGCGGCGGCCGGTCCACGAACTCGGCCATGCCCACCTGAGCGAGCGCCTTGTCGACCCGCGCCTCCAGCTCGGGGCCGCGCAACCCGCTGGTCGCGGGCCCGAAGGCCACGTCCTCGCGGACGGTGGGCATGAAGAGCTGGTCGTCGGGGTCCTGGAAGACGATTCCGACACGGCGGCGGATCTCGGCGAGATGCTTTTTCCCGACCGCGAGGCCGCCCACGTGGACCGTGCCGGTGCCGCCGCCGAGGATGCCGTTGAGGTGGAGGACCAACGTGGTCTTGCCGGCGCCGTTCGGACCGAGCAGGGCGACCCGTTCCCCCTGCTCCACGGCGAGATCGACGCCGAACAGGGCCTGGTGGCCGTCGGGATAGGCGTACGCGAGGCCGGAGACGTCGAGGGTGCGCGTCATACGAAGGACCATCCCAGCAGACAGACGGCGAGCGCCGTCAGGGGCAGTGCGGCCGCGTGCGACCACTGGGCGCGGGTCCCGGTCACCTCGTCGATGACCGGCATGGACCCGGTGTAGCCGCGGCTGAGCATCGCCAGATGTACGCGCTCACCGCGTTCGTAGGAGCGGATGAACAGGGCGCCGGCGGACTTCGCGAGCACTCCCCAACTGCGCGGGCCGCGCGCCTCGAAGCCGCGGGACTCGCGAGCGATGCGCATCCGCCGCAGCTCTGCGGTGATCACCTCCCCGTAACGGAGCATGAAGGAGGCGATCTGTACCAGGAGGGGTGGCATCCGCAGCCGCTGCAGGCCGAGCAGCACTTCACGCAGTTCGGTGGTGGCGGCAAGCAGTACGGAGGCGGCGACGCCGAGGGTGCCCTTGGCCAGGATGTTCCAGGCCCCCCACAGACCGGACTCGCTGAGGGACAGGCCGAGGACGTCGGTGCGTGGTCCCTCTGCCACGAAGGGCAGCAGCAGGGCGAACGCCACGAAGGGCACTTCCACGGCAAGCCGCTTGAGCACAAAGAGCACGGGGGTCCGGGCCGCTCGTGCGACCGCGCCGATCAGCAGTGCGTACCCGCCGAACGCCCAGACCGCCTCGCGGGGGGTGGCCACCACGACCAGGACGAAGCCGAAGACAGCGGCGAGTTTGCAATGCGGTGGCAGCCGGTGCACGGCGGAATGCCCGTGCCGGTAGAGCTGGTGTGTGTGGCCTGCTCCCATGGCTCAGGGCACCTCCTGGTCGACAGCGGTCACAGCGGTCACAGCGGTCACAGCGGTCACAGCGGTCACAGCGGTCACAGCGGTGACAGCGGCGCGCTCAGGCTCGGAGGGCTGAGCGGCGGACCTGCGGCGGCGCACCACGATGAAGACGCCGGTGCCGACGGCGAGGGTCGTACCCACCCCGATGACGCCGGCCAGGCTCCGCGAGATCCCGTCGTCGTCGCTGTCCTTGCTGCCGTATCCGGCGAGCGGCGAATCCTTGGTCCCGGAGTCCTTCTGCTTCTCGTCGAAGCCCTGGTCGCCGGCGACCTTCTGCAGCCCGTCGGGAGCGTCGGAGGCGTAGTAGCTGACGACTCCGGCGAGCGCGAGGGAGGCCGCAACCCCCAGTGCCCACAGCCAGCGCTTGGCACGGCCGGGGCGGGCAGGCGCCGCCTCGGGTACGGGGGCGCGTACAGCGGGTACGGGCGGCGCCGGGCGGCCGGGGAGGGTCACCGCCGCGTTGCGCAGCTCAAGTCGGCGCCGCAGGCCCTGCGCGCCGTGCACCAGGTCCGGTCGGACCGCGGCCACGGAGCCCACGGTCAGCATCGTGATCGCGGCCTCGCCGAGGCCGATCAGCAGGTGGACGCCGACCATGGCGGTGGCCACCTTGGCCACGGACACATCCGCCGTGCCGCCCAGCGCGTACAGACAGGTGAAGGCTGCCGCCGCGGCCGGCACCGAGACGAATGCCGCGATGAAGGACGAGGCGCCGAGCGTGGTGCGCCGCCCGCGAGGCAGCAGCCGCAGCAGCACACGGAAGACGACCTGCGAGACGACGACGGTGACCACACCCATCAACGTGATGTTGATGCCGAGGGCGGTGAGGCCGCCGTCGGCGAAGAGCAGTCCCTGCACAAGCAGCACCACGGAGATGACGAGCACGGCCGTGTACGGGCCGACCAGGATGGTGGCGAGGGCCCCGCCGAGCAGATGGCCGCTGGTGCCGGCGCCGACCGGGAAGTTGAGCATCTGTACGGCGAAGATGAAGGCGGCGACCAGGCCGGCGAGCGGGGCGGTGCGCTCGGCCCCGGCTCCGGATGCGTCGGCCTCCCCGGCGATCTCCCGCCGAGCGCCGCGCAGGCTGACCGCCACGGCTGCCGCCGCCACGACCCCGGCTCCCACCGAGACCGGCGCGTCAATGAATCCATCGGGTACATGCATAGGGCGTATACCTCCCTGCCGGCTGACCGCTGCGGGCCGACCGCGCTGCCCGAAGGTAACCAGTTATTGCGAACAAGCCGCAATGGCATGGAAGTTGCCACAAGGCGCGGAGCGCGCGCCGTGCCCGGGGCGGGCAACCGCGCATTCTCCGCGGTCGGACACCGTGCCCGCCGGGGAGTTGCCGCCGGCGGTCAATTGCGGTCGCGGTCCTCGAGTTCGGCCCGCCACAGCACCTCATCGGGGGTCAGCCGCACCTGCCGCGTCGGCGGCTCGGGCGGCATCCCCAGCGTGGAGAAGCCGAAGGAGGTCGCAGCCTCCCGGACCGCCCGCGCCATCCGGCAGGCCGCGTCACCGACGATGTGCAGAACCCGCCTCACACCCCAGATCACTTCCCCGGGTCCCGCAGCGGCCTGCCGGCCTCCCAGACGCGCCGCCACGAAGCGGCCTGAGGCGGTCCCTTCGGACCGGCGAGCGACGCCGGTTCGTCCTGGCGCAGCGCGCCGTACCAGCCGAGCTCCTCCTCGTTCCACAATCGCGCGATGGCCGACGCAAGACGGGAGTTGAAGGCGCGCGCGCTCTCGCCCGGCTCCGGCCGCAGCGGCCGCCCGAAGCGGACCGATACCCGGGGTCGCCCCGGTACCGGCCAGCCGCGGCCGCGGGGCATGGCGGCGAACGAGCCGCGGATCGCGACAGGGACTGCCGGGATGTCGAACGCGCAGCACAGATAGGCGCTGCCGGCCTGGACCCGGTTCATCCAGCCGTCCGCCGATCTGGTGCCCTCGGGGAAGAGCAGCAAGTTCCAGCCGTCCTTGACCAGTTCGGGCGCGAGACTCTTCAAGCGCGTGGATCCCCTGCGCTCCACCGGGAACCCATTGATCACCAGGGCGGTCACGAAGCCGCGCCAGCGGGAGTCGAAGAAGTAGTCGGCGGCGGCCCCCACCGCGGTGCGGCGCGCGTATCGCGGCGGCAGCGCGCCGAGTACGAGCGGTGTGTCCAGATGGCTCGCGTGGTTGGCGACGAAGACCACGGGGCCGCGCAGCGCGTCGAGGTGCTCAAGACCTTCCACATCCGGGTCGCACACCGCCCAGGCCGTGGGCTTCAACAGCCCGCGCTGCAGGCCGTGGCGCACCGCGCCGGCCAGTGGCGTGCGCGCCCAGGCGGTGGCGAACTGTCGGCGCCTCGGCGGATTGCGGAAGGGCTCGGCCGAACGCGGTACGCGGGCCCGGCCGCGCCAGTCCCGGCCCTGGGCGAGCAGCCGGACCACACCGGTCAGCTTCTCCCCGCGGCTCATCGGACGTCCGCCAGGGCGAGCGGAGGACTGTGGTGATACGTGATCGACGGGCTCGAACCGACCGTCTCCCGGGCCATCTCCAGAGCGTCACCCAGGGTGCTCGCGGTGCGGAAGCCGAGGCGGGACGCGCTGCGCCGCTCGGCACCGACGAAGATGACGTCGCCGAGGTGCTCCAGGGCATGGGCGCCCCAGTACCACATGTAGAGGGGATGAACCCCGTGGTAGGCATGGCTGGTCCGGTACAGATGGGTGTACCAGGGATCGGTCGCGAACTGCTCCTCGTACTTCCGCTCGATGACCGCGGGATCCTTGGTCGAGGCCAGCACCGACTCGTAGAAGTCGATGTAGCTCGGATGGTGCACCGGATGGAACTCCTCCGGCATCGGGTGGTAGAAGATCCCGACGCCGCCCTTACGGACGATCGGCTGGTTCCGGTAGAGGTTGAAGAAGTAGCCGAGTCCGAGGGACATCACGAGGATCGGGTTCATGATGGAGTTGACGTTGTAGGGGCAGATGAACGGCAGCCCCCAGATCCCGATGTCGCTCTGCCCGCCGACCTCGGTGAGCTGCTGCCGGTGCACCATCTCCAGCGTGTGCGGGTGCACTTGCGCCGGTGCCCCCGCGTTGACACCGGTCAGGCCGTACGGCGCATGGCTGCGCTGCCACACCTCGCGCCGCAGCCTGGGCGGGCTCAGCGAGTTGGCCTTGCGGAACGCCAGGTATCCGGCCTGGTCGGCCAGCGTCCACTCCCATTCCCGCTTGTTCATGAAGCCGACATGCGGGGGGTAGGAGTCGCCGTTCACTGTCGACTCGATGGTGAAGACCCGGACATTGCGGCCAAGGACCTCGGCCATCCGGTCGTACGAGTGGTGCATCGCGGAGTTCGGCGGATCGTTGAACGACCTGGAGTTCTGCAGCGTGTGCACATTGTGGTGATGACGCAGGCTTCGGTACGAGGCGAGACCCACCGCGACCGATTTGCTGCCACCGCTCATCCCGGTCAGGGTGATGTTCACGTACACGATCAGATCGCTCTCGGCCGCGCGCCGGTTGATCTCGACCACCTCGCCGTGCCTGGTGGTGCCGAGCTCGGTCAGATGCGCGCGGTCCTCGGCGTCGTGGTTGCGCAGATGCGCCGGGAAGAAGGAGCGGAACACCCGGTCACCGACGGTCCGTTTGAGTTCGGCGGCCGTCATCCGGCGGTGCAGCGAGTTGGCGGCGAGGAGTTCGACATCGTCGACCCCGGCCCGCGCGGCCAGCTCAAGGACATGTTCGATGATGCGTTGCCGCACGTCCGGGGTGCGCATCTGGGGGAGCGGCAGCGACAGATCGTCGAAGACGATCGTCAGCCGCATCCCCGGCCGCAGCAACGTGGGCAGCGGGTCTTCGCCGTGCGGATGCAGCAGGGCACGGCGGATCGCGCCGTCGACGTCCTTCAGTCCCGGCAGCGAGTCCGGCGGATAGATCACCCGGGTGCCGAGTGGGAAGCGCTCAAGGCGCGCGCCCTCGCCCTCGTTGACGAGTAACGCCGGTGTCCGCTCGTCCACTTCGAGCACAAAGCCTGGTCGGCTCACGGTGACGCCCCTAATTCTGGTTCGGGTCGAATACGACTTTGACGGAGCCGAGCCGGCCGGCCGCGACCGCGTGCCCGATGGCCTCCCGCCAGCGGGACAGCGGAAAGACGGCATCGACGAATGACGCGAGCGGGGCGCGGCCGGCCAGGCCGATCGCCTCCGCGAAGTCCGGACGGGAGGCCGTATCGCCACCGCCGTCCGAGGCGTAGGAACCGATGAGACTGAGCTCCCTGAACCACACCGGCGTCAGATCGACGGAGCCGGACGGCATCCCGGACACCACGACGGTGCCCCCGGCCCGCACGGTGCGCAGCGCTGTGTCCAGACCGGACGCGCCGCCGGTGCAGTCGAAGGCCATGTCGACCCCACCGAGCAGGAACTCGGCGCCGAAATCGGGCCGTTCCAGCGCCCCGCCCGCCACAAGGCGCAGCGCCCTGGCCGTACGACCCGGGGCGAAGGTCTCGGTGGCGCCCAGCGATGTGGCCTTCTCCCGCTGGTGCGCGTGCTTGGCGACGACGTACACCGGCCCCGCCGCGGAGAGTTCGCGCAGCGCAAGCACGGTGAGCAGCCCGACCGTGCCGGCGCCGACGACAAGCACCGAGGCTCCCGGAGGGACGGCCGCGCGGCGCACCGAGTGGATGGCGCAGGCCAGCGGCTCCACCAGCACCGCGCTGCGGTCGTCGAGGGTGTCCGGGAGCGGATGGAGCTGGGTGGTGTGCGCGAGCAGGGAACGGCTCCAGCCGCCTCCGGTCGCGGCGCAGAACCCGGTCTGCAGCCCGGGGCCGAGCGTCCCCGTCGTGATGTGCCCGCAGCGGCTCGGCCGGCCGGCCGAGCAGTGCGGGCACAGCTCGGTGGCCCTGGCCGTGCACGAGAGCACCGGGTCGACAACCACCCTGCTGCCCTTGGGAATTCCGGGAAAGTCCTCCAGGGATTCGGCCACGATCTCGTGACCCGGGACGAACGGCAGCGAGACCAGAGGGCCGAGATACGGCGAGGAGCGCCCGGTGAACAGGGCCAGGTCGGAGCCGCAGATACCGGAGAGCAGCGGCCGTAGCCGTACCCAGCCGGGCCCATCCGGCTGGGGGTCGGGCCGGTCGACAAGACGCAGTGGGGAGACCGAGCCGGCCACCGCACCGGCCAGTCGGGCGCCGCCGGGGGCCGCGGCGATACCGCGGGCGGCCAGGTATCTGGCCGGGGAACGATAGAACTCCAGTGCCCGGGTCATGAGTTGGCACCCCTTCCCGGCCTCGCCGACAGCGCGATCGCGGCCGCCTCAAGACGTCCGCCGGTGTACGCGCCCCAGTGGTCGATCCGCCAGGAGCGGCGTTTGGCGTGCCGGTAGAGCCGGGCATCCGGGTTGACCGCGACCGGGTTGCCCACCAGCGCGAGCAGCGGGGTGTCCGAGAAGCTGTCGCCGTAGGCGTAACTGCGGCCGAGATCGATCCCGGCGACCCCTGCGTAGCGGCGGGTCCAGGCTGCCCTGGCCTCCCCGACGATGGGTGGACCCTCGAGGAATCCGGTCAGTACGCCCTCATGCGCCTGGAGGCGGCTGGCGACGATCTCGTCGAAGAGCGGACCGAGCGGCTCGGTGAGGATGTCGGCGGTGCCGGTCAACAGAACGGTGCGGTGTCCGGCGGCGCGGTGATCGCGGATCCGGCGGATCGCTTCCGGGTACGAGCGGTGCAGCAGGGCGTCGCCGATCCGATGGCGGACCACCGCGCGCAGTTCGGCCTCGCCGCAGCCCTCGTAACGCCTCATGAACGCTCTGATGAACTCGCCGCGGTCACGCCGTTCCGCACGCAGATAGCCGGGCACTGATGTCGCCAACGAGGCGAGCTCGCCCGGCCAGGCCGAGCGGGGACGGTCGATCAGCCGGGTCCACAGGTAGACCTCGACGAGATTCGAGCCGAGTACGGTCCCCTCCAGATCGAACACCGCGGCGATGTCCTGGCCTTCGGGCAGGTTGCCCGGCGAGGCCCGCCGCTTGCGCGGCCCGGCGGTTCGGCGTGCCACCGCCGTCACTGCCGGGCAGTACACCTCGCGGATGTAAGACGGCCAGTCGACCCTGGCCACGTCGAAGTCCGGGCTGCCTTTCGCCTGCGCGCGATGAAGTGCGAGGACGTTGTGGTCGCCGTACAGGGCTTCGACGCTGCCGTAGCCGCCGTACAGATCGAGCAGCTTGCGCAGGGACTCGGTGACCCGGGTGTCTTTGTGCGTCCGGTCGAGCCAGTTCCTGGTCCGTTCGGTGGCGGGCAGACGCAGCAGCACGCGGTCCGCGAGCCCCAGCGCCTTCTCGGCTGCTTTCAGTGTCCGTTCCGCCTTCGCGGCGCCGGTGAACTGCCATGTCGGCACCTTGACATGACCCCGAGCGCCGCTCGGCAGTGGATGGTCGCGGAAGTACTGGGACACCTGGAGGTGGAGGTCGCGCTGCGTGAGCGGATTGCGTGCGCCGGTGCCGATGTGGAAGTACTCCGGCTCACCGTGCTGCTCACCAGGGGCGGCGGCCACAGCGAGCACGGCGGAGGTGACGAGGTCCACCGGCACGAGGTCGATCACGCTCTCGGGGTGGACGGGGAACTCCGGAATGTCGCCCCGACCGTAGGCGAGGACGATCGGGTCCATCATTTTGAACGACTCGAACCAGCCCGGATACGGGAGTTCCAGTGCCGCCTGCACAATCGTCGGCCGCACCACGGAGAGCCGGAAGCCGGCCGCACGAGCGCGCTCCTCGGCCACCCGCTCGCCGAGCGCCTTGGTGAACGTATAGACATCGGTCCACCCCAGTGCCTGCCCGCGCACCCGGCCCGCGGCGACCAGCCGATCATGCACCCAGTCGCGGCGGTCCTGCTCGACGGCGTCCACGACGGCGCGTGGTCCCGCCTTGCCGTCCCGGGCCCGCGCCGACTCAAGGAGCGACCCCAGCACTCCCGGGGAACGGGACAAGCGCTCGGCCTCCTCGCGTGCCGCAAGCGCGTGGTCGAGCTCGCAGCGCCAGTCCACGTCGTGCGCAAGGGACTGCTCGGGGATGACTCCCTTGCGCACGGCGGAGACGTACGCGGTCGAGACATGCACCACGTGCGGCGGGGTGTCCGAAGCGGGCAGGGCCGAGTAAAGGTCGTGCACACCCTGGACGTTGATACGGAACGCCTCGTCGGCCGGCGGGTCGAAGGAGACCGTCGACGCGCAGTGCAGCACCGCGGTGAGGTCCGCGGGCAGTGCGGGCAGCGCGCCCCCGATATCGCCTTCCAGCGCGCTCACCCGGTCGGCGAGCGCGGCCTGCACTCCCGCGTAGCCGACCCGTTCCCGCAGCGCGCCGAAGACCGGCTTGCGGGCAAGGCCGGCAAGCCGGTCGGCGGCCGGCGCGGTGCCACGGCGCCGGATCAGCACGCTGATCCGGGTGTCGGGGTGGTCGACGAGCAGCCGCTCCAACATCGCCTGGCCGAGGAAGCCGGTGGCGCCGGTGAGCAGCACATGGCCGGTCAGCCGGCCGGGCCGGGCCGAGCTCCGGGCAGGTGGTGGCACGGCATACCTCCGGTACGGAGTCGCATGGTGGATGGGGCGGTCGCGTACGGGGACCGGCCGGTCGGGTGGGGAGGACATCGAGGGTCCTGCGCTGCCCGGCACACTGTCGAGGCTTCGGCAGGCTAGGCCACCGGCAGAAGACCGGGCAATCGCCGTCCGCGTGGTGTCGCCCGTTCAACTGCAGGTCAGTGGGGTGCAGTTGGGAGGACGGGGGCGAAAGGGCTGGGCAACCACGGAGATTCCGGGGTTGCCCACATGGGGCGCCGGTCCCTCGCGGT
Organism: Streptomyces sp. MZ04; assembly: GCF_004684775.1. Taxonomy (GTDB): domain Bacteria; phylum Actinomycetota; class Actinomycetes; order Streptomycetales; family Streptomycetaceae; genus Streptomyces. The sequence goes on from NZ_SRIC01000008.1 coordinate 29,616, forward strand.
GTGCAACCGCCGCACAGCGTGCCTTCCCGGCCGACCGCGTGCCAGGGTGCTGTCGGCCAGGGCCAACTGCGCCGACATGCTTCGGCGACGTATTCAGGAGTCGATGTGATCGAGACAATTCGCGAGTCGGTGATGGCCGCCTTGACCGACATGAATTTCGACCTCAGCGAACTGACGGGGACCATGGTGCTCGGCCCGGCCGGGCTCGACCTCGAATCGCTCGGCGTGGCTGAACTCGCGGTGCGTATCGAGGACGATTTCGGGGTGCGGTTCGCCGACGAGGAGCTGCCCGCGATGGCGGAGCTGACACTCGACGGGCTCGTCGCCCTGGTGGCCGAGCGGGCCGGCGCGGCCTCGGCCGCCGGCCAGGCCGACTGAGCCGGCCGTGGCTGATCCGAGGCGGGCCCACCAGCGGGCCGTGGTGACGGGCATCGGTCTGGTCACGCCGCTGGGCGAGGACGTGGACGAGTTCTTCGAGGCGCTGTGCCTGCCCCGGTCGGGTCTGGTGCGGCCGCCGGCCGGCCATGTCGCCGAAGGTCTCCTCGACGCTGTCGGGATCGCGCCCGAGCTGGACGCGGCCCAGCTCGTGCCCCGGCACGACACCGGTGTCGCCGATCGCTTCTCGCTGATGGCGGTGGCCGCGGCCGATGCCGCGCTGGCCGACGCCGGTATCAAGATCGGTGAGGACGTGGATCCACAGCGGGTCGCCGTCGTCGGCTCCACCGGTGCGGGCGGCATGATCACTTTCGAACGGCAGGCGCGGTCCTCCGGGGAGCGGGGCTCCTCGGGCGTGACATCGTTCCTGTACGCCGCTTTCCTGCCGAACATGTCCACGGCACGCATCGCGATCAAGCACGGGATCCGCGGCTACAGCTCGACCCACACCACCGCCTGCGCGGCCAGCGCCCACGCCATCGCCGAGGCCTACCGGCTGATCTCGGCCGACGACGCCGACGTGGTGGTGTGCGGGGGTACGGAGGCGACGCTGGGTCTCACCGGCATCGCGGGATTCCGCAACGCCCGTGCTCTGGCCACGGGTTGGAGCGAGGACCCGACCGCCGCCAGTCGTCCCTTCGACACCCGGCGCAACGGCTTTGTGCTGAGCGAGGGCGGCGGCATGCTGGTGATCGAGCGGGCGGATCTCACCGACGCCCGCGACGGCGTCGGCTACGCCGATCTCACCGGGTGGGGATGCACCACGGACGCGTTTCACCTGATGATGCCGAACCCGGACGGGTCCGGAGTCGCGCAGTGCCTGCGTACGGCGATCAGCCGGGCCGGTCTCGTGCCCGGGGACATCGGCTACGTCAACGCCCACGGCACCGGCACGAAGATCGGCGACATCGCCGAGGCCGCCGCCATCCGGCAGGTCTTCGGCGCCGACCAGCCCGCGGTGAGCTCGACGAAGGGGGTGACGGGGCATCTGCTCGGTGGCGCGGGGGCGGTGGAGGCGGCCGCCACGGTCCTGGCCGTGTCCCGGGGTCTTCTGCCGCCGACACGCAACCTCGATGAGCCCGACCCGCGCTGCGATCTCGACCATGTCCGCGGCACCGCCCGCCGCGCTCCGGCGCATGCCGCGCTTTCGACGTCCTCGGCGTTCGGCGGCCACAACGTGGCGCTGGTCTTCGAACCGCCCAGCACGCGCCGCAACAGGAACCAGCGGTGACGGCGTCCCTCAGCTGTGTGCTGGCGGGGGAGAACGCACTGCTGGCCGAATGCGCCTCCCGATGGCTGGAGAAGGGCCATCGCATCATCGCGCTGATCGCCCCGGATCCCGAGTTACGTGCATGGGCGCGCCGGCGGAACATCCCGGCTCTCGCCCGGTTCGACGAGCTCGAACCCGCGCTGGACGGTGCGCCGTTCGACTACCTGTTCAGCATCAGCAACCTGCGGCTGGTGCCGCAGCGGCTGCTCACCCTTCCGCGCCGCCTTGCCGTCAACTTCCATGACGCGCTGCTGCCGCGGCACGCCGGGCTGCACGCCACCAGCTGGGCACTGCTTGCGTCGCCCGTCGAAAAGTCGCCCGTCGAACACGGAGTGACCTGGCATGTGATGACAGAGGCCGCCGACGAGGGCGACATCCTTCTGCAGCGCGGGTTCACCGTCGATGCCGACGAGACGGCGTACAGCCTCAACATCAAGTGCTTCCAGGCCGGTGCGGACTCGTTCGCCGAGCTGACGGATCTGCTGGCCGCGGGCGGGGAGCGGCGGGTGCCGCAGAATCTGGGGCTGCGCACCTACCACGGCCGCCATGACGTACTGCCCGACGGTGGACTGCTGCGCTGGTCGCGAGACGGGGCAGCGCTGCACGCCCTGGTGCGCGCGACGTGTTTCGGCCCTCATCCCAACCGGCTTGGCACCGCGAAGGCAGTCGGGCCCGGCGAGATCCTGACGGTGGCGGAGAGCCGGCTGTCCCGGTCGCGCAGTGGCCTGCGACCCGGCACCGTCGTGTCCGTCGACGGCGACGGGATCACGGTTGCCACCGGCGGTGGTGATCTCACGCTGGGCGGATTCGCCCTCCCGGACGCAGAACCCGTCACACCTCTCCAACTCGCGGCCCGCTGGGGTCTTGAGCGCGGTCGGCTGCTGCCCGAGCCGGACGACGAGGCGGTGGGCGAGCTGGTCGCCCAGCTGACCGCGACCCGCGCCGACGAGGCGTACTGGGTGCGCCGCCTTGCCGGTCTCCGCCCGATGGACCTGTGCCACCGCGGCGCCGTAACCGCCCCCGCGGCAGTCGGCCGGCTGGATCTGACGACAGCCGCGCCGCCCGGACTCGCGTCGATCCGTCCCGGCGACCGGGCGGGGGCTCTGCTGGCGGCCGTGCTGCTCTATCTGGCCAGGACTGCCGGTGAAGACGAGGCCGACATCGGATTTCGGGCGGCACAGCACGCGGCCGACGCCCGTCTGTTCGCCGCCGCCGTGCCGCTGCGGCTGCCCGTACCGGAGCCGGGGCTCGGCTTCGCGGACTATTGCGTGGCGGTCGCCGACGCGGTGGCCGCCGCCGACAAGCGCGTCGGCTTTCTCCGGGACGTACGGTCCCGGTACCCGGTCCTGAGGAAGGTTCCCGGACCGCACGGGCTGCCCATTGTCGTGCGGATCGGTGCGGCCGATACGGAGCAGGTCGGCGGCGGCACAGCGGAGATCCTCGTGTCTCCCACCGGTGACCGGTGCGTGTGGCGTCTGTCGGCGGACCGGATCGCAGCGGACGCGGCCGAGGCGCTGCGTGCCGACTTCGGCGCCTTCCTGCGGGCGCTCGCGGACGCGCCCCACGATGTCGCCGCCGTACCGCTGCTGTCCGGCAGCAGGCGGCAGCTCGTCCTCGACCGCTGGAACGCCACCGGCGCGGACTATCCGAGGGACAGGTGCGTACCCGATCTGATCGCTCGGCAGGCACGGCGCCGACCGGAGGCCGTCGCCGTGGTGTCCGACGGCGGGACACTGACGTATCGCGGGCTCCAGGAGCGCTCGGACAGACTGGCCGTGGCACTGGCCGATAGGGGGGTCGAGCCGGGAGACCTGGTCGGCGTCCACCTTCGGCGCTCCGCCGATCTGGTCGTAGGCCTGCTCGGCGTGATGAAGGCGGGTGCCGCCTACGTACCGCTGGATCCGGTGTACCCGCCGGACCGCATCCGCGCCATGCTGGCCGACGCGGGCGCCCGGCTCGTGGTCACGAACGGCGGTCCCACCTCGCCATGGAAAGGAGTGCTGCCCGAACTGTGCCTCGACCGGCTGCCGCAGGGCGTCGTCGTCCCGTCGCCGTATGCGGCCCGGCCCGACGGCCTCGCCTACGTCATCTACACCTCGGGCTCGACGGGCCGCCCCAAAGGGGTGCGGGTCGGGCATCGCGCACTGGTCAACTTCCTGTGCTCGATGGCTGGTTCCCCGGGCTGCACCGCGGACGACCGACTCCTCGCCGTCACCACCGTTTGCTTCGACATCGCCGGTCTCGAGCTGTTCCTGCCTCTGATCTCCGGCGGTTCCACAGAGCTGGTGCCCGAGCGGACGGCCACCGACGGTTTCGCACTGCGCAAGCGGATCCGTGTCTCCCGGCCGACCCTGATGCAGGCGACACCGGCGACCTGGCGGATGCTGATCGCAGCCGGCTGGGACGGTGAGCCGGGGCTGCGGGCGCTGTGCGGGGGAGAGGCGCTTCCCCCGGATCTGGCGGCCGGGCTGCTGACCCGCTGCGCACAGCTGTGGAATCTGTACGGCCCGACCGAGACCACCATCTGGTCGTCGGCAGTCCGGCTCGGGCCGGGAGACCGGATCACCCTGGGCCGGCCCATCGCCAATACCCGCTGCTACGTGAGGGATGCCCAGGGCCGGCCGCTGCCGCCGTATGTGCCGGGGGAGTTGTACATCGGCGGGGACGGGGTGGCGGACGGCTACCACGCGCGGCCGGAGCTGACGGCCGAGAAATTCACCTCCGACGAACTCGCCGGGACCGGACGGCTGTACCGCACCGGGGACCTGGTGCGGTACCTCGCCGACGGGCGCCTCGAGTATCTGAACCGGATCGACGACCAGGTGAAGCTGCACGGCTATCGCATCGAACTCGGCGAGATAGAGGCGGCCCTGACCGGGCACGGAGGAGTGGCGCGAGCGGTCGTGGTGGTCCGTGAGGACGTTCCGGGAGACCGGAGGCTGGTGGCCTATCTCGTTCCCTCCGCGAGCGGACTGCCCGGAGCCGCGACGCTGCGCGGGCATCTCGCGCGGCTGCTCCCCGGCTATATGGTGCCCGCGCTGTTCGTACCGCTCGTCGAGATCCCCGTCACCCGCAACGGCAAGGTGGACCGCAAGGCGCTGCCCGTGCCGCCGGTCGATGCGGGCACCGGTCAGGCCGGGCCTCGCCCGCAGGACGGAGCGCAGGCCGCCGTTGCCGCCATCTGGCGGCGGGTACTGCGCCGGGACGACATCGGGGCCGACGACAACTTCTTCGACGCGGGCGGAAGTTCACTGTTGATCGTCGAGGTGATATCCAACCTGAACAGCGAGTTCGGGGTGGATCTTGCCTCCGTGGACATGTTCCGCAACCCCACCGTGCGCAGTATGGCCACGCATCTGTCGGCGCTGGCAGGCGTGGGCCCGATGGTGAGCGCCACGGCTTACGGGCGGCGCCTGGACCGGTCGCTGATCCACCGGCGCAGGAACCGCCCTTGAGCAGCGTCCCGTCTACTGTCTGAGGGTCTCGGCTACTGTCCGAGGGTCTCGGCGAAGTTCCGTACGAACTCCTCGATGGTCGGGTAGTCGATGAACGCGGTCGCCGGAATCTCGCAGCGCAGCTCGTCGCTGAGCTTGGCCGTCAGCTCGATCAGCATCAGTGACTCGGCATTGAGGTCGAACAGATTGACCGCCGGATCGGGCAGCCCGCTCTCGGTGGGCTGCGGGCCGAGCGCCTTGCCGATCTCCGCCTGGAGATACTGAGTGAGCAGGTCTTCCTGCTCCGCTCCCCAGCGCCCGCCGACGATCTCACCCAGCGAAGGACCGTTCTGCGGGTGAGCACCGCAGCTTTCCGGGTCGTACCAGAAACGCTCACGCTGGAACGGATACGTGGGCAGTCCCACTCTGCGGAACGGTCGGCCGGAGTGGACCCGGGACCAGTCCACGGTCAGCCCGGCCAGCCAGGCCTGCCCGAGTGAGGCGAGCAGCCCGGACATGCCGGGGTCGTGGACCGAGCCGTAGTCCGGGGCCATGCGCACGGGTATCAAGCCTGAGTCCCGCACCGCAGTCGCCATCGACGCCGGGTCGGACCCGTCCGCGGCGGAGACCGGACTGCCGGGGCCCCGCCAGCCGTCGCCGTCGGCCAGCCACAGCGGCTCGGCGGACGCAGTGGCCGGCGGTCCTGCCTGCCCCGGGTCCAGCATGAACGCCACGTCGAACAGGCCCGCCAGACAGCCCGCCGCGCGCCAGCCCTCGCCCGTGGCGAGCAGCCCGGCGGGCCGTACGCCCCAGCAGGACCACACCTGGGCCGTGGCGTACTCCGCCAGGGCCGCGGCTACCGCGTCGCCCGTAGTGAGTGCCTTGCGAGCGTCGTCCTCGTCGCCGACAAGACCGGTACAGGCGTTGTTGACGGCGGCGCGGAATGCGGGGAGTTGCTCGTACAGCGCCACGGCGTGCGCGCCGCCGTCCGGCGAGAGACCCGTGCACAGGAACGCGGCAGAGCCGGATTCTCGTACCACCTCGGCGGCCGCCACGCGGTCCCGGCTGCCGACCGCGAGCGCCATGGCGGCGTCCCGGACGCCGTCGGCGACGACGAACCTGCGGTGTGCGTGAACGCGGCGACCGAGAGCCAGCGTTCCTGCGACGTCATGCAGAGGTGTCGCGGGAGCACGCCGCAGATGCCGGGCAAGAGTGGCGGCGGCGCGGTCCGCGGCGGGCGCGGTGGCAGCGGACACCAGAAGCAGAGCCGGGCCCTCGAAGACTGCCGGGGCAGCGGGCCGGGCCGGCGGCTCCTCGAGCACCACATGGGCGTTGGTCCCTCCGATGCCGAAGGAACTCACCCCCGCGCGGCGTGGTCCGTGGCCGGCAGTCTGCCAGTCGCACAGCTCCGTGTGCACGCTGAACGGACCCTCGGCGAACGGGATCTGCGGATTCGGCGACTCGAAGTCGGCGGCCGGCACAAGACGGCCGTGGCGCAGCATCAGCACGGTCTTGATGAGCCCCGCCATGCCCGAAGCAGTGTCCAGATGCCCGATGGCGGACTTCACCGAGCCCAGGGCGCACGCATGATCCGGTCCTGCCGGGGCGAACGCGGCGTTGAGTGCGGCCACTTCGACGGGATCGCCGAGAGCCGTCCCCGTCCCGTGCGCCTCGACGTACGTGATCGTCTCCGGCGGACACTCGGCCACCCGCAGCGCGTCACTGATGACGGCTGCCTGACCATCGATGCTCGGCGCGGTGTAACTCGCCTTCAGCGAACCGTCGTTGTTGATCGCCGAGCCTTTGATCACCGCATGGATCAGATCGCCGGCCGCCAGTGCGTCGCTCAGCCGCTTCAGAACCACCACTCCGACGCCGCTTCCGAGCACCGTGCCCTGCGCCTTGGCGTCGAAGGCACGGCACCGCCCGTCGGGCGAGAAGATCATGCCTTCCTGGTACAGATATCCCTGGTCCTGTGGGATGCGGATATGGGCGCTGCCGGCCAGCGCCGTATCGCACTCTCCGCCGAGCAGGGCCAGGCACGCCAGATGGACGGCGACCAGCGAAGTGGAGCACGCGGTACCGACGTTCACACTGGGCCCGCGCAGCCCCAGCTTGTACGAGACCCTGGTGGCGAGGAAGTCCTTGTCACTGGCGATCATCAGCCGGTAGCGCTCGACATCGGATGCCGTGCGAAACCGGTCGGCCAGATAGTGCCAGGCGTACGCGTTGAGTCCGGCCCCCGCATAGACACCGACCGTGTCGAGGCAGCGGTCGGGATCGCAGCCGGCATCCTCAAGGGCGGTCAGCGCGCACTCCAGGAAGACGCGCTGTTGCGGGTCGAGCACTTCGGCCTCGTCCCGCGGGATACGGAACAGGTCCGCGTCGAACATATCGCTGTCCGCAAGCACCTGGCCCGCCTTCACATAGCGTGGATCGGCCAGCAGTTCCGGGGCCACGCCGGCCGCAAGCAGCTCCTGACCGGTGAAGTACGTGGTGGTCCGGGTGCCGGCGCACAGGTTCTGCCAGAACTGCCCCACGTTCTCGGCGCCGGGAAAACGGCACGCCATCCCGACGACGGCCACATCCGCCTCGCGTATCTCGACAGTCGCATCCATGGTGGGTCCTTTCACGGCAACCGGATGCCCACGTCGGCCGCGACGGCGGGCATGTCGAGGAAGCTCTGGGCGACGAACCGAGCCGCTGACTCGTCGGCGTCCAGATCGCGGAAGATGTCGATGAGCTCCCGCAGTTGCTCGTCGCGATCGCCCTCCCCGGCGGCGATCTGCAGGGTCACTTCCCGCAGCCGTTCCTCGACCCGCTGGATGTCGAGGACCTGGGGGAACTTGATGCTGAAGGTGGAGCGGTGAGTGCCGCTGTTGTTGCGCTTGACCGCGCGCACATGGCTGGCCGCGTTGAGCTTGTAGAACATGCAGTCCCAGTGTTTGAACGAGTAGTAGTTCAGCAGCGGGAACAGGGTGCAGTGGGTTTCCAGCGGTGAGGACTCGTAAAGCCCCTTGGCCTTCAGCTCGGCCACCATCCGGTCCGGGTCGTAGCTGTGCCGCATCGCGATGAACGGAAACACGATCTTGGGCAGCTCGTGTTCCTCCGCGAACAGCACCTCTTCCAGCTCGCCCCGGAACACCTCGTCGGTCAGCCGGGTCCCGAACGCGTCGTAGAAACCCCGGACGATCTCCCTGACATTGGACTCCATCGTCAGGATCTGCTGCGGGTCCGCGCACATCGCGATGTAGGGGATGCGGTGGCGATGGGCGTGCAGCACCGCGCGCAGCACGAAGAAGGTACGGCACGAGGCGCACGGCAGCTTCTCGTCGAGGTAGGTACCCGGCTTTCTCGGGGCAGGCCGGTTGAAGACCTCCCGCATCACCTTCTTGATGCTGTCGTCGTCCGAGTCAAGGACGAAGTCCGCCGGAATCTTCTCCCGGGCAAGCCGGATGTTGTCGGCGGCATGCGCACTCTCGAACGGCACATCGAAGGTATAGGCAAGGACGCGTTTGCCGAATTCATTGACAAACTTGTCCAGCATGTAGGTGCTGTCCTTGCCGCCGCTGTACATGAAGAGACAGTCGTACGGCACAGCCGGATTCCGAGGCGCCTGCTGAAATTCCTCGAAGACCGCGTTGGTGTACCGGTAGTTCACCAGTAGATCGCCGGCTATGTCCAGCCGGCAAAGATTGCACACCCCGGCATCATCGACGGATATCCCCGGATGTCCGCTACTCAACGTACACACACTGCAAAGAGTCACGGCGGTCAGGCTAACCAACGTCTAGGCCGGATTCTGCCGGTTCAACTGCGGAATCGGTGCGCAGTTGTCACCGGCCGTACGCTGGTGAAGACTTCCCGGCCCAAACGCTGCTGCCGCGAATGCGAACGGCGCCGTATCGCCGCTATTCCAGGACGGTGTGCGCCGTCCGGGAAGGACCGAGATGATTCCGCGTTATACGTGTCCGGAGATGGCGGAGTTATGGACGGATCAGGCCCGCTTCTCGCTGTGGGTGCGGGTGGAGGTACTGGCGTCCCAGGCCCAGGCGTTCCTGGACGTGGTGCCGGCCGACGCCCTGGACGACATCGTCCGGGCGCCGGTGCCCGACCCGGCGCGGATCGCGGAGCATGAGCGGGAACGGGATCATGAGGTCCTCTCCTTCCTCGCCGCGTACTGCGAGGGGATGCCCGAAGAGTCGGCCCGCTGGGTGCACTTGGGCATGACCAGCTACGACCTGGTGGACACCGCACTCGGCCACACCCTCGCCCGCAGCTGCGACCTGCTGATCCGCGCCACCACCCGGCTGCGTGAGGTGCTTGCGGACCGGGCGGCCGAGCACTGGGGCACGCTCTGTGTGGGCCGCACCCACGGAGTCCACGCCGAGCCGACGACCTTCGGTCACAGGCTGGCCGGATTCGCGTTCGCCATGGACCGCTCGCTGCAGCGGCTGCGAGCGGCCCGGGAGGCCGTCGCCGTGGGAACGATCTCGGGATCCGTGGGCACCTACGCCCTGATCGACCCGTTCGTGGAAACCTACGTCTGCGGTGAGTTGGGACTCGGCGTCGAGCCGGCGCCCACCCAGGTGGTGGCACGCGACCGCCATGCCCAGTTGGTGCAGGCGGTGGCCACTCTGGGCGGCTGCATCGAGCAAATCGCCCTGGAACTGCGCCTGTTGCAGCGGACCGAGGTCCGCGAGGTCGAGGAGCGGCGCGCCTCGGCCTACCAAGGATCGAGTGCCATGCCGCACAAGCGCAATCCGACGACCAGCGAGCGCCTGTGCGGTCTTTCCCGGCTGCTGCGCGGCTACGCGTCGATGGCCCTGGAGGACGTGGCGCTCTGGCATGAGCGGGACCTCGCTCACCAGGCGGTCGAACGGGTGATCCTGCCCGACTGCTTGGCCGTCGCGCACTACCAGGTGATCGCGGCCGTCGAACTCGTCTCCTGTATGGAGGTGTTTCCGGACCGTATGCGCCAGGCGCTGGACACGACCGGCGGCCTGACCCTCAGCTCGGCGGTGCTTGCCGATCTGCTGCGGGACGGCGTCGAGCGCGAGACGGCCTATCGCACGGTGCAGTCGGCGGCGAACAGGTCACTGGCCGACGGCACGGACTTCGTCGCGGAGCTCGGTAAGGAGGGCGTCGCGGCCGGGGTGACACCGGAGCGTTTCCTGGTCCATCACGACGTGATCCTCAAGCGATTGGACGCCCTGCGTGAACGGGAAGATTGAGCGCGTCGAAGGCGCCGCGCTGGATGTCGACGAGGTGCTCGCGGTCTACCGCTCATCGGGCCTCGGCGAGCGCCGGCCGATCGGGGACCGCGGGCGCTTCACGGCGATGCTGCGCAACGCCAACCTGGTCATGGTCTGCCGTACCGACAGCGAGCTGGTGGGGATCGCCCGCTGCGTCTCCGACTTCTCGTACACCACCTATCTGTCGGACATCGCGGTCAGCGCCGGACATCAGCGGTCCGGCATCGGACGTGCCCTGATCGATGCGGTACGGCTGGAGGCACCCACCGCCAAGATCGTGCTGCTTTCGGCGCCCGCCGCCACGGAGTACTACCCCCATATCGGCTTCACCCGGCACGACTCGGCATGGGTGTGGAACCCGTGACGGCGGTCCGGGGTGTCGGCGACACCCGCGAGGCGATGCGACAGGGCGAGTGCTCGGCCATCGGACATGTGGAGGCCGCGCTGACCGCCATCGCCGCACAGGACAAGGAACTCGGGGCGTTCGTCACCGTCGCAGGCGACCAGGCGGTCGCCGAGGCGGAGGCGGCCGACCGGACGATCCGCGAACTCGGCCCGCGGGCCTGGGTGCGGCGGCCGCTGCTCGGCATCACCGTCTCGGTGAAGGACCTCGTCCAGACCGGGGACCTGCCGACGCTGCGTGGCTCGCTGCTCGAGAACCGGCGCGAGCCCGTCGACGCGCCTGCCGTCGCCCGGCTGCGGGCCGCCGGGGCCATCGTGATCGGCAAGACCACCACATCCGAGTACGGCTGGTGCGGTAGCACAGTGAGCCGGATCGGGCCCGCCACCCGCAATCCGTTCGACCACGAGCGCTCCGCCGGCGGATCGAGCGGCGGCGCCGCGGTGTCGGTGGCCGCCGGTATGTGTGCGGCCGCGCTCGGCACCGATGGCGCAGGATCGGTCCGGATACCGGCGGCGTTCTGTGGGGTGGTCGGGTTCAAGCCGTCGTACGGCCGGATCCCGTATGTGCCGGCCTGCGCCGACCGCCTTGCGCATCTGGGGCCGCTCACCACGAGTGTGGCGGACGCGGCCGAACTCACCACGGTGATGACCGGTGCCTCGCCGCTCGACCCCGACTCGGGCTTCGTCCCGGCGCCCCGGCGGGAGGCGCCGCTGCGGATCGCCTGGCTCGAATTCCCCGGCACGCAGCCGGAGATCCGCACAGTGGCCGAGAACGCCCGTGCGGTGCTGTCCGTTCTGGGTCATCGGGTCGAGCACATCGACATACCCTTCCCCGACCCGGGGCCTGCGCTACGAGACATCATCGCGGCCGCCGACGCCGCCGCGTCCGCGCCCGAGGACGATCCCCTGTGCGACCCGGGGCGTCTTGCTGTCATCCGGTACGGCCGGACCGTCGGCGGAGCCGCGGTGTTGCGCGCGGAGGAGACCCGGATGGAGTTGAGGATCCGGCTGCGGGCGCTGATGGAGCGCTACGACCTGCTCGCCATGGCCACGGTCCCCATCGAGCCGTTCGCCGCCGAGGCCATCGGGCCGCCCTGGGCCGCGGACCCCGGTGATCTGCTCTGGCTGTCCTGGACACCGGCCACCTATCCGTTCAACATGACCGGCCAGCCCGCGGTGTCCCTGCCGGTGGGGAAGACCGCCGCCGGGCTTCCGGTGGGGCTGCAGCTTGTCGGACCCTTCCGGGGCGACGATGTGGTGTTGTCCACCGCGCGCGCCGTCGAGTCGGCCCTCGGTACGGATCAGCGGCCGATGCTGGTCCCACAATGAGCCCGACCGGTATGGTCCCGACGGGGAGGTTCAAGTGTTCGGTCTTGGTGAGCGTGAATCGGCCATTATGGATGTTCTCTGGACAGCGGAACGGCCCATGAAGGTCCGTGAGGTCCTGGACTCTCTGGAAGGCCGTCGCCTGGCCTATACGACGGTGATGACCATCCTCGACAACCTGCACCGCAAAGAATGGGTGCAGCGGGCGATGGGCGGCCTCGCATACCGCTACGTTCCCGCCTTCAGCAGGGAGGAAGCCGCCGCCCGCGCGCTGCGCCAGGTACTTCAGGCGTCAGGGGACCCTGACGGCGCGCTCCTCTATTTCGCGGAGTCGGCCACGGACCGCGAGTCCGAACTGCTGCGTGCCGCCCTGGGAAAGAAGCAGCGCCGGTCCTGATGAAGGAGCCTCGTATGACCTGGGTTGAACGTGCCGCGGTGCCGCTGGAATGTGAGCACGTTCTCCTGCGGCCGCTTGAAGAGCCGGACCGACCTCTGCTGCACGCGATTGCGATGGATCCGCGGATCTGGCGGTTCTTTGTCACCCGAATCGATACCGATGACGACTTCCATGCCTGGTTCAACCAGATGATGGAGGATCAGGACGCAGGCCGGCGGGTGGTCCACTGCATCACCGACAAGGCCCGTGGTGTCGTGGCCGGGAGCATGGGCTTCAGTAATTTCGCGGAATCCGAACGGCGCCTGGAGATAGGCGGATCCTGGGTGGGCAGCGCATTCCAGGGCCGGGGTGTCAACCGCTGGGCGAAATTCGTCATGCTGCGCCACGCATTCGAGGAACTGGGCGCCGAACGCGTCGAGTTCAAGACCGATGTGCTCAACGTTCAGGCCCGCCGAGCCCTGCGCAACATCGGAGCTGTCGAGGAAGGAACGTTGCGCAGCTACAACTTCATGCCCGGCGGGCGGCGCCGCGACGCGGTGTACTACAGCGTGCTGCTCGCGGAGTGGGCCGGGGTGAAGCGGGCCTTGACCGGCTCCGTCACGGCGCCTGGGTGATCTCAAGCAGCACGCAGGCCGCTTCCATCCCTGGCGCACAGCCGACCATCAGGACGCGGTCCCCGACCGTCGCCGCGCCGGAGCGCCATACATGCTCCAGGCCGCGGATCATGTCCAGCGGCCCGGCGTGGCCCGCCCGGCGGGTGAATTCCCAGATGCCGCGTTCCATCCCCACTCCGACGGGGTCCAGGAGCATGTCGCGGATCCCGTCCTCGGTGAAGCCGTCGTGGACCACGCGGGTGATCTGGTCCAGGGTGAGCCCGGCGTCCTTCAGGGCGGCCTGCGCCGCGTCGAAGAGGATCGCGCCGAAGTCGCCGAGCGGCGGTATCAGTCCAGCAGCGGACCGCTGCTGGAAACAGGCCATACGTGACCTGAAGTCGAGGGCCCGCCCGGCGGTGAGACCGGGTGGGAACATGGTCTCCCCGGACCGGTGCTTGAGTTCCAGCTCGGGATCGGAGACCGCGGTCACCGTGAGGACCCGGGCGAAGCCGCCGCGCTTGGACAGCACCACGGCTCCGCCGCCGTCGGCAAGGACGTACTGCTTCGACGCCCGCCAGCGATCGACCGCGGGCGTGCCGAAGTTGTCCGCCGCGGTCACAAGGGCCGCCGTGCGGTCGCGCTCGGCGCCCAGGTAGCACACCGCCAGGTTCAGCGCCGAGAAGAACCCCACGCAGCCATTGCGAACTTCCAGCGAGGTGACCGGCTGATTGACCGTGTGCCGGTTGATGTAGTGCGGCGCCGACCAGCCGTCGGGCCCCTGCGGGTGGACGTTCGTGTGGAATACCCCGCTGAATTCCCCCGGCGCATGGCGGGAGTGCGCAAGCGCGGAGTTCGCCGCCGCTATGGCGAGTTCGGGTGCCGGTGTCGTACCGGCCACCGAAATCGAAAGCAGGCCGCTGCGCTGTTGCTCATCGGCATCCCACCAGCCCCGCTCCACCGCCTCGGCCGTCGATACAAGATCCGTATCGGCGGTGCCTATTCCGGCGATATGTATGCCCTCTACCCTCACGTGTCCGAACCCCCGCCCGCTCTTGTCAAGGATGTCGACTCTTGCCTGTGCAGCGGCCTGTTGTCCAGGTCAGCGGTGTCCGCTCCGGGTCTGCTCGGCCGGTGGTCGACTGCGGTTGTTCCGCAGTTGAACCATGAGACCATCGCGATGCGCCGGGTCATGAAACGCCGACCGGTACCCGATCGAATAGTCGAAGGGGTGGGGGCATGTCTTCTCGACGGTGGTGGAGTTGCTTTCCGCGCAGCAGTGTGGGTCGCCCGGACTTCGTCACCGAATTCCGCTGCTGGAACGACCGGCAAAGGGCTGCGGCCGAACAGATCGAGGCCATGCTCGGCGAACTCGACTTCGTCCGCGTGGCTTTCTGCGACATCCATGGACTCGCCCGGTCCAAGACCGTTCCCGCTGATGTGTTCCGTACGATCCTGCACAACGGAATGGATTTCAGCCCCGGTCCTTTCCTCTTCGACACCGGCCATGCGGTCGCGGTCGGATTCCTGGACGACGACCCAGGGGTGGGCGTCGCGGAGATCGCCGGTGCAGGCGACTTCGTGCTGGTCCCCGATCCGCTGACCTTCCAGCTCCTGCCGCACGCCGGTCCCGGCACGGCCTGGGTGTTGGGGGACGAGTATCTGCGCGACGGAACACCGCATCCGCTCTCGGTGCGGCGCGTGCTGAGGCAGGTCGTCGAGCGATATGCGGCACATGAGTTCGTCCCGGTCATCGGCCTGGAAGCCGAGTGGTATCTCACGCGCCGACTGGACAGTCCTGCGGGCAACGAGGGCAATGGCTTCGGTCTGCAGGGGGCCGCCCCGGCAGTGGCCGCGGTCGACGGCGGCTACCAGTTCAACCTCGATTCCTACTACGACCTCCTGGCTCCGGTCACCGACCCGCTGGCGCGCATGCTGAAGTCCCTTGGGCTGCCCTTGCGTTCCATGGAGCACGAATCCGGCCCCGGGCAAGTCGAGACCACCTTCGATCCGCTGGCCGCCCTCGACGCGGCCGACGCGATGGTGCTCTTCCGTACGGTGGCCAAGCAGTTCTGCGCCCGCCGCGGATACCACGCCTCGTTCATGACACTCCCGGCACTCGACGGATTCGACCCCAGCGGATGGCATCTCCACCAGTCCGTCATGAAGGCCGGAACGCGGGAGAACCTGTTCGCGGGGGGCGACGGGGGAGAGGGCCTGTCACCCGAGGGCAAGGGATACCTCGACGGACTCCTTGACCGGGCCCGGGACTTCTGCCTCCTTTCGGTACCCACCGTGAACGGATACCGGCGGATGGATCCGCGGTTCTCCCTGTCTCCGTCCACGGCGAACTGGAGCCAGGAGAACCGCAGCGTGATGGTCCGCCTCATCGGCGAGGGCCCGTCCCTGCACATGGAGAACCGGATCGGCGAGCCCTGTGCCAATCCGTATCTGGTCATGGCCGCACAGCTGGCGGCCGGCCTCGACGGGGTCCTGGGCGATGAACGGCAACAGTCGCCCGATGAACGGCAACAGTCGCCCGATGAACGGCAACAGTCGCCCGATGAACGGCAACAGTCGCCCGATGAACGGCAACAGCCGCCCGATGAACGGCAACAGCCGCCCGACGGACGGCCGCGGCTGCCCGGGTCGTTGCGTGAGGCCATCGAGGCATTCCGGGGCAGTGAAGAGGCCGCCCGGCTGCTCGGCCGGCCGTTGGTCTCCTGCCTGGTGAAACTCAAGGAGAGCGAAGCGTCTCGCTTCGAGGAATGGTGTGCGGCCGGGAGCGTCTCTCCCGACAAGGTCACCGAGTGGGAGCACCGCGAGTACTTCGAAGTCTTCTGATTGCAGGACAGCTCAGGACAGCTCGCCAGGACTGCACCTCAAGTGACCAGCGACCGCACCGCACTTGACCCATCCCGGCATATCGGAAGAACGTGATGCGATGAACCCGGCCCCTGCGGAGCCCAGGAAGTCACGGGCATTCACCCTCTATCTGAGCTACTTCCGGCAGGCCTACGAACTGAGCCCCGTGCTCACCATCGCGACCGCCTGCACGGCCCTGACGGGCTCGATGATTCCGCTGGGCAATGTGGCGGTCATCGGCATCGTCGTCGGCAGGATCCCGGCCGCGGTGCAGGGCGGGCCCGACTCCGCCGCCACCGGCTCGGCGCTCATGTGGACCGTCCTTGCGGGAGTGCTCCTTGCTGTCCAGTTCGTACTGGGAGGTCTGCAGACCGCCCTCACCACTGTCCTGGGCAACCGGATCGACCTGGCGCAGCAGCGCCGGCTCATGACCGCGGCCATGCGCCCCGTGGGCATCGCCGACCTTGAACGGCCTCAGATCGCGAGTCTGGTGGCGGTCGGCGGCGAGACCATGCGGCCCTGGCTCAAGCCGGGCCGGGTCGCCGGCGGGTTCTGCGCACTGTTCACCGCCCGCGTGGGCCAGTTCGGCGGCTGTGTCCTGCTGGCCGCCTTCTCCCCGGTACTGGCCGCGGCGCTGCTCTGCGCATCGCTGTGGGCGGAGTACGAGATCCAGAAGGTGGCCAAGCGCGAGACGGCGCATCATCTCGGCGCCAACCAACTCGCGCGCCGCCAGGACTACTTCTACGAACTCGCCGTCACTCCGGCCGCGGCCAAGGAGATACGCGTCTTCGACCTGTCGGGCTTCCTGCGCGAGCGGTTCGCCGACAGCTGGCAGCAGTCCGCGCGGTTCCTGTTCGCACAGCGGCAGCCGCGGTCGGTACTCGCCACCGTGCTGCTCGCGGCCATCACCCTCGGCGGCCTCGGCTGGCTCACCGGCCGGGCACTGGACGGCGCCATCGGTATCGGCTGGGCCAGCGCCTATGCCCAGGCCATCGTCATGGCGGCAGCGATGCTGGCGGCGACCACACTGGCCCGCACCCAGTCCGCGCTGGGTCTGGATACCTTCGCCCGTTTCGAGGCCGCCGTCGCCGCGATGGACCGAGCCGGGCGGGCCGACCCGGTCGAAGGGACCGGTGCCGTGCCCGCACAAGGTCTGCCGCAGCGCGAGATCCGCTTCGAGAACGTCGGCTTCCGGTACTCGGACTCCGCGCCGGCCGTCCTCGACGCGCTGGACCTGACCGTTCCCGCAGGCGAGTCCCTTGCCATCGTGGGCGCGAACGGCACCGGCAAGACCACCCTGGTCAAGCTGCTGTGCCGACTGTACGAACCGGTGTCGGGCCGGATCACCGTCGACGGCCGGCCGCTGCGGGACCTCTCCCCGGAGCCCTGGCAGCGGGCGATCGCTCCGGTGTTCCAGGACTACCTGCGCTTCGAGTTGTCGGCACGGAGCAACATCGGACTCGGCCACCCCGCCCGCCAGGACGATCTCGAAGGCATCCGCGCTGCCGCCGCCGAGGCGGGGATCGCGGACCGGATCGATGTGCTGGCCGACGGCTGGGACACGGTGCTCTCGCCCGGCCACAAAAGGGGGACGGATCTGTCCGGCGGCGAATGGCAGCGGCTGGCCCTGGCGCGGGCGTTGTTCGCGGTACGGCACGGTGCCAAGGTCCTGGTGCTCGACGAGCCCGCGGCGAACCTGGACGCACGGGCCGAAGCCGAACTCTACCGACAGTTCCTGACCATCACCGAGGGGCTCACCACCATCGTGATCTCACACCGCTTCTCCACCGTGCGCCAGGCAGCGTCGATCATCGTGCTCTCCGAGGGCCGGGTCGCCGAACAGGGCACCCATGACGAACTCGTCGCCCAGGGCGGGCAGTACGCGAAGATGTTCCGGTTGCAGGCCGCCCGCTTCCACGAGGTGCCGACGACATGAGGACTCCTGGCGGAAACGGAGCACGCCGCTGGCTGCGCACCGGTGCACTCATGCTGGGCATCGGCTGGGAGACCGGACCGTTTCTCTTTCTCGGGTTCGTCCTGGTCGGTCTGGCCGGCTCGCTCGGCCCGCTGATGTTCGCCCTCGGCCTGCGCCCGCTCGTCGACGGCCTGTACCGGCACCACACCGCACCGGCGGTGACGGGCGCGATCGTCTGTTCGGCCGCGCTGCTGCTCGTGGTGTCCACGCCGGCAGCCCAGAACTGGATCACCGCCCGGATCCGGCAGCGTTCGATCATGGTGATGCAGCGCCGGATCCTGGTCGCAGGATCCAGCGCGCCCGGCCTCGCGCACTTCGAGCGCGCTGAATTCTGGGAGCGGCTGCAACAGCTGAAGCGCAACTTCAGCCAGCTGCTCATGGGCATGGCGAACGCTTTGGTGCTGCCGCTCGTCGCCGTGCAACTGCTGGTGATCGCGGGTGTGTTGGCCCAGGTGAGTCCGCTGCTCGCGCTCCTGCCGGCGGTCGCTCTGCCGGCTGCCCTGCTGACCCAGCGCGCGGAGCGGATGCGTCTGGCCGCCGACGAGCGGGCGGCCGCGGACCGCAGAGGGCTCGAGCATCTCGCCGATGTCGCGTCGAACGTCTCTGCCGCCAAGGAGATCAGGATGTTCGGGATGCACGAGGAGCTGGTCCGCCGACACCGAGAGCTGTCGGCCAGAGTCGAACGCAGCACGGAGCCTGCGGCGTTCCGGGCCTACGGAGTGGGTCTCGCCGGCTGGTTGATCTTCGCGTTGAGCTATCTCGGAGCCGCCGCGCTGACGATCCGGGCCGCCTCCGAGGGGCGCGTCAGCCCCGGTGATGTGGCACTGACCTTGTCGATCACGGCGGCGGTCGTCGCGGCCGCGGTCCGCGTGACCGAGGTCATCGGACTGCTGAAGCGGGCCACCGTGGTCTCGGACGACTACCACTGGCTGGCCGAGCAGTTGGCCGACAGCACGCCCGACGGGCCCACGCGGGCGCTCCCGGCCCGCCTTGAGCACGGCATCGAACTGCGCGGGATCAGCTTCTCCTACCCCGGCAAGGACACCGCGGCGCTGCAGAGCATCGACCTGTCGCTGCCGGCCGGTTCGGTGGTGGCGGTGGTCGGCGAGAACGGCGCGGGCAAGACCACACTCGTCAAACTGCTGACCCGGATGTACCGCCCGACCGAGGGCAGCGTGTTCCTGGACGATGTGGATCTCATGCGAGTCGACCACCGGGAGTACCGCAGCCGTATCACCGCGGGCTTCCAGGACTTCGTACGGTTCGAGCTCCTGGCCCGGGAATGCGTGGGTGTCGGCGACCTGCCGGCCATCGACGACGAGGAGCGGGTACGCGGAGCGCTTGGCGACGCGAGCGCTGATTTCGTCGGCTCGCTCGCCCATGGTCTGGCCACCCAGCTCGGTACGCGATGGGACGGTGGCACGGACCTGTCGGGCGGCGAATGGCAGAAGCTCGCGATGGCGCGGGCGATGATGCGTCGCGATCCGTTGCTTGTGGTGTACGACGAGCCGACGGCCTCCCTGGACCCGCAGACCGAGCACGCACTCTTCGAGCGAATCGCCCGCTCGGGCCGGCGGCCGTCGGACCGCTGCGGTATCACCCTGCTGATCTCGCACCGCTTCTCCACGGTGCGGATGGCGGACCTCATCGTCGTACTGGAGAAGGGCCGTATCCGGGAACAGGGCAGTCATGAGGAACTGGTGGCCGCGAACGGCCTGTACGCCCAGCTCTACTCGCTGCAGGCGCGGGCATACAGGTAGCGGGCAGCCCGCCGCGGGACATCCCGCGGCGGGACATCCCGCGGCGGGCTGCCCCGCAGATCCTGTGGCCCCCCACGTCAGACCAGCGCGTCCCGCAGGCTCGCCAGATGGCCCGCCTGGTGGCTAATGATGGTGTCGAGCACCACTGCCAGCGTCCGCTCGCCGTCCGCCCACTGGTTCTTCACCGCGGGCACGCTGTCGAGCTGCGTATCGGTGAGATCCGCGAGGAGCGGCAGCACCTTCTGGGTTCCGTCCAGTTTCTCCAGCACCTCCGGAAGCCGCGGAGCGTGGTCGTGCGCGTGCCCGTGCCCGTGGGTGTGCGGCGTCCCCTCGGCGGCCGGTACACAACCCGCCGTCTTGAGAAGCCTGCCGATCTTCTGATAGCCCTCGATGAAATGCAGAGCAGCAGCTCCCACTGAATTCACGGAATGGTCCTTTTCCCGGTCGACATAGGGCCTCATGAGGTCGGAATCGGCTGCTTCCGCAAGAAGTTCGCGCGCCATGTCGACTTGCTGCGACACCTTGTCCATGAGCTCGGTGCCCCGTTTACTCACTTCATTGCCTCCTCCCGGCGGCATCAGAATGATGCCGGGCTGCCGCGCTTTCTCTGGCGCCGTCCATCGTTGCCTACGCCATCCCGTATCGCAATCAAGCGGAACTCGCCCCCGGCAGTGGGCAGGAGCGATTGTGGACACTGCGCCATGCGCGGGAGATATTGGATCGACTCGACCGTGCCGACGCATGTGGAGGGATCGATTTCGAATGGCCGGCTACACCATTGCACTGTCCGAAGTGGACCGTGATTCGGGTGCACTTGTCGGAGGGAAGGGCGCCAATCTCGGCGAGCTGTGCCGGGCCGGTGTCCCGGTGCCCGACGGCTTCTGCCTCACCACCCGGGCGTTCCGCAGGTTTGTGGACTCCTCGCCCGGAATCGAGAAACTCTATGTGCAGCTCGAGAAAGTCGACGCGGATGACCGGGACGCCATCGGTCCCCTGAGCGAGAAGCTGTGCGCGCATCTCGGGGCCCTGCCGGTTCCCGCCGAGATCCGTGCGGAACTTGTCGCCGCGTGGCGCCTGGCGGGCGCGGAATTCCCTTACGCGGTACGGTCGTCCGCCACCGCGGAGGATCTGCCGGGCGCGTCCTTCGCCGGTCAGCACGACACCTTTCTCAACATCACCGACGAGGACCAACTCGTGGATTCGGTCCGGCGGTGCTGGATATCGCTGTTCACCGAGCGAGCGATCGGCTATCGCGCCCGCAATGGATTCGACCACCGGCAGGTGGATCTCGCGGTGGTGGTGCAACGCCTTGTCGAACCCGAGGTGTCGGGGGTGATGTTCACGGCCGACCCGGTGAACGGCCACCGCGGGACCATCGTGATCAATGCCGGTTTCGGTCTCGGCGAGGCCATCGTGTCGGGCCTGGTGAACCCGGACCTCTACCGGATCGGCCCGGACGGGACCCTCGAGAAGACGATTGCCGACAAGGGCCTTGCGATCGTCTCCGCACCGGACGGCGGCACCATGCGGCAACCGGTCACCGAACCGCGCCGGCGTGCACAGGCCCTGCCCGACCTCGCCATAGTGGAACTGGCCGCACTGGGACGCAGGCTGCAGCAGCACTTCGACGGCCCACAGGACATCGAATGGGCCTGGGACGGCGGCCGGTTCCATGTGCTGCAGTCCCGCGCCGTCACCACGCTCTACCCGCTGACGGCGCCGCCCGACGACGGACGGCTGCACATCTACCTCTCGCTGGGCCATCAGCAGATGATGCTCGACGCGATGCCACCGCTCGCGCTCTCCGTGATCCGGAACTACTTTCCGTTCGGCACCCGCGGCGCGGACAACGAAACACGTGCGATGGGCAGCGCCGGCGGCCGACTCTTCATCGACTACACGGACCTGCTGCACACCAGGCTCGGCCGGCTGCTGTTCCGCCACCCCGCGGGGACGATGGACAAGCGGATGGGCGGCGCCTTCCTGCGGGTGGCTGAGCGCCCGGAGTTCCGTACCGGACACAGGTTCCGGCCGGGCAGTTTCGCGCGTACCAACACCAATGTGCTGCGCACCCTCGGCAACGTGGCCGCCGATCTCTGCTGGCGGAGCTGGCAGACCGCCGAGGCCAAGCGGCAGGACTTCATCCGGCGCGAGGTCGAGGCCACCCGCAAGGCACTCGACGTCCCGGACGGCGTCAACCGGATCGCCCTGATCCAGAAAGACATGAAGAAGTCGCTCAGCGTGTACTACCGGCTCACCACGACGCAGTTCTCCGCGGCGCTCGCACGGACGCTGATCGAGCGGCAGTGCCGCCGCTGGCTCGACGACACCTCGGATCTCGCCTCGCTGGACAAGTCCATGCCGGGCAATGTGACGACGCGGATGAGCCTCGGCATCGGCGATCTGGCTGATCTGGTCCGTGGCCGTCCCGAGCTGCGGCAACTCCTTGAGGCGCCACCGGAGCCCTTCACCCTGCGTTGCCTCGAAGACGTCCCGGGCGGCGCCGAGTTCAGGGTGGCCTTCGAGGTCTTCCTCGGGGAGTACGGCTTCCGGTGCCCCGGCGAGCTGGACATCACCCGCGGGCGCTGGCACAGCCGGCCCGAGCAGTTGTTCGCAGGTCTGCTCGCCAATGCGAGCACCGGACGGGCGGGGGAGCACCGTGAGCGCTTCCTGGCCGGCGAGGACGAGGCGGCGGAGGTGGCGGCGCGGATCTGTGCCCGTCTCCGCAAGACGCGGGCCGGCCGGACGAAGGCGGCTGCCATGGCCCGGCTGATCAACGTCTATCGCGCCATGATGGGGATGCGTGAGCACCAGAAGTTCCTCACGGTGCAGCTGTACGACGTGTATCGCCGCGTCCTCTACCAGGAGGGAGGAAGGCTCGCCACGGCCGGAATTCTGGAGGATCCGCAGGACGTCGAGTATCTGCAACTGCAGGAGCTGCGACGGCTGTCGGACGGAGAGGCCCTGCCCGATCCGGGCGAACTGACAGCGCGGCGCCGGGCCGACCACGAGCGAGCGCGAGGGCTGACCGTACCGCGCCTGATGACCAGTGACGGGGAGATCCTGGTGGGCCTGCCGGCCGAACACTCCGGCGACAGTGTGCTCGCGGGACTGCCCGTCTCGGCCGGAGTGGTGGAGGGACGGGCCTGCGTGGTTCTGCGGCCGGAACACGCACGGATACCGGACGGCTCGATCCTCATCGCACCGTTCACCGATCCCGCCTGGACGCCGCTGTTCTCCGCGGTGAGCGGCATGGTCGTGGAGATCGGTGGCCTGATGACACACGGAGCCGTGGTGGCACGCGAACTGGGGCTGCCCGCGGTGGTCGGCGTCGACCACGCGACCAAACAGATACCGGACGGCGCGCGGATCCGTGTGGACGGATCCCAGGGAACGGTCGAACTGCTCGACGACTGACCGACTCCTGCCCACGACAGGTGATGCACGGCCCCGGAGGGCCGTGCATCATCGCCCGTCAGACGGCCTGCGCCGCGGCGCGGCCGATCAGCGGCAGCTCACCGGCGGAGCACTCGAGCCGGCTGTCCGTCGCGCGTCCGCCCAGCCAGGCCGCCAGATCGCTCAGCGTGCCGTGCACCCGGACCGGTTCGCCGTGGCCCAGCGTCCAGCTCTCCCCGCCGGGCGCCGAAAGATCAAGACGCAACCCGTCCGGCACTCGCCGCGAGAGATAGTCGATCAGATGGACGCACAGGGCGGGGGACCAGTCGGCCGGGCGCCGGCCCAGGTCGTAGTCGACCATGTGCACCTCGGCCTCCCGCCAGCCGGCGAACAGCACGTCAAGAAGCGTCCCGCGGCCCCGGTAGCGCGCGGGACTCACCCAGGCCGCCCGCCCCAGATGGGACCAGGCCCGGTCGATCACCAGCGTCGCGTCGCACACCGCCGTCACCAGGTCCTCGGCCGGACGTCCCGCGTTGGCCTCCACTTCGGAGTCACGGCCTGCCCTGTCCGCCGCCCGGGGATCCGGACCCGCGCGGTAGAAGGCCGTGGTCCGCCTGGCCCTGGCGTAGTCGATCTGCCGCAGCGCCGCGTGCAGGAACGCGAGGCGGGCGGCCAGCAGATGGGCGCGGGTCCAGCCCGGCAGCTGGGACGGCAATCGGATCTCATCGTCCGTGAGCGGCGAGATGAGCCGGCGCTCGCGGTCGTGCGCTTCTTTGACCCACTGAATTATTTCCTGCGTACTTTCCGGTTCGGGCACGCCAATACCCTTCGTTGTTCGGACTATTCGCATCACCGCTTCATTGTGTACCGCACAGCCTTGGTGCTGAACCGTCCGGCCGATAGCATCGATGTCATGGCAGCAGAATTACAACTGATCTCCGAGGACTGGTCCTCCGCTCTCGCAGTGGTCGCACACCCCGACGATCTGGAATACGGGGCGGTGGCCGCCATTGCCCGCTGGACGGCCCAAGGGAAGCGGATCTCCTATTGTCTCGCGACACGCGGAGAAGCCGGGATCGACGGTATGGATCCGGCAGCTGCCGGTCCGCTTCGGGAGAAGGAGGAACGGGCCTCCGCAGCCGTCGTCGGCGTAAGTGACGTGGAATTTCTGGACCACCGGGACGGAGTCCTCGAACATGGCCTTCCGCTGCGCAGAGACATAGCCCGGGTAATGCGCCGGTGCCGTCCTGACATCATCATTCTGATCAACTGCCGGCCGAAGTTCATGAACGGCACCGTCAATCAGGCGGACCATGTCGCAGTCGGCCGGGCCGCGATCGACGCGGCCCGTGACGCCGGGAACCGGTGGGTGTTCCGGGAGTTGCTGGACGAGGGGTACGAGCCGTGGTCCGGCGCCCGGCGCGTTCTCGTGGCCGGCTCACCGGACTCCACCCACGGGGTCGACGTCACGGAGCACTTCGAGGCCGGCCTTGCTTCGTTGCAGGAGCACGCCGCCTATCTGGCCGGACTCGGCGACGGGCACGGCACCTTCGCCGAGCTGACCCAGGTGCTGCGGACCCGGACCGGTGCCGCGGGGCGACTGCTCGGGTGCGAACTCGCCATACCGTTCGAGGTTCTCGACCTCTGACGGACCGGCGGCAACCGCGTCCGATCCGCAGTTGGCCCCCGCCCCAGGACCGTCGGCTGAGTGTGCAGATTGCTCCCTGCACAAGTAGTCCCCGTCACATGCCGGGTCGCTACCCTCCGACGTGGGAGGTGAGTATGTCGGCTGTCTGTTTGTATGAAGCTGCCTGTACGTCCATCTCTATGCTCCGGCCACTCGGCAGGTCCCCGCGACCGGCCGACGGCAAGAGGCACCTCCTGCCGTGATCATCGCGGTCGGACTTCTTCTGGCCGCGGCGCTGTGCAGCTGGCTGGCGCCGCGACTGTTGCTGGCCCTTGACCCGCGGCGGTTCGATCCGACGTTGCTCCTGGCGTGCTGGTTCTCCGCCGTCGCGGGTGTACTGATCACCATCGGACTCGGTCTCGCCGCCCTGCTGCTGCCCGGCCATCTGCTGTTGGTCGCCCATGGGGCGGGACACGGGCTGCTCCCCGCGTCCATGCACTGGCCGCGGTCGGTGCCGCACGGTTCACCGCCGGCATGGGAGAAAGCAGCCGGTGACTGGGGGTGCGTGCTCCTGTGCATCGTGGCGTTGCGCCTGGTCTATGTGGCGGCCCGGTCCGGGCGACGACGCATACGTACCCGGAGGGACTGCTTGGCCACCTTGCGTGGCACCGCTCGCGAGGAGCCGGGACAGCCGCTGACCCTCTGGGTGCCGCACGGCCGCCCCTTCGCCTTCAGCATGGCCGGTCGGCCAGGAGTGGTCGTGGTGACCGACGGCATGACGCACCACCTCCACCCGCTGCACTTGGCGGCGGTGCTCGCCCATGAGCGCGCACATCTGCGCGGGCGCCACCACGCGCTCGTGGCCTGCGCCGAAGCGTTGAAGGCGGCGCTGCCGGTGGTCCCTCTCTTCCGCATCGCGCCGTCGGCGGTACGTGAACTGGTGGAGGTTGCCGCGGACAAGCGTGCGGCCGCGCAGTATGGCCCCGCCGCGGTGGCATCCGCCCTGCAACAGGCGTCCGGTGCCCCGACGCAGGAAGCCGACGGGCTGATGATGGTCGGTCCCGGTTCCATCGAACTGAGGCTCATCAGGCTGGCGGACGCCATGCCCCGGCCCGGCAGATTCCGCCGCTCCGTGAGTTGCTTGGCGGGCGTGCTCGTCGCCGGGCTCTTCCCGGTGGCGTCTGCGACCGTGCTCGTCGCGGTCACGATCCACGTGCTGCTGCTCTGCCACTGAGGTCGCACGGCGCCCGCCCGGTGCTGTGCGACTGCGGTCGATCCGCAATTGCCCACTTCCCCGGCGTCGTACATACATGGAAATCTGTAGTCTCCGTATTCGCCCAATAGCGGCAGGAATTCGGTGTCGACTTTCATCGCGGCGCAATTCGAGGACTCCATGAGGAGCAGTCCATGTGTGGAATCGCAGGAATGGTGTCCTTCACCAGCGAGTTGACTGAGCGCCTGGAGCTCGTCGACAAGTTGTCCGAGCCGCTGACGTTGCGCGGTCCGAACGAGGCAGGACACTGGACCGGCCGGCATGCACTGATCGCGTTCCGCCGCAACGCCGTCATAGACCTCGATGGTGGCCGGCAGCCCATGGTCGCCGCGGACGCTTCGGGGTCCGACATCGCTGTCCTTGCCTACACCGGGGAAATCTTCAACACCGATGAACTGCGAAACGAGTTGTCGGCCCGCGGCCACCGATTCCGCGACCACAGCGATACAGCGGTGGTGCTGCATTCCTATCTGGAATGGGGTGAGCACTGTGCGGAGCGGCTGCGCGGCATGTTCGCATTCACCGTATGGGACGAGCGGGCCGGCCGCCTTGTGCTGATCCGGGACCGGTTCGGGATCTATCCGCTGTGCTACGCCGAGGTCACGGACGGACTCGCCTTCGCCTCCGAGCCGAAGGCACTGTTCGCCGCCGGGGCCTGTCGGCCGGTGGTCGGCCAGGACGGTCTGCGCGAACTGCTCGCCTTCACCCCCACACCCGGCGACACCGTGTTCCGTGGTGTGTCCGAGGTGGTCCCCGGACAGGTCGTGACGTATGACCGCACCGGACTGCGGCGGCGGACCTATTGGCGGCTCGAGGTCCGCGAGCACACCGACGACTACGAGACGACGGTGCGTACGGTCCGGGAGCTGCTCGAGGACGCGGTCCGCACCCAACTGGTCGCCGATGTGCCGCTGGGCCTTATGCTCTCCGGTGGTCTGGACTCCAGCGCCCTCTGCGCGATCGCCGCCAAGAGCGGCGGTTCCCGGCGGTCCGCGCACCTCGACGGCTCCGCCGACGACACACTGCGCACGTATTCGATGGAGTACGGCTACCACTTCGACCACTTCCGCCCCGACGAGCAGTTCCCGGCTCTCGACAGCCCGTACGCGCATCTGATGAGCCGCCATCTCGGTTCCGATCACCGCGAACTCGTGCTCGGCGCGGCAGATGCAGCCGACCCGGCGCGCCAACTCGGCGTAGTCGCCGCGATGGATCGTCCGACCGCCCGCCTCGACATGTATGTCGCCGCGCAGCGGCTCTCCGCCTCGGTGCGGGAGACCTCGAAGGTGGCAGTGAGCGGGGACGGCGCCGATGAGCTGTTCGGCGGCTACCGCTGGTTCCGGGACCCGGCGCGTGCCGCCTCGGGCGCCTTCCCTTGGTTCGGCCCCGGGCACCGCATCGACGAGTTCGGCGATCTGCTCGACCGGGGGCTCCTCAAGGATCTTGACCTGTCCGGCTACAGCACCGAAAGGTATACGGCGGCACTGGCCGAAGTGCCCCGGCTCGACGCCGACGTGGCCGTGGACCGCCGGATGCGGGAACTGACGTATCTGCACATGACGCGGTACGTCCGGGTGACGCTCGACCGCAAGGACCGGATGGGCGCATCGGTGGCACTCGAGGGCCGGGTGCCGTTCTGCGATCACCCGCTCGTCGAGTACGTCTTCAATGTGCCGTCGTCGATGAAGACAGCCGGCGGCTGGGAGAAGTCGCTGCTGCGGGCCGCGGTGGCGGACCTGCTCCCGGCCGAGGTCCGGGACCGCAAGAAGTCCCCCTTCCCCAAGGTGCAGGATCCCGCCTACGACGAGGCTCTGCGCGTACGGCTGCGGGAGCTCACCCGGGACTCCGTCAGCCCGGTCGCCGCCCTGCTCGACCCGGCCCGGGTGGACTCCGTGCTGAGCGGCACCGATGAGCCGGGTATCAGCCGGCTGAGCATCGAGATGGCGATCGGGCTCGATCTCTGGGTCCGGGAGCTCGGCGTCACCATCGCCGCCTGACCGGCGGAACAACCGGAGTTGTGGAAGGCAGGTGGACAGCGGTGATCGGGACTCGGATCGATCCGGGGATCCTGCGCCGGGTGCTCGGGCAGTTCGCCACCGGCATCGTGGTCGTGACCGCGCACACCGACGACGGGCTGCCCGTCGGGATGACGGTGAACTCGTTCTGCTCCGTGTCCCTTGAACCTCCGCTGGTGCTGTTCTGCGTCAGCCGGGCCTCCCGGCTGCACCCGGTGTTCACAGCCGCCCCCGCGTTCGCGGTCAATGTGCTCGGCGAAGCCCAGCGTGAGCTGTCCCTGGCATTCGCCAGGCCCGGCCTTGACCGGTTCGGCACCCTGTCGCACCGCTCCGGGGCCGGCGGAGTGCCGCTGCTCCCCGGCGCGCTCGCCGTCGTCACCTGCACCACCGCCTCGGTCACCGAGGCAGGCGACCACGACATCGTGCTGGGCCGGGTGACAGAGCTGGACTGTGATCCGCGGTCGCTCGCCGACCCACTGGTGTTCTACGGCGGCGCCTACCGTCGGCTCGCTTCCCGGCACGCCGACTGGTGGACCGCGTTCAGCTGACCTCGCCACGTTCCGGCCCGAGGTCACAGCGACTGCGCACATCAACGCAACGGAGAGGGAAGTCGATGCCCGATCGTGACGACGCCTACGACGTGATCATCCTCGGCTCGGGGATAGCCGGCTCCATCCTGGGCGCCGTTCTGGCCAGGAACGGGGCGAAAGTGATGCTGGTGGACGCCGGCGTGCACCCGAGGTTCGCGGTGGGTGAATCGTCCATTCCGCGTACGCTCAACATGTTCCGCATCATCGCCGAGCGTTACGACGTACCCGAACTGGAGCTCTTCTGCTCGTTCGACAAGGCGATCAAGGAGATCGCCCCGACGATGGGCCGCAAGCTCCACTTCGGCTTCATGATGCACGAGGAGGGCAAGGAGCCCGACCCGGCGCACACCACACAACTCGGTACCCACATCCCGGACTTGCACACCAGCCACCTCTTCCGGCAGGACACCGACTCGTATCTCTTCCATCTGGCCGTGAAGTACGGGTGTGTCGCCCGTCAGGCCTACCGGGTGCAGAACGTCGATTTCGGCGAGCATGAGGTCACCATCAGCGGACAGGACGGCACTCGGTTCCGCACCCGTTACCTCGTGGACGCCAGCGGCTTCAGGTCCCCGGTGGCCGAGCAGCTCGGGCTGCGCGCAGGGCCCGATGCGCTCAAGCACCACGCCCGCTCCCTGTTCACGCACATGATCGACGTCCGGCCCACCGACGAGTGCCTGAAGATGCCGAAGGAGGAACGGCCGCCCCTGCCCTGGGTGATGGGCACCATGCACCATGTCTTCGAGCGCGGCTGGTTCTGGGTCATCCCGTTCAACAACGACCCCGGCTCCATCAATCCGCTGGTCAGCGTCGGCCTGACTTTCGACGAACGCCGCTATCCCAAGCCGGACGACATCACGCCCGCCGAGGAGTTCGCCCGCCACGTCAGCCGGTTCCCGGTGCTCGAGCGGATCTTCGCCGATGCCAAGACGGTCCGGCCCTGGGTGTCCACCGGCCGGTTCCAGTACACCTCGACCCAGACGGTGGGCCATCGCTGGTGCATGATGTCGCACGCCGCCGGCTTCATCGACCCGTTGTACTCCCGCGGTCTGTCCAACACCGGCGAGGTCATCGATGCCGTTGCCTGGCGGCTGCTGCGGGCACTGAAGGACGACGACTTCTCCGAGGAGCGCTTCGCGTACGTCGAGCGTCTTCAGCAGAGCCTGGTCCGCTACAACGACAACCTGGTCAACTGCTCCTTCATCTCGTGGTCGGACTGGGATCTGTGGAACGCCGTGTACCGGGTGTGGGCGGCCTCCCAAATGCCGGCCAGCATGCGGCTGAGCCGAGCCGTGGAGCGTTTTCGGATCTCGCGCGACGAGCAGGTCTTCACGGACCTGGAGGACGAGGAGTTCGTGGGCTCGCCGTTCCCGAACAAGGCCTACGACGAGCTGTTCTTCGAGATGGTCCGCCTCTGCGACGCCGTCGACCACGGCGAACTCCGCTCCGGCGACGCGGGCGCGCAGTTGATGCGGGCTGTCCGCTCCTCACCGGCCGTACTGCCGATGCAGGGGCTCGACGACCCGGAGTCCCGGTTCGTGGCCAAGACCCGCGAATCGTTCCTGGGTCTTGCCCGCTGGCTCGCCGCCGAGGGGCCACAGGACATGCGTTATCTGGTGGACAACCCGCGGATCAAGGCTGCCCTTGCGAGCCGGCCGACCGCATAGCGACACACCAAGGAGGAGCCCCGTGCCGGACGTTGCGATCCAGGAGTACGACGAGGGCGCGCTGTACGCCGAACTCCTTGCCGGGGTCCGCGGCCAGGTCCTTGAGATCGGCGCGGGGACGGGCGTGAGCTTCGTGCGTGCCGGGCGGGTGGAGCAACTCCCGGTACCGACCGGCTCGTTCGACGTGGTGGTGATATCCCGGGTGCTCTGTTCGGTCAAGGATGTGTCCGGCGCGCTGGCGGAGCTGCGGCGGGTACTGCGCCCGGGCGGGGAGCTGAGGTTCTACGAGCACATCCGTTCCGGGCGGCCAGGACTGGCACGGACGCAGCGGGCCCTCGACCTCATCTGGCCGCTGGTCACGGGCGGCTGCCATCTGGCCCGCCGCACGGAGGCGGCACTTGCGGCACACGGTCTTCGGATCACCGATGCCCGCCATTTCGACCTGCTGGTGGCCGGCCGGGTCACACCCGCGTCGCCCTGCGTGATCGGACGTGCGGTGAGGCACGGGTGAACGTGGTGAGCGGCAGGCCCGACTCGCAGTGCCGGCGGCCGGTCAGCAGGGACGGGATGCCGGACGCGGCGTGCGGAGACTTCGGCGGCAGCAGCCGTGCGGTCAGGCCGGCGCCGATCTCGTCGATCGTGATGTCGACATCCTCGAAGCCAAGTGGCATCCGGGTCAGCGGAAACCATGCCTTGTGCGCCGCCTCCTTGGCGCTGAACAGCAGACGGTCCCAGTGCACTGCCGGCCGGTCACGGTCAGCAGTCGGTCGAGCCGGGCGCGCTCCGGGGGAAGGCTGATGTACTTCAGTATGCCGCGGGGCAGCGCCCCGTTCGGCTCCGCGTCGATTCCGGCCGCGACCAGTCCGGTGCTCTGAGCCACCACGGCCGCCCGGTAACCGGCGCAATGAGTGAGGCTGCCCACCACCCCGGCAACTCGCGTCGGCGCCGGGAGGTCACAGGGCCGAGTATCGCTTCCTCCGTCGGCAGCGAGAACGCGTCGGGGATATCGCCGAATGCTTCCGCGCAACAGGATTCCGAGGGCACCAAAAGATCCATCATCGACAGTCCTTTCCGCTACTGACAAGGGTCGGTGCGAGCCGGCTGCTCAACCCCATCGGTATCTGCTGTCTGCCCGTGGATGAAATGAGCATCGGCGAATATTGCATTCACCGTAGGAGAGCCCCGTGTTGATTGCACTTCCGGTGGCGCCGATACAGAGCCACCAACTGCTTGTGTTTCTCCTCCAGGTAGGGCTGCTGCTGATGCTGGCCCTCATCCTTGGCCGTCTGGCGGCCCGTTGCGGACTGCCTGCCGTGGTGGGTGAGCTGTGCGTGGGCATCGTGCTCGGGCCCTCGTTGCTCGACCACGTGGCGCCGGACATCGCCGGCTGGCTGCTGCCCAAGGACACCGGGCAATTCCATCTGCTCGACGCCGCCGGCCAGCTCGGGGTGTTGCTGCTCGTCGGAATAACCGGAGTCGAGCTCGACCTCGGCATGGTCCGCCGACGCGGCCGGACCACGCTCGCGATCAGCCTGTCCGGGCTCCTGCTGCCCCTGGGGCTCGGTATCGGGGCCGGATACCTCGTCCCGGAGCAGTTTCTCGGCGGCGATGGGGAGCGCCCTGTCTTCGCGCTCTTCCTCGGGGTCGCGATGTGCGTCAGTGCCATACCGGTCATCACCAAGACGCTGTCGGACATGAACCTGCTGCACCGCAACGTCGGCCAGCTGACCCTCGCCGCCGGCATGATCGACGACATCGTCGGTTGGCTGATGCTCTCCATCGTCTCCGCGATGGCCACCACAGGAGTGCATCCGCAGACAGTCGGCCGCTCGATCATGTGGATCGCGGTGGTGATCGGCTTCGCCGCCACGGTGGGCCGGGTGGTGACCCGCATCGGGCTGCGCCGGGCCAACCGTGCTGCCGCTGCCGGGGCGCCGGCCGCCTTCATCGCCGTCATCGTGCTGCTGGCCAGTGCGGCGACCCAGTCGATGGGCCTGGAGGCGGTGTTCGGCGCGTTCGTGGCCGGCATCATGCTGCGGCAGTCGGGCGCGGTCCGGATGGAACTCCTCGCCCCCATACGGACGTTCGTGCTCGCGGTCCTGGCTCCCCTGTTCTTCGCCACTGCCGGACTGCGTGCCGACCTCACGGCGCTGCGCCGTCCCGAAGTGCTGCTGCTTGCGGTGACGGTCTTGTTCATCGCCGTCGTCGGGAAGTTCGTCGGGGCCTTCCTCGGCGCCCGGCTCGGCCGCCTGGACCGGTGGGAGGCTCTGGCCATCGGAGCGGGCATGAACTCACGCGGCGTCATCGAGCTCGTGGTGGCGTCGGTCGGGCTGAGGCTTGGCGTACTGACAACCGAGTCCTACACCGTCGTGGTCCTCGTGGCCGTGGCGACCTCGGTCATGGCACCGCCGATTCTGCGCTTCGCGACCCGTCGGATCGAGCAGACGACTGAGGAGGTGGTACGGGCCCGGCTGAGCGCCGCCGGGGTCAGCGGCTGAGTCTGCGGGGGACGGGCGGCAGATGATTCATCGAACCGGAGCGGAACTCGTGCACGGCGACGGGCAGTTCGCCGAAGCCGGCCTCGCGGACGGCCTCGGCAAGGCGCGGGTCCCGCAGCACGGCGGGCAGTGACTCCCGGTCGACCTCGATCCGTACGGAGGTGTCCAGATCACGCACCCGGACATTGCCCTTGCCGGCAGGTCCGAGCAGACGGCGTACGGCGATCTCCGCACGCTCGACCCGGGCCAGCCTGTTCGGCGTGACCTCGATTCCGTACGCGATGCGGCTCGCCAGGCAGGCCATGGCCGGCTTGTCCCAGGTGGGAAGCGACCACAGACGGGCCACGGCCCGGACGGCGGACTTGCCGAGCCCGGCGTCGGCGAGCGGTGTGCGGGCGCCGCGCTCGGCGGCAGCGGCGATCCCTGGGCGGAAGCGGTCGACCACATCATCTGTGTTGGTGCCGGTGGCGACGGTGTCATAGCCCCGCTCCGCCGCGAGCGCCCGCGCGGCGTCGAGCAGGCTGCTCTTGCAGAAGTAGCAGCGCCGGCGGCCGTTGGCGCGGTAGCCGGACACGTCCATCTCGTGGGTGTCGACGCGGTGGTGCGCCACGCCAAGCTCTTCGCAGAACCGGGTCGCCGCCAGGAGTTCCTCGTCCGGAAGGGAGGGGGAGACGGCGGTCACGGCGGCCATCCGGTCCGGGCCCAGCGTTCTGGCGGCTGCCGCGACCACCACGCTGGAGTCGACACCGCCCGAGAAGGCGACCAGAGTTCTGCCGTAGCCGGAAATTTCGGTGAGCAATGCCTGTGCGCCATGAATTGCCGTACGTTCTCCCATGATTTCCGCTCCGCAGAGTGAGGGCGATGGAACAGATGCCAGCAGAGTACAAGGGAGTTGTCCCGGAGACCGAGCACGCCCGTGAGACCGATCTCGGATTCGCGCGCATTGATATTGACCGGGCCCGCCGTACCGGCGACCCCGAAGTGGTATTCGGTGAGGGGAAAACACCGGAGCAAGTGGTCGCCACCCTGCGGGCATTGCATCGGGCGCACCCGGACCGGGCGGTGCTGGCCACCAGGCTGTCCGACGAGGCGCGCGAGCTGTGCCGGCGGGAGCTGTCCGGAGCGGCGGTCGACGACGTGGGCAGAACCGCGGTGCTCGGCCCGCCGCCCGCGCCGAAGGGGAGCGTGGCCGTGGTGTCGGCGGGCACCTGCGACCTGCCCGTGGTGCTGGAATGCGTGGCCACGGTGCGCGCGTTCGGCTCCCGCGCGGAAGTGGTCGGCGACGTGGGTGTCGCGGGACTGCACCGGCTGCTCGCGCAGCGGGAGAGGATCGCCGGGTGCCACGTAGTGGTGGCCGTGGCGGGGATGGAGGCGGCCCTGCCGTCCGTGCTCGGCGGGCTGATCGGCCTGCCGCTGATCGCCGTGCCGACGAGCGTCGGATACGGCTGGCATCTGGACGGTCTGACGGCCTGGCTTGCGGTACTGAACAGTTGTGCTCCCGGGGTGGTGTCGGTCAACGTGGACAACGGCTTCGGCGCGGGTGTCGCCGCGGCGCGGATCGCCAGGTGCGCGGGACCGGGGGCGGTATGAAGACGCTCTGGGTCGACCCCGGGAACGGCGCCGCGGGCGACATGCTCCTTGGGGCGTTGCTCGACGCGGGAGCGGACGAAGGTGCGGTGGGGTCCGCACTTGCCCGGATACCGGTCGAGCGGGTCGGACTGACACTGACTCAGGTGCGCCGTCACGGATTCCGGGCGGCGAGGATCCAGCTGGATGTGCCCGATACGGGGAAACACCGGGGAGTGGCCGACGTCGTCGGGGTGCTGCGGTCGGCCGGGCTTCCCGAACCGGTGCGGTCCTTCGCCGAGGCCGTGTTCCAACGGCTCGCGGCGGCCGAGGGGAAGGTGCACGGGATCGCGGCCGACCAGGTCCACTTCCACGAGGTCGGTGCGCTCGATGCGATCACCGACGTGGTGGGGTGTGCTGTCGCGTTGCACGAGCTCGGCCTGCTCGGCGCCCGGACGCGCGTGGTGAGTGCCATCGCGGTCGGCTCCGGCGCGGTGGAGAGCGCACACGGCCGGATTCCGCTGCCGGGTCCTGCGGTCCTTGAGCTGCTCACCGCCGCGGGTGCGCCGATCGCCGCTCATCCCGCGGGCATGGAGCTGTGCACGCCCACCGGCGCCGCCCTGCTGTGTGAGCTGGCCACCGACTGGGGCCCTCCGCCGGCCCTGACCCCGCTCGCGGTCGGGGTCGGCGCCGGGGCGGCTGACCCGTCGACACATCCCAACGTGCTGCGTGTTCTCATCGGCGAGCCGCACGAGGCTGCCGAGGCCGCCGAGGAGTGGATGTCCGCTTCCCTGCACCAGGTGGACACCACCGTCGACGACCTCGATCCCCGTGTGTGGCCGGATCTGTTGAGCCGGCTCCGGGCGTTCGGAGCCGCCGACGCCTGGTGCACTCACGCGCTGACGCATCAGGGCCGGCCCGGTCAGATCCTCAGCGCTCTGGTCCCGGCCGACCGGCTCGATCTGGTGTGCCGGATCATCTTCGAGGAGACACCCACTCTGGGGGTTCGTATTTCGGCGCTCGCCCGCCGGAGTCTTCGCCGGGACCAGGTCGAGGTCCCGGTGGGCGACACCACGGTGCGGGTGAAGCGCGGCTATCTGGGGTCCCGCATGGTGACGGTGCAGCCGGAGTACGCCGACGTCCTGGCGGCGGCACAGCGCCTCGACATGCCCGTGACCAGGCTGATCGAGGAGACGCGGGCCAGTGGCCGGAAGATGGGCCGCTGTTTCCCCGACGCGCCCCCGGGCTCGCCCGCCGACTGACGTGCTCCTCGGCAACATTCAGGCGTGCATGGCGACGTAGTGGCGTACGGCCGTCTCGATGGCTGTAGCGGTTTGGGCGGCGCTCGGGGCGCGGGAGGCCAGTGCCCGCTCCCGCTCGGCGATGCATACCAGCACGCGGTCAGGCCGGGCCGTCGCTCCAGCTCTAGAACTCGCTGGGCAGGGAGGCGCCGCCCACGTTGATGACGCGGGTGCACAGCCCGTACGGCTCGCACCACTCATCGGTCGGGGCGGCCTTGTCCGTGGAGACCACCGGCCGCACTCCCTGCTGGCGTCGGAGGGTGTCGCACTGGCTGTGGCGGCAGATGCCGTCAAACAGGACGAATGTCTGCCAACTGTGGCCTCCGCAGGTGCAGTTCGGTGCCGAGGTACCCAACCGCCGTCGATGGGCGTACGGCAACTTTGGCGCCTTGTCCCTGGTCACGGACGGCGTCGGCGCTTCACTGACCCGTCTGGCGGCTGTCCCGGCCCGGCACTACGACGGAGAGTTCGCCAAGTTCGAGAGCCCGCACCAGTGGTGGCGCATCGCCGAACTTCCCGACGGTGGCGGCCCGGTGGGCTTCGTGCCTCGCCGAGGGCACCCGCATCCTGGCCGCCGAGGGCGTCGACCGGATCAGGGCATCCACGGACCTCGGGAGCACCCCTGTGGCGAAGTCCTTCGCCCGTGCCGGATACGTCAACTTCGAGCGCACCCCGAAACCGATCACTCAACCCGGACACGGCGGCCCGAGCCCGGGGCACGATGTTGCCGAGGGGCCGGGCAGGCTCCGCCGGTACAGCACGGGATCAGTCACGTCGGGACCTCGCCCGTGCCATCCGTCGGCCCGGTCAGGCGGTGCCCGCGGAGTCGTCGGCCGTGGTGCCGCCCGCGGGTGCGAGCACGCGAGCGAGGAAGGCGCGGGTGCGCGGGTGCCGAGGGCTGCCCAGGACCTCGTCCGGGGTGCCCTCCTCGACGATCACGCCGTCGTCCATGAAAACGACGCGGTCGGCGACTTCACGGGCGAAGCCCATCTCGTGGGTGACGACCAGCATGGTCATGCCTTCGTCTGCGAGGGAGCGCATGACGGCCAGTACGTCGCCCACGAGTTCCGGGTCGAGCGCGCTGGTCGGCTCGTCGAACAGCATCAGCTGCGGGCCCATGGACAGGGCCCGCGCGATGGCCACACGCTGCTGCTGGCCGCCGGAGAGCTTGGCCGGGTAGCTGCGTTCCTTGTCCGAGAGCCCGACCCGGGCCAGGTTTTCCCGGGCCACCTGCGCGGCCTCCTCCTTGCTGCGGCCAAGCACCCGGCGCTGGGCGATGGTCAGGTTCTCCAGCACGTTCAGATGGGCGAAGAGGTTGAACTGCTGGAAGACCATTCCGATGTGGCGGCGCACCTGGTCGATGTCCGCGTCCGGGTCGGTGATGTCCGTTCCGGCGACGAACACCGTTCCCGCAGTGGGCTGTTCGAGAAGGTTTGCGCAGCGCAGCAGTGTCGACTTGCCCGAGCCCGACGGTCCGATCACACAGACCAATTCGCCGGGCCGGATGGTGAAGTCCACACCCCGCAGGACCTTCAGGTCACCGAAGGACTTGTGCAGCCCTCGGATGTCGATCGCGGTGGCCGGGACGTCTGCGGGATCGGTCTTGCTGGTCGTCGTCATGTCCGCGTCCCTGTCCGTGGCTGTCTGTGGTGGTGTTGATGTGGTCTCGCTCATCGTTCACCTCGCCTGGGCATGGCGTGCCTCAAGACGGCGCACCAGGAAGCCGAGTGGGACGGTGACCAGCAGATAGCACAGTCCGGCCACGAAGATCGGCGTCGTGTTGGCCGTCTCGCTCGCCAGGTCCCGGCCGAACTTGGTCAGTTCACGGGTCTGCAGGGACACCCCGAGGAACAGCACCAGTGAGGAGTCCTTGAACAGCAGCACCAATTCGTTGGTGAGAGGCGGCACGATGATCCGGAATGCCTGCGGGATCACGATCGATCGCATGGCCAGGGCCTGTGACATGCCGAGCGTCCGGGCGGCCTCCAACTGGCCGCGGGGTACCGCCTGGATGCCGGCACGTATCGTCTCGGCCATGTACGCGGCGGCCACCAGGCCGAGTGCGACGGCGACTTGACCGTACGCCCCGCCCGGTATCACCACCCCGGGGAAGGCGAGCGGCACCCCGACGCCGATGAAGATGAAGATGAGCAGCGCGGGCAGGCCGCGGAAGACCTCGATGTACAGCGCCGCGAGCCAACGGTAGGGGGCGACCGACGACAGCCGCATCAGGGCGATGACCAGGCCAAGCACGAGACCGACGCCGAACCCGGACAGGGTGTACAGCACCGTATTGGCCAGTGCCACGGTGAGCAGCTCGGGGAACATTTGCTCGGCCACCGACAGTTGCAGGAACTGCTCCTGGAGCTGGTTCCAGTCGGCGAGCCCGGCGGCAGCCGCCACGGCGGCGAGGAGGCCCACGTACTGCGCCGTGCGCACCAGACTCCGCCGGCGCCGCAGCGAGAGGCGGCGACGGGCGGTGCGGGTCGGTGGCCGCGCGTCCGTAAGGGGTGTCTGGGTGCTCACCGGGCATCGGCTCCTTCGGGCATCGGGCCGATCCACTGCTCGTAGAGCTTCTTGTACGTCCCGTCCTTCTTGGACCGCGTGATGGCCTTGTCGATCGAGGCCAACAGCTTCGGGTTGCCGCCCTTCTTCACGGCGAAGCCGTAGTGCTCACCGGTGGCGACAGTGCCGACCAGCTTGAACTTGGCCGCGTTCGCGGGGTCCTTGAGCCAGTTCGCGACGACCGGGTAGTCCTGGATGATCACGTCCACCTGACCGGTGCGCAGGCCGTTGAGCTCGGCGTCCGAGCTTTCGAAGGACTGCGGGTCGAGGCCCTTGCCGTGCGCGGTCTCCTCGCCGGTGGTCGAAGACTGCGAACCCAGCTTCAACTTCTTGGACTTGACGTCGCCGAGGCTCTTCGCGGCGACGCCCTTGCGGGCAAGGAGTGCCTGGTCGGCATCGAAGTAGGGGACGGAGAAGTCGAGATGCTTCTTGCGCTCGTCGGTGATGGTCATGCCCGCGGCGGCCACATCGCAGACACCGGCGTTGAGGTCCGCGCCGGTCTTGATGGTCTCGAAGGACTTGTCCACGATCTGCTGTTTCACGCCGATTTCTTCGGCGACGAGATCGATCATGTCGACGTCGAACCCGACGACTTTGCCGTTCTTCTCCGACTGGAACGGCGCGTACGGCAGATGCGTGCAGGTGGTGAGCTGGTCGGCGGTGACGAGGCGGACGCCGTCCGCCGTGGTGGTGGCCTCGCCGCCCTTGCTGCATGCGGTGACGGCGACGGCCGTGCTCACGGCCAGGGCGAACGGGACGGTACGGTGCAGGAGACTTCCGCGGAACGGCACGGTGCTACCCCTTCGGGAGTGGGAGGGACATACGGGCGATGAGTCGCGGCAAACACCCGAACAGAGGCAACTAAGCAGGTCAGAGCCATGGTTGCGGCCTTCGGTCGGGTGGAATTGCGGGTCGGCACACCCTGCACCGACCCACCATGGAAAGTCCAGTGCTGATCTTGTGAATTCCCTGGTGCAGGGCAGCAGTCCGGCGACGGCCTCAGGATGCCGAAGGTGGCGGCCCGTGGGAGCCGACAGGGGGTACGCCACATCCGCTCCGTCTCGTCACCCCAGGTTCACGGCACACCCCCCTATTCGCGGCCTTCAGCCGAAGGGCCTCGGCCTGCCGGGCAGGGGTCCAGCGGCAGCGTACTTCCGCGTATGGCGTCGTACGGGTGTCAACGGTGCTTCACAACTCCGAACCAGAATCCTGCAATACCGGCTTAGGGGGCTGCTCCTGTGTGTCCCCTTACTGGGGCGGGAGGTCGATACGGCGGTCGGCCCAGCGGTTACCACGGGTGGGGCCCTGGTTCACGATCAGGACCGGGGTACGAGACTGGGCCGCCTGGCGAATGAATCGGAGCCCGGACATGACCGTCAGGGAAGAACCCAGCACGAGCAAGGCGGCCGCCTCGCCGACAAGGCCCCGGCACGCCGTTACCCGCTGGGGCGGCACGTTCTCACCGAAGAACACGACGTCCGGGTTGAGGACCCCGGTTCCGCAGGCGGTGCACGCCACCACTCGGAACTCGCGGACCGCCCCATTCCACCGACTGCAGTAGCACAGGCCAGTCTCCGCGCCAACGCGCCCGCCCACGTGCAGCCGCTTGCCTTGACGCTGAGACTTGCAGGTCGTGCCTTGTACCTCGTTCGCGTTGAAACGCCGACGCCTGGGGAGGTCAAGCGGCCGGGCCGGGAACAGCCAGTCCTGTCGTGACGGTTGCATCGACCGAGGGGCCGGCGCCGCGGGGCCCCAGGGATCGCGGTACGCCCGTCGCGCACTCGGACCAAGACGTATTTCCGCAGGAGGAATGATTCATGACTGACCGGCCCTTGACGCTCATGGCCGTACACGCCCACCCCGACGACGAGGCCACCGGAACCGGAGGGATCCTCGCGCGGTACGCGGCGGAAGGCATCCGCACGGTTCTCGTGACGTGTACCGACGGCGGTTGCGGTGACGGACCGGAGGGTGTCAAGCCGGGCGATCCCGGGCACGATCCGGCGGCCGTCGCCTCGATGCGCCGTCAAGAACTCCAGGAGAGCTGTGACGTCTTGCAGGTCAGCGATCTGGAGACGCTGGACTATGCCGACTCCGGGATGATGGGCTGGCCGAGCAACGACGCCCCCGGGTCCTTCTGGCAGACCCCCGTGGAGGAAGGCGCCGCCCGGCTCGCGGACCTCATGCGGCACTACCGGCCCGATGTGGTCGTCACCTACGACGAGAACGGCTTTTACGGCCACCCCGACCACATCCAGGCCCACCGCATCACGATGGCGGCGCTGGAGATGACCGACCTGGCACCGAAGGTGTACTGGACGACGATGCCCCGCTCGGGGATGCAGCGGTTCGGCGAGATCATGCGCGAGTTCCATCCGGACATGCCGGAGCCGGATCCTGCCGAGGCCGCCGCGATGGCCGAGATCGGCCTCCCCGACGACGAGATCACCACGTGGGTGGACACCACCGCGTTCAGTGGCCAGAAGTTCGACGCGCTGGCCGCGCACGCCAGTCAGGGCGAGAACATCTTCTTCCTCAAGATGGGCAAGGAGAGGTTCGGCGAGTTGATGGGCGTGGAGACCTTCGTACGCGTCAAGGACGCCACCGGCGCGGCCGCACCCGAGAACGATCTCTTCACCGGACTGCGCTGATCCGCCCGTCCGACCGGGGCCCGCGAAAGCTCATCGGCCGCACGGCGCGATCGAGCGGGCACACCCGGAGCCTTGTCCGCGCGAGTTCCGCTCCAGCAGCCCGTCCGCGCTGCCCAGTCGAAGGGGGCTGACTGAGCTCACCGGGCTCCTGTCGTCCGGTCGGCGGCCTCGGTCGCCGGGTTCCGGGCGCGGGCCCTGCGCCTCTCCGCCACGGCCGGCGTGCGGGAGCTGTTCTGTATGGTCGTGGACTTTTCGAGCAGCCTCCCGGAGTCTGTTCGCGTGGACTCGCCGCTGACCACCTATCTGCTGCCTGCCGTCCTCGCCGTGATCATGTTCGGTCTCGGACTCGGCCTGTCTGTGGCCGACTTCCGCAGGATCGCGGCGTATCCGCGGCCTGTGGCCGTCGCGCTCGTCTGCCAGCTGGTGCTGCTGCCCGCCGCCTGTCTGGGCCTGGTGCTGGCCTTCGACCTGAGTCCCGCGCCGGCCGTCGGCATGATGCTGCTCGCGGCCTCTCCCGGCGGCACGATGGCCAATATCTTCAGCCATCTCTTCGGCGGCGACGTCGCCCTCAACGTCACGCTGACCGCCATCAATTCGGTCATCGCCGTCGTCACGCTGCCGATCGTCGTGAATCTCTCCCTCGACCACTTCATGACCGGCACGGACGAGGCGCTGGGACTGCGCTTCGACAAGACACTGCAGGTCTTCCTCGTCGTGCTGGTGCCGGTCGCGGCGGGAATGCTGGTCCGACACCGCCGTCCGGACTTCGCGGAGCGCTCGACGCGGATGGTCAAGGTGACGGCGGTTGCCGTGCTCGTCGGCGTCATCATCGCCGCGCTTGCCGCCGAGCGTGAGAACGTGCTCGGCTATCTCGCCGACGTCGGCCTT
Organism: Streptomyces sp. MZ04; assembly: GCF_004684775.1. Lineage (GTDB taxonomy): Bacteria > Actinomycetota > Actinomycetes > Streptomycetales > Streptomycetaceae > Streptomyces. Next base: position 71,362 of record NZ_SRIC01000008.1, read on the forward strand.
GTCGTCTTCCTTTTCGGCGCGATCTCCCTGACCATCGGCTACGGCGCGACCCGGCTTGCCCGCGGCGACCACCGGCAGTCCGTCGCCACCTGCTTCGAGATCGGCATGCACAACACCACGCTGTCGATGGCGATCGCCCTCAGCCCCTCGCTCCTTGACAGCACCCGGATGGCCATCCCCTCGGCGGTGTACGCGGTGGTGATGTTCGTCATGGCCCTGACCGCCGGCTTCCTGCTGCGCCGCATCGCCCCGGCCGAGGCTGCCGCCGTCAGCGCGGGAGCACCTCCGGCGTCCGCCTCCGAGAGCCGGACGCGGAGCAAGCGGGTGGGCCCGCGGTGGCCACGGAGACGGCCTGCAATCGGCCGGGAGAAGCTGTAACCCCGGCGATCGGGTCCGGCGACATCGTGACTCACGGCCACAGGGTGACCACGGGGGCGAGGGGTGGGCTGCGACGAGAGAGCTCATGCGGCGGCTCTCGACGGAGAGTACGAGTGGCTCGTGACGCACGGCGACCTGCAGATCGCCCACGTGTTCGTCGACGGGGACGAGATCACCGGCATCGTCGACTGGTCCGAGGCGGGCCCCTCAGTTCGCCGACGAGCAACCATCGCTCGTGCGGACCGGCTTGCTCCTCGATGAGCAGGTCAACCTGGACACGCACGCCTGGACCGCATGGTCGGACCTGAGCTTGCTGCCAGACCCGGTTGAGCCGCCACAGTTGCCGGCCGTGCTCGGCACCCTGGTGCCAGACGGTCCGTGGCGTGATCGGGATCGTGCATGACGGGCGGTCACAGCGCCTGCTGTATGAGGGTAGGTGAGTCGGTCGGTCGACTCGTAGCGGACAGCGAGCTTGTCGTACCTGGTCGCGACGCCTCGTGCCTGCTTGTTCCGGCCGGGTGCGGGGGGCGACGACCGCCGATCCGGGGGACACGGATTCGGTCCATCACCTGCTCGAAGACGGGTGCGTCGCCCCGCTGGCCGACGGTGATGACGGCTGCGAGGACATGGAAGGAGGCGTCGACGGCGAGGTGAATCTTGGTGGTCGGCCCGCCGCGCGAGCGCCCCGGGCCGTGGTCGTCCGGCTCGGCCGCGAGGCCGTTCGGACGCGTCCGGCCCGGATCGGCAGCCCCTTTTTGCGGGCCCCGGCGGCACGCTGGTGGGCCCGGCAGACAGTGGAGTCGACCGAGACTTCCCACTCGATGACCCCCTCGGTATCCGCCTTGACCAGCAACTTCTTCAGGACACCTGCCGCCGATCCCTCGGAGGTCGGCCCATCTTCGGTATCGGCGGCAAGTCCGCTTCCAGCCGCTCCCACTGCGTATCCGTCAGATCGCCACGAGGCATCTCAACCACGCCCTAGTGCAGTGTCTGCGCCCCGATCACCGAAAGCAGCGACAGCTTCTCGGCGCTCTCGCTGCCGGGAATCGCCGTATGGACGAGCAGGAAGTGCGACTGGTTCGGATCGAGCAGCGTCTGGCAGGTCAACTCCAGTGCGCCGACCTCGGGGTGGACGAAGCGCTTCACCTCGTGGGGACGGATGCCGATCTCGTGCTCGTCCCACACCTTGCGGAACTCGTCGCTCTGTTCGAGCAGCAGATCGGCCAGGTGCGCCGCCCGCGACTCAGGACCGCGCAGCGTGAGGATGCCGCGCAGGCCCGATGCGAACATGCGGGTGAGGAACGGATGGTCCTCGGGAGCGTACAGCGCCCGCGTGGCCGGGTCGGTGAACCAGCGGTAGCCGAGGCTGCGGGCCGGGCCACTGAAGGATGTCAGGTCGCCCGTGAGCGCGACACCGACCGGTGTCTGCCGCAGGGTCTCGCCGAGTTCGGTGACGATCTCCGCGGGGGTGTCGTGCAGCCGGTCGAAGATGCGCAGCATGCCGGGGCTGATGTGCTCGCTGACGGCGCCCCGTACGGGCGGGTTGTGTCCGGCCAGCCGGAACAGGTGGTCCCGCTCGTCCAGGGACAGCCGCAGGCCCTGTGCGATGGCGGCGATCATCTGCTCCGAGGGCTGGGGTCCGCGTTCCCTTTCGAGGCGCGCGTAGTAGTCGGCCGACATGTGGCACAGCGCGGCCACCTCCTCCCGCCGCAGCCCGCTGGTCCTGCGGCGGCTGCCGCGCGGCAGGCCGACGTCCTCGGGCTGCAGCGCCTCCCTGCGACGCCGGAGAAACTCCGCCAGGCCGGCCCGGTCGATCAGCATGCGTTCCTCCGTCGCAGATCCACCCGCACTCTTCCTTCGCGTATGCACCTTTGTACCGGCGGCGTACCGCGGTATCCACGCCTCATCGATCCCCCCTTCAGGGCCGCAGGACCGCCCTTCGCCGGGGAATGATGATCAGTGGGCACCATCGCCGAGGAGTGAACATGCCACGCACACCCATCGACCTCACCGTCCCCGACCTGTCCGGCAAGCGCGCCGTCGTGACCGGCGCCAGCGACGGCATCGGGCTCGGCCTCGCCACGCGGCTCGCCGCGGCGGGGGCCGAAGTGCTCCTGCCCGTACGCAACCCGCACAAGGGCGAGGCCGCGATCGGCACGATCCGTCGAACGGCCCCCGACGCGAACGTGTCGCTCCGCGAGCTCGACCTGTCCTCGCTCGACTCCGTCGCCGCCCTCGGCGGGACCCTGCGCGAGGAGGGCCGGCCGATCCATCTGCTCATCAACAACGCCGGCGTCATGACTCCGCCCGACCGGCAGACGACCGCCGACAGTTTCGAGCTGCAATTCGGCACGAACCATCTCGGCCACTTCGCCCTGGTGGCCCATCTGCTGCCGCTGCTGCGCGCCGGCCGCGCGCGGGTGACCTCCCAGGTCAGCATCGCGGCGAACCAAGGAGCCATCAACTGGGACGACCTGAACTGGGAACGCTCGTACGATGGCATGAAGGCGTACAGCCAGTCGAAGATCGCGTTCGGGCTCTTCGGCCTCGAACTCGACCGGCGCAGCCAGGCCCACGGCTGGGGCATCACGAGCAACCTTTCCCATCCGGGAGTCGCCCCGACGAGTCTGCTCGCCGCACGCCCCGAGGTCGGCCGGAGCAAGGACACCATGGGTGTGCGCCTGATCCGGGCCCTGTCCGCCCGCGGCATCATCGTCGGGACGGTAGAGAGCGCGCAGTTTCCCGCCCTCCTCGCCGCCACCTCTCCCGACGCCAAGGGTGGCGGGTTCTACGGGCCGCGGGGACTCGGGCACATGGGCGGCCCTCCCGGAGAGCAGAAGCTCTACTCCCGGCTGCGCAGCGCAGAGGAGGCCCGGCGGATCTGGACCGCCTCGGAGAACCTCACCAAGGTCTCCTTCCAGACCGCGTAACCCACCCGAGGGGCACACGGTGGCGATGGCCGGCGACGGCAGCGACGGCACCAATGACACCCTCGTCCTGGGCCTCGCCCAGGTCGGGACCGCCATGGCCGGACACCGCCGACCTGGTCCGTGCGGCGGACGACGACGTGCGCAGCCACGGCTCCTGGTACGGGCAGGAGTTCCGCGTGTGGCACGGCACCGACGACGGCCCGCCCGCGCACGTCCTCGGCCCGCAGGCCACCGCCGAGGCCCATGACCGGGCGGTCGACGCGCGACTGTCAGTGCCGAGTGCCAGGCTGGTGCCACACAGGATCTGCGAAGGGAATCGCCGTGATCACCACTGACCTCGCTTCCGGCTCCCCCTGTTGGCTCGACCTCGGTGCCCCGGACGTCCGGTCCGCCGCGGCCTTCTACGGCGCGGTGCTCGGCTGGGAGTACGAGTCCATGGGCGAGTCGGCGGACATGGATGGCGGGATGTTCAAGAAGGACGGCAAGACCGTCGCCGGGCTCGGCAAGCTCACCGAGGAGGGAGCGCGCTCGGCCTGGATGATCTACTACACCGTCACCGACGCGGACGCCACGACTCAGGCCGTGGAGCGCGCGGGCGGCACGGTGCGGGTGGCGCCGCGGGACCTCGACGACTGGGGTCGGATGGCGCAGTACAGCGACCCGCTGGGGAGCCAGTTCGCCGTCTGGCAGCCGGGGAAGAACGCGGGCTTCGAGCTGGCGGACGAGCCGGGCTCGCTGTCCTGGACCGAGCTGTACACGAGCGACGCCGAGGCCGCCAAGGTGTTCTACGGCGGTGTCTTCGGCTGGCAGTTCAGCGACACGGAGCTGCCGGGCGGCGGTGGCACGTACACCCTCATCACCCCCGCCGGGCTGGCTGAAGAGCGCATGCAGGGCGGCCTCATGCAGCTCCATACAGAGGACCTCGCGCTGGCGGGCGGGCGGCCGTACTGGCACCCGGTCTTCGCTGTCGCCGACTGCGACGCCGCGGTCGCGAAGGTCACCGAGAACGGAGGGAGCGTGCAGATGGGACCGGCGGACGCGGAGGGCGTCGGCCGCCTGGCCGTCTGCCTCGACCCGTCGAACGCGGACTTCGTGGTGCTCACCCCGGCCCAGAGCTGAGCCGACTGTCCGCCGGAGCGGCGGCTGGGGCATCAACCGGTCCAGGTCCGGTCGGCGACCTCCGGGAGGCCGGTGCCGTGGGTGCGGGTGCAGACGTGGTGGCGGGTGCGGGTGTCGGCGATGCGCACCCCGGACGTCCTCGCCGAGCAGGGTCACTAGCCGAGCAGGGTCACTACCGGCACCCGGTATCCCACCGGTGTCCGGTCGGCGCCAGGTCACCCACGTCAGCGTGGGATCGGCCGGCGGGTTGGCGGCTGGGATCGGGCGGCGGAGGTGTCACCTGAGTGGCCCAACCCGGCGGGTGCCGCGATCTGTGGAAGCCCCGCACCCTTGCGCCGGACGCGGCCCGTATAGTCCGCTGACCCGCATGAGGAAGAAGAGCATGGCCGCAATGACGGCCGCCCTCGTCGCGGGGTCGCTTTTGACGGGCGTACCGAACACCGGTGCGCAGCCGAGGACCGCGGCGTCGATCTGGACACCGTGACGATTCCGGAGTTACAGGCGCGCATGGCGGACGGTTCGCTGACCTCGGCGGCGCTTACCCGGGCCTACCTGCGGCGGATCGAGGACGTCGATCCCAAGATTCACTCGGTGCTGCGCACCAGCCCGACGGCGCTGCGCCAGGCGGCCGCCAGCGACGCCAGGCACCGGCGCGGCAAGACCCTGGGGCCGCTGGACGGTATCCCCGTGCTGGTCAAGGACAATGTGAACACCCGTGGAATGCCGACGACCGCCGGATCGCTCGCGCTCGCCGGGAGCCCGCCCGGCACCGATGCCGCGCTGGTGACCCGGCTGCGGAGGGCGGGGGCGGTGATCCTCGGCAAGACCAATCTGTCCGAGTGGGCCAACTTCCGTGCTGCCAAGCCGACTTCGGGGTGGTCGGCGGTGGGCGGGGACTTCTAGGTTCCGGAAGCGCACCCCCCCGCGACCCGCCGCCCGACCGGTGCGGCAGGGACGGTCACGCTCCCCTGGAGTGATCAAGTGGAACGTCGTAGTTTCCTGCGGAGCGGTCGTCGGCGGCACAGCAGCGGCATTCGGCTACACCCTCATGCAGGGCGCGGCCTACGCGGCACCGGCCCAGAAAGGTCCCGGCCCGTACGGAGCGCTTCCAGAGATTGAATGCCGACCTGTCGCGATCATTGGTCGTGTCCCGGGCGCGAGGGCACTGGCTGGCGCATAGCGTGAAAGCGACAGAAATCCGCCGGAACCGGAGGTTCTCTCGCGATGGCCGTGCAACCCGAAGGAACGCCCTGTTGGGCGGACGCGATGTTCCCGGACGTGGAAGCCGCGAAGAGCTTCTACGGCGAGGTGCTCGGCTGGACGTTCGACGCCGGGTCGGAGGAGTTCGGGGGCTATGCGCAGGCGCGCTCGGACGGGAAGGCTGTCGCCGCCGTCTCACCGCAGATGCCCGGCGTGGAAGGCCCCGCCGCCTGGAACCTCTACTTCGCCGCACCCGATGTCGCCGCGACCGCCGCGAAGATCCGTGACAACGGCGGAACGCTGGTCATGGAGCCGATGCGGGTCGGTGACTTCGGCACGATGGTGACCGCTCAGGAGCCCAGTGGCGCGTACTTCAGCGCCTGGCAGGCCGACACCCACGAGGGTTTCGAGAAGACCGGCGAGGCCGGGGCGTACTGCTGGGCGGATCTCAACACACGCGACCCCGAGAAGACGGACGCGTTCCTCCCCGCCGTCTTCCCGTTCGAGGTGAAGACGATGGACGTCGACGACGTCGATTTCAGGCTCTTCCAGGTGGGCGGTGAGCCGGTGCTCGGCCGCCTCAAGATGAACGGGGACTTCCCGCCCGATGTGCCGGCGCACATCAATGTGCACTTCGGCGTGGACAACTGTGACGCCGCGATCGCCACGGTCACCAAGCTCGGCGGGCAGTTGCTCTTCGGGCCGATGGACAGTCCCTTCGGCCGTTTCGCGACGGTCTCCGATCAGCAGGGCGCGGTCTTCACCGTCATCGATCTGACGAGCACCGAGGGCGAGATGCCCACGTTCCACTAGAGCGGAGTGCCGCGGGTGTCGGACCATGCCGCCCACAGGACGGCATAGGTTCCGGCCGCTCGGCTCAGTTCGTCGTGGGTGCCGCTCTCGACGATCCGGCCGCCTTCCATGACGACGATCCGGTCCGCGGCGGCGGCCTGGGTGAGGCGGTGTGCGACGACGAGCGCGGTGCGGCCGTCGACCGCGCGGTCGGCCGCCTGTTCCAGGAGACGGGCGCCGGTGCTCCCCGCCTCGGCCGTCGCCTCGTCGAGCACGGCCACCGGCGGATCGGCCAACACGAGGCGGTCCAGAGCCAGTTGCTGGAGCTGTGCGGGGGTGAGGCGGTGACCGCCGTCGCCGACGATCGTGCCCAGGCCGTCGGGCAGCGCCTCGACCCGGTCCGCGGCGTCCACCACCGCAAGGGCCGTGCGCAGGTGCGTGTCGGTGGCGTCGGGCCGGGCCAGGCGTAGATCGTCCGCCAGCGGACCGGCGAAGACATGGGTCTCCTGGGTGACCAGGGCCACCGGCAGACCGTTGCCCGGCTCTTCGGTACCGGTCGTCACGAGCACCGAGCCCGACGTCGGACGGTGTACGCCCGCGATGAGCCTGGCCAGAGTCGTCTTGCCCGCGCCGCTCGGGCCCACCAGAGCCACCCGTTCCCCGGTCCGCAGCGTGCGGGCCACGTCCTTCAGGACGGGGCGCCCGGTCTCGTACGCGTGGTGGACTCCGGTCACGGCGACGGCTCTGTCCGGTGCCGCGCCGGGCTCCTGGGGGTGTGCCACTGCCCGTCCGGGTTCGGGGTCCGGCTGGTCGGTCACCCCCACGAGCCGGGCGAGCGCCGCGGTCGCCGACTGCGCGTCGTCGAGCAGCACAAGAGCGGAGTTGACCGGGGTGAACAGACTGTGGAAGTACAGGGCCGCGGCCGTCGCCGTGCCGATCGACACGGAGCCGGACCGCACCAGGAGGAACCCGGTGACGAGGACCGCCGTGAGGCCCGTGTACCCCGCGATGTGCAGGCGGTTGTAGAAATCAAGGACGAGCCGCACGCCTCGCAGCGTCAGATCGACCGCCGTCCGCGACCGCTGGTCCGGGGGCGGTGGAGCGGGGCTCCGAGCATCCGCTGGGCAAGGCGATCGCCGGGTACGCGGAGCAGGTGGAGTCCGATGGGGAGCGGGCGGAGTCTGATGAGGAGCAGGCGGGGTCTGATGGGGAGCAGGTGGAGCCTGATGGGCCGTTGCCCCGGATGACGGAGTTCACCGCGAGCGTCGGGGCGGGCGTGGCCGGGCGGGTCGGGGAGCGGCACGTCGAGGTGTGCGCCCCGGGTGACACCCGGCTCTCCGAACCCCTCTCCGCCGCGCTGGCCGCGGCCGAGGCCGCCGCGCAGACCCCGGTCCTCGTTCGGGTGGACGGCAGGCCCGAGGCCGTGATCGCCGTGGGGGACACCGTGCGGCCCGAGGCCTTCCGGGCGGTGGACCGGCTGCGGCGCCTGGGGCTGCGTGTCGTGCTTGCGACCGGTGACCGGGAGGCGACCGCCCTTGCCGTCGCCGCCGAACTCGGCGTCCCCGAGACCGATGTGCACGCGCGCTGCACGCCGGAGGACAAGGCTCTGCTCGTCAAGGAGTTGAAGGCCGAGGGGCTGCGGGTCGCCGTCGTCGGGGACGGCGTCAACGACACGGTGGCGCTGGCCGGCGCCGACCTGGGCATCGCGATGGGCGGCGGCACGGACGCCGCGATCGGGGCGGCCGACGTGACGCTGGTCCGCGAGGACGTGCTGGCCGTCGCGGACGCGGTCCGGCTCGCCCGCCGAACCATGGGCACGGTCCGCGCGAACCTGCTGTGGGCGTTCGGGTACAACCTGGTGACCGTGCCCCTGGCGATGACGGGGTGGCTCAACCCGATGGTCGCGGCCGCCGCGATGTCCGTCAGCTCGCTGCTCGTGGTCACCAACAGCCTGCGCCTGCACGCCTGGCAGCCGACGGCCTCACATGTCGTACGAGGGGGCCGCGGCGCCGCGCGTCCGTTGGGGGCAGCCGCGTGAGCGCCGCCGGAACGCCCGTGCGGCGGCTGCGACTTGGGGCCTCGGCCGCCGCCCCCGCGTTGGCCGCGGCGCTGGCCGGCGCGGGGGCCCTGGCGGGACTCTCGGCATGGACGGCCGCCGGAGCCGCCGGCTCGGCACCCGAACTCCGCGTCACAGCAGCCCGCGTGCTGCTGCCGTCCGAGGGCAACGCCAGCACGGCCGCGGTGTTCCGCATCCGCAACACCGGCGGGGCCGCGGACCGGCTGATCTCCGTCAGCTCGCCGACGATGGGCGAGGCGATGCTCTCCCGCGACGCGCCCGTCGGCGAACGGGCGGCACGCATGTCCATGGTGGATTCGGCCACGGTGCCGGCTCACGGAACGCTGACCATGACGCCGTACGGACTCGATGTGATGGTCGAGCTCCGCGAGCCTCTGCGCCTCGGTCAGCGCGTCGAGTTCAGCCTGCGCTTCGAGGATGCCGGGTCGCTGACGACGGAGGCGCTTGTTGTGCGGCCCATCGACTGGGAGGCGTCGTGAGGTTGGTCGGCTGGGGCGGGTCGTGAGGCCGGGGCG
>NZ_SRIC01000090.1 GCF_004684775.1 Streptomyces sp. MZ04
GGGCTGGGTCATCGATGGGTCCGGCTGCGGATGACGGTTGGCCACGGCGGGCTCCTCGGGGCTCATGAAAGCGCTGGGACGGCTGCTTGCAGGCGGTCCGTGACGCCCAGGACGCTGCCGTCCGCCTCTCGCGCGGTGCGCAGGAGGTAGCTGATCCGGTGCTGGTTGGTGGCGGGGGCTGCGAGGCCGGACAGCAGCTGGGCCAACGACTCCTCGACATGCCGGTCGTGCTCCGCCGCGCGGAGCCACTGCTGCAGGGTCTCCAGAGCGCCGTCGGTATGGGCGCGATCGCCCAGCGCGGCACGCCAGAGGGCGGCCAGCAGGTCGTCCTCGTCGCTGCTCGGGTCGGCCAGGGCAGTGGCGTACCACTGCAGGACGAGAGGGCGCTCGGTGCCTTCCTCCGTCTCGCGGCAGGCAAGGCCGAAGGCTCGCAGGACGTGGTCGTGCACCGTGTGGTCGTCGTGGAGCAGCGGCACGAGTTCCCTGAGCACCGGCCCGCGGACCGCGAGGAGCAGCAACTGGGTGGCTTCGGCGAGTTGGTTCACCTCCTCCTCTTCGTCGTTCTCCAGGCGTACGGCGTCGAGCAGGGCCTCCAGCGCTGCTTCGGGGTGCTGGGGGCCGAGGAGTCCGTAGACGCGGATGGCGGTCCAGCGGCGGCTGGGATGCTCGCCGGTGCACCAGGTGTGCAGAATCCGTTGGACGCCCGCCACTTCGAGCAGACCCGCCAGGCTGAGCGCGTTGGCGGCGGTCAGCCAGCCGTTGTACGACCTGCCGCTGGCCCACGGCTCGATCAGGTGGGCCATGGCGGACGAGAGGTCGGCCTCGGCGAGGAGCGCGGTGGCCGCGGCGGCCCGGGTGCGGACCAAAGGGCGGCCGTCCGAGGCGAGTTGCTGGAGCCAGCGCACCAGGGCGGGCCGGGACGAGGGGTGGACGGTCCACACCTCGCGCAGCAGCACGCGAGCGGTGTCGACGTCCTCGAACTCGACGGAGTACTGGGACACCGGACCCCATTCCGTCGCCTCGTCCCGCGTACAGCCCAGCGCGTGGGCCAGCTCGAGCCGCGAGGGGATGGAACTGCCGAAGATCGGGATGCGGGGTGCCTCGTACGGATTGGCCGTCTCCTGGAGCTGGACGAAGAGGTTGTCGCCCAGCTCGGCGGCGGTGGCGTACGGAGCGCGGTCGAAGACGGCGAGGGAGATGAGGAACGCCTTGTCGCGCAGCTCGTCTCCGTCCGGCTTCTCCGGTTCGGTGAGCCACCGGGTGACCCGGTCGGCCAGCGCCGACCGGGCGAAGTCGATCAGCTTCTCCTCGTCGAGCTCGCCCCGGTGATGAGCGGCGAGCTGCCTGGCGAACTTGCGTGTCTCCGCCGGCTGATGGGTACGGGCGATGAACTCCTCGACCGGCTGGGCCCGACGCAGCTGCTGCCACGCCTCCGCGCCCGCCAGGTGCACCACGTGAGCGGCGAGGACGTCCTCGACCGGGGGCGGCTCCCACGTGACACAAGGGACATCGAGCAGCACGGACGACGCCTCCACGGTGATCACGCACAGACCACCGTGCCTGGCCAGCTGCTCCCGCATGCCCAGGACGTGGGGTTCCAGGAGCGGCTTGCTGCGGCTGGTGGTCAGATCGTGCAGGAGGTAGCCCGCCGCGCCGTCCAGGGAGTCCGGCAGCGCGGCCGGCGCGGTGCCGGGCTCGAGCAGCCGGATGGGGCGGGCACCGAGCCGGTGAAGGAGCATCAGCGCGGCGGACCCGCGCCCGCTGGCACGGCTGCCTCGCAGGATGACGATGTGCTCGTCCCGGAGCCGTGCCAACGCTTCGTCGAAGCTCGGGCAGGTCCGGTAGACGGGCTCCAGTTCCTCCAGGCGGCCTGGAGGGATGTGGCCGGACGCCGTGCGGGGGGAGGTGCCGAATCCCGGCGAGCCGAGCTGAAAGATGACGTCGCCCGCCACATGGCCGCCCACCACCCCGAACTGATCGCGGGCGACCAGCGTCTCGGGGGTGTGGTCGATGAGGTCACGTCGGGCGGCCCATGCCGGTTGCCGTTCCCCGGGGTCCTGCGCCTGCTCGTCCTGCTCCTGCCCTTCGGCGGCGGAGCCGGCGTCCGCGGGGGCGGCGCCTTTGCCGGGCTTCTCGGCCTTGTCCGGACGGTCGCCTTTCGCGGGCTTCCCCGCCGCGGACGGCCCCGGTCCCTCCTGGCTCACTGCTTTCCGCCCCGGTCATCGCCGCGGAAGTCGAAGGAGAGGTTGCCGTTGACATCACCGCCGGCCACTCCGTACTGCGACCCCATGATCTGCGTACTCCCGGAAGGGGAGCCGGTGGAGCCGCCGGGGCCGGGAGAGCCCGGCAGGGAAGCGCTCCCGCCGTTCCGCTCGGCGGAGGGGACCTGGTGCAGCCAGGCGCTCGTGGGGCCTTCCTTGGCCTCCACGGTGACCTGGTGGAACTCCTCGGGTCGCACTCCGTGGTGCCCGTGGCGCACCACGCCCTGGTACACGCTGTCCGAGACGCAGAGAACGCTGCTGCCGTCGGCGGACTTCAGCGCTTCTCGCAGCGGGTCGGCGTCGAGGAGCCGGAAGGCGTGGTTGAGGTCCGATCCGACCCACCCGTTCTCGTCGAGGGCGACGTATCCGGCGGCGAGCACGATGCGCAGCCGGATCTGAGTGCTGCTCGCCATCAGCCGGTTCTTCGCGTGCAGCAGCATCGGGGTCTCGGTGAGCAACGCCTTGACCAGCGTGGACACCGGCACGTTGGCGTCGATGAGTTCGACGACGGCGTCACCTCGGTCGGTGCGGAGCCGCGCCGTCTCGCTGACACCGGCGGCGTTGAGCGTGCCGTCCGCGACGTCGTACAGGAGCCGCCGGAGGAACGCCTGTTCGACGTCGTCCCGGGTGCCGAACTTCTCGATGTCGAAGAGCAGGATCGTGCGGTTCACGGGCTCGGTCATGTCGGCCTCTCGTCTGTCGGGTTGATCCGTCGACCAGCACGATGGCGGGTCGTGGACGATCCTCAGAGGGCCGATGACGCGTACGAACTGTGACCGTGTGCACAGAGCACGACGGGCTACGTGGATCCGCTTCCGGCGATGCGGCGCAGCACGTCAGGCCGGACGACGACGATCCGGCGGCGGCTCGTGACGACGATCCGCCGGTCCCGCAGCTCCTTCAGGAGACGGGCGACCGCCTCGCGGGAGGCGCCGACCGACCCCGCGCATTCCTGCTGGCTGAGCGGGATGGTCAGGGCGATGCCCTCGTCGGTGTGGGTGCCGTGGGTGCGTACGAGGTCGAGGAGCAGGACGGCGAGCCGTTCGCGCACGGAGAGGGCCGCCCATTCAAGGCGGCGGCGGTCGGTCGAGCGCTGCCGGTCGGTGGCCAGACCCAGGAGCTTGAGCGCCACCTGGGGGCTGTCGGTGAGGTAGCCCGTGAAGCGGCTCTGCTCGATGGCGACCGCCTCGACCTGCTCGAGGGCGGTCACGGTCGCCGATCGGCCGCGTCCGCTGAGGGCGGCACCCTCGCCGATGATGTCGCCGGGCCCGCGCAGGGCGAGGAGGGCCTCGTAGCCGTTGGCCGCGGTCGCCGTGACCTTGGTCCAGCCCTGGAGGAGCAGCAGCACATGGGTGGAGGGCTCCTCCTGGCGCATGAGCACGCCGCGTGCGGGATAACGCAGGGGACGGCCGATGGCGATCAGAGCGGTGCGGTCGTCCCTCTCAAGGCGTGCGAGGAAGGGCACCCGGTCGTCTAATCCGTCGCCGCCCGCTGTCTGCGTCTGCCCCCCGGCCATCCCGCTGCCCCCGTCTTCACGTGCGCCGATGCCATTGATCTCGCAACCAGTCAACGTACTTCAGGTGACCGCGCCGGGAACGGGCGACAACCAGCCGCTCTGGCCGAGAGGGGAGCTCGGAGGAGCGAAAAGCCCGGCGTGTCGCCCCCCACCGCATTTGTTTTGACCGAACTCGATGAGGTAGGTACGCTCAGACCTTGTGCCTGGGGTGTGCCTGGGCTCGTGCGCGTGTCTTCAGCCGCTGTGCGAGTCCGAGAACGGCCACCGTAATCTGCGCCCCTTTCCGCCTTGCGGCGGGAGTCTGCAGCATTCGACACACCCGACCGCGTGGGTCGGCGACGTTCCAGGTTAGCTTTACTATTCGGCACACAGAAACCGGAGAAGTAGTGCCTACGATCCAGCAGCTGGTCCGGAAGGGCCGGCAGGACAAGGTCGAGAAGAACAAGACGCCCGCACTTGAGGGTTCGCCCCAGCGCCGTGGCGTCTGCACGCGTGTGTTCACGACCACCCCGAAGAAGCCGAACTCGGCCCTCCGTAAGGTCGCGCGTGTGCGTCTGACCTCCGGGATCGAGGTCACGGCCTACATTCCGGGTGAGGGACACAACCTGCAGGAGCACTCCATCGTGCTCGTGCGTGGTGGCCGTGTGAAGGACCTGCCGGGTGTTCGTTACAAGATCATCCGCGGCTCCCTTGACACCCAGGGCGTCAAGAACCGCAAGCAGGCCCGCAGCCGCTACGGCGCCAAGAAGGAGAAGTAAGAATGCCTCGTAAGGGCCCCGCCCCGAAGCGCCCGGTCATCATCGACCCGGTCTACGGTTCTCCTCTGGTGACCTCCCTCATCAACAAGGTGCTGCTGAACGGCAAGCGCTCCACCGCCGAGCGCATCGTGTACGGCGCCATGGAGGGCCTGCGCGAGAAGACCGGCAACGACCCGGTCATCACGCTCAAGCGCGCGCTCGAGAACATCAAGCCGACCCTCGAGGTCAAGTCCCGCCGCGTCGGTGGTGCGACCTACCAGGTTCCGATCGAGGTCAAGCCCGGTCGTGCCAACACGCTGGCCCTGCGCTGGCTGGTGGGTTACTCCCGCGCCCGTCGCGAGAAGACCATGACCGAGCGTCTGCTCAACGAGCTCCTCGACGCCTCCAACGGCCTTGGTGCCGCTGTGAAGAAGCGCGAGGACACCCACAAGATGGCCGAGTCCAACAAGGCCTTCGCGCACTACCGCTGGTAGTCGCTACCCACATCGAGACCGAGAGAAGACTGAGCCGATATGGCTACCACTTCACTTGACCTGGCCAAGGTGCGCAACATCGGCATCATGGCCCACATCGACGCGGGCAAGACGACGACCACCGAGCGGATCCTGTTCTACACCGGTGTGTCGTACAAGATCGGCGAGGTCCACGACGGCGCCGCGACGATGGACTGGATGGAGCAGGAGCAGGAGCGTGGCATCACGATCACCTCTGCTGCCACCACCTGTCACTGGCCGATGAACGATGTCGACCACACCATCAACATCATCGACACCCCGGGCCACGTCGACTTCACCGTCGAGGTGGAGCGTTCGCTCCGCGTGCTCGACGGTGCCGTGACGGTGTTCGACGGCGTCGCCGGTGTTGAGCCCCAGTCCGAGACCGTGTGGCGTCAGGCGGACCGCTACGGCGTCCCGCGTATCTGCTTCGTCAACAAGCTCGACCGCACGGGTGCCGAGTTCCACCGCTGCGTCGACATGATCGTCGACCGCCTCGGTGCGACCCCCATCGTCATGCAGCTGCCCATCGGCGCGGAGGCTGACTTCAAGGGTGTCGTCGACCTCGTCACGATGAAGGCCTTCGTCTGGTCCGCAGAGACCAAGATGGGCGAGGCGTACGACATCGTCGACATCCCCGACACGCACACCGAGGCTGCCGAGGAGTACCGCGGCAAGCTGCTCGAGGCTGTCGCCGAGAACGACGAGCAGATGATGGAGCTGTACCTCGAGGGCCAGGAGCCCACCGAGGAGCAGCTGTACGCGGCGATCCGTCGCATCACCATCGCCTCCGGCAAGGGCGGCGACACCACCGTCACCCCCGTGTTCTGCGGCACCGCGTTCAAGAACAAGGGCGTTCAGCCCCTGCTCGACGCGGTCGTGCGTTACCTCCCGTCGCCCCTGGACGTCGAGGCCATCGAGGGCCACGACGTCAAGGACCCCGAGGTCGTCGTCAAGCGCAAGCCTTCGGACGAGGAGCCCCTGTCGGCTCTCGCGTTCAAGATCGCGTCCGACCCGCACCTCGGCAAGCTCACCTTCGTCCGGATCTACTCCGGTCGCCTGGAGGCCGGCACCGCGGTGCTGAACTCCGTCAAGGGCAAGAAGGAGCGCATCGGCAAGATCTACCGCATGCACGCGAACAAGCGTGAGGAGATCGACTCGGTGGGCGCCGGCGACATCGTCGCCGTCATGGGCCTGAAGCAGACCACCACCGGTGAGACGCTGTGTGACGACAAGAAGCCGGTCATCCTGGAGTCCATGGACTTCCCGGCGCCGGTCATTCAGGTCGCCATCGAGCCCAAGTCCAAGGGTGACCAGGAGAAGCTGGGTGTAGCCATCCAGCGTCTCTCGGAGGAGGACCCCTCCTTCCAGGTCCACTCGGACGAGGAGACCGGCCAGACCATCATCGGTGGTATGGGCGAGCTTCACCTCGAGGTGCTCGTCGACCGCATGAAGCGCGAATTCCGCGTCGAGGCGAACGTCGGCAAGCCCCAGGTCGCGTACCGCGAGACGATCCGTCGGGCCGTCGAGCGCGTGGACTACACCCACAAGAAGCAGACCGGTGGTACCGGTCAGTTCGCCAAGGTGCAGATCGCGATCGAGCCCATCGAGGGCGGCGAGGCGTCGTACGAGTTCGTGAACAAGGTCACCGGTGGCCGTATCCCGCGGGAGTACATCCCGTCGGTGGACGCCGGTGCGCAGGAGGCCATGCAGTTCGGCATCCTGGCGGGCTACGAGATGACTGGTGTTCGCATCACGCTTCTCGACGGCGCCTACCACGAGGTCGACTCCTCCGAGCTGGCCTTCAAGATCGCCGGTTCGCAGGCCTTCAAGGAGGCCGCGCGTCAGGCCAAGCCCGTGCTGCTCGAGCCGATGATGGCCGTCGAGGTCACCACGCCCGAGGACTACATGGGCGATGTCATCGGTGACATCAACTCCCGCCGTGGCCAGATCCAGGCCATGGAGGAGCGCAGCGGCGCTCGCGTCGTGAAGGGCCTCGTGCCCCTCTCGGAGATGTTCGGCTACGTCGGAGACCTCCGCAGCAAGACGTCGGGTCGCGCAAGCTACTCAATGCAGTTCGACTCCTACGCCGAGGTTCCGCGGAACGTCGCCGAGGAGATCATCGCGAAGGCCAAGGGCGAGTAACTCACCCGAGTTCACGCTTTAGGCTTGACTCCGGAGCCTCCGGGGCATTCCGGCCCTCTTCGGGCCGGGTGCCCCGGGCCCCGGGCATCCCAGCAAAGATCACCTGGCGCCGATGAAGCAAGGCGTACAGAACCACTCCACAGGAGGACCCAGTGGCGAAGGCGAAGTTCGAGCGGACTAAGCCGCACGTCAACATCGGCACCATCGGTCACATTGACCACGGTAAGACGACCCTCACGGCCGCCATTACCAAGGTGCTGCACGACGCGTACCCGGACCTGAACGAGGCCTCGGCCTTCGACCAGATCGACAAGGCTCCCGAGGAGCGCCAGCGCGGTATCACGATCTCGATCGCGCACGTCGAGTACCAGACCGAGACGCGCCACTACGCGCACGTCGACTGCCCCGGTCACGCGGACTACATCAAGAACATGATCACGGGTGCCGCGCAGATGGACGGCGCCATCCTCGTGGTCGCCGCCACCGACGGCCCGATGCCGCAGACCAAGGAGCACGTGCTCCTGGCCCGCCAGGTCGGCGTTCCGTATGTCGTCGTCGCCCTGAACAAGGCCGACATGGTGGACGACGAGGAGATCCTGGAGCTCGTCGAGCTCGAGGTCCGTGAGCTCCTCTCCGAGTACGACTTCCCGGGCGAGGACCTGCCGGTCGTCAAGGTCTCGGCGCTCAAGGCGCTCGAGGGCGACCCGGAGTGGGGCAAGACCATCCTCGACCTGATGAAGGCCGTCGACGAGTCCATCCCGCAGCCCGAGCGCGACGTCGACAAGCCGTTCCTGATGCCGATCGAGGACGTCTTCACGATCACCGGTCGTGGCACCGTCGTCACCGGTCGTATCGAGCGTGGCGTCCTCAAGGTCAACGAGACCGTTGACATCGTGGGCATCAAGCAGGAGAAGACCACCACCACGGTCACCGGCATCGAGATGTTCCGCAAGCTGCTCGACGAGGGCCAGGCCGGTGAGAACGTCGGTCTGCTCCTCCGTGGCATCAAGCGCGAGGACGTCGAGCGCGGCCAGGTCATCATCAAGCCCGGTTCGGTCACGCCGCACACCGAGTTCGAGGCCCAGGCCTACATCCTGTCGAAGGACGAGGGTGGCCGTCACACCCCGTTCTTCAACAACTACCGCCCGCAGTTCTACTTCCGTACCACGGACGTGACCGGCGTCGTGACCCTCCCCGAGGGCACCGAGATGGTCATGCCGGGCGACAACACTGAGATGACCGTTGAGCTCATCCAGCCCGTCGCGATGGAAGAGGGCCTGAAGTTCGCCATCCGTGAGGGTGGCCGGACCGTCGGCGCCGGCCAGGTCATCAAGATCAACAAGTAAGCTTCCCGCTTGCTTGAAGATCGGGGAGACCCGGTCGCTCTGAACTGAGCGCAGCGAAGAGCCCCGTCCACCTTCGGGTGGGCGGGGCTCTTTGCGTCCTTCGTATGCGCTCTTTGCGTACGCGACGCAGGCCGTGGCAGCTTGACAGGTCGGCCCGATTGGCCTTCGGAGTCCCACGTATGGCACACTGTCCAGGTTGCTCGGTTGAGTGCCGATGCTGCGCGCCTCCCGCCGGGAGGACCGGAAGCGAGTCCCACAGTACTCGTCGCCCCATCTGTCGCTTTGCGGCAGCGCTGGAGCGGACGTACGGGAATCTTCTGGGAAGTGCAGTGCGGAGGCTCAGCCAGGCGCCCGGTGGGTTTCTTCCCCCGGACCCGCGGTCATCTGGGCCGCAGCCCCTAGCAGGGAAATCCTTCGGGAAATCTCCGTGAGCGGGACTGCGACACGCCCGACCGCGTGGGTCGGAGGAAGTGGAAAAAAGGGCCTTCCGGGAGCCAGAGCGTTCGAGACGAAGGACTACCAAGTAGCCATGGCGGGACAGAAGATCCGCATCCGGCTCAAGGCCTACGACCACGAGGTCATCGACTCTTCGGCGAAGAAGATCGTCGAGACGGTGACTCGCACTGGTGCGTCGGTCGCGGGCCCGGTGCCGCTGCCCACTGAGAAGAACGTGTACTGCGTCATCAAGTCGCCGCACAAGTACAAGGACTCGCGCGAGCACTTCGAGATGCGCACGCACAAGCGCCTGATCGACATCCTCGACCCGACGCCCAAGACCGTTGACTCGTTGATGCGCCTGGACCTTCCGGCCGGCGTTGACATCGAGATCAAGCTCTGAAGGGCGCGGAGAAGATGACCAAGCAGATCAAGGGCATCCTGGGCGAGAAGCTCGGCATGACCCAGGTCTGGGACGAGAACAACCGCATCGTCCCGGTGACCGTGGTCAAGGCCGGACCCTGCGTCGTTACCCAGGTCCGTACGAATGACAGCGACGGCTACGAGTCGGTCCAGATCGCCTTCGGCGAGATCGACCCGCGCAAGGTGAACAAGCCCCTCAAGGGTCACTTCGCCAAGGCCGACGTGACCCCCCGTCGCCACCTCGTCGAGATCCGTACCGCTGGTGCCAGCGAGTACACCCTCGGCCAGGAGCTGACTGCCGAGACGTTCGAGGCCGGTATCAAGGTCGACGTCACCGGCAAGAGCAAGGGCAAGGGCTTCGCCGGTGTCATGAAGCGTCACAACTTCGCCGGTGGCAAGGCCTCGCACGGTGCCCACCGTGTGCACCGCAAGCCCGGTTCCATCGGTGGCTGCGCCACGCCCGGCCGTGTCTTCAAGGGCCAGCGCATGGCTGGTCGCATGGGCAACGAGCGGGTCACCACCCAGAACCTGACCGTCCACGCCGTTGACGCGGAGAAGGGTCTGCTGCTCATCAAGGGCGCGGTTCCTGGTCCGAACGGCGGCCTCGTCCTGGTCCGTACCGCGGCCAAGGGGGCCTGAGGTAACCCATGAGCACCATTGACATCCTTTCGCCGGCAGGCGACAAGACCGGGACGGTCGAGCTCCCCGCGGAGATCTTCGACGTCGAGAAGATCAGCATTCCGCTGATCCACCAGGTCGTCGTCGCCCAGCTGGCCGCTGCCCGTCAGGGCACGCACAAGACCAAGCGCCGTGGCGAAGTCCGCGGTGGTGGCCGCAAGCCGTACCGCCAGAAGGGCACCGGCCGCGCGCGCCAGGGTTCGACCCGTGCGCCGCAGTTCGCCGGCGGTGGCGTCGTCCACGGCCCGCAGCCGCGTGACTACTCGCAGCGGACCCCGAAGAAGATGAAGGCCGCGGCCCTGCGCCACGCCCTCACCGACCGGGCCCGCAACGCTCGTATCCACGTTGTCACCAACGTGGTCGAGGGCGAGATCTCCACCAAGGCCGCGAAGACGCTGCTCGGCAAGGTCAGCGAGCGCAAGAACGTGCTCCTGGTCATCGACCGTGCGGACGAGACTTCGCTGCTCTCCGCCCGCAACCTGCCCCAGGTGCACATCCTGGAGCCGGGCCAGCTGAACACGTACGACGTGCTCGTCTCGGACGACGTGGTCTTCACCAAGGCCGCCTTCGAGTCCTTCGTGTCTGGCCCCAAGGCCAATGAGACCGAAGGGAGCGAAGCCTGATGGCTATTCGTCACCAGAGCATCGCGTCCAAGGCTGCGAAGGCCGCCAAGGCCGCGCGTGTCGCCAAGGCGAAGCGCATCGCGACCGAGGGCAAGATCGCTGTTGAGCCCACCCCGCTGAGCAAGTCCTTCTCGGACCCGCGCGACGTCCTCGTCAAGCCGGTCGTCTCCGAGAAGTCGTACGCGCTGCTCGACGAGGGCAAGTACACGTTCATCGTGGCCCCTGGCTCCAACAAGACCCAGATCAAGCAGGCCGTCGAGGCGGTCTTCTCGGTCAAGGTCACCGGAGTCAACACGATCAACCGTCAGGGCAAGCGGAAGCGTACGCGCACCGGTTTCGGCAAGCGTGCCGACACCAAGCGCGCCATCGTGACCCTCGCTGAGGGCGACCGTATCGACATCTTCGGCCAGGCCTCCTAACGGAGCGCCCGGTCCGAATATCGGACGAGGACTGAGAAATGGGAATCCGCAAGTACAAGCCGACTACGCCGGGCCGTCGTGGCTCCTCCGTAGCCGACTTCGTCGAGGTAACGCGGTCCACGCCGGAGAAGTCGCTGGTTCGCCCGCTGCACAGCAAGGGCGGCCGTAACAACGCCGGTCGGATCACCGTTCGCCACCAGGGTGGCGGACACAAGCGCGCCTACCGCGTCATCGACTTCCGTCGCCATGACAAGGACGGCGTGCCGGCGAAGGTCGCGCACATCGAGTACGACCCGAACCGCACCGCGCGCATCGCGCTCCTGCACTACGCCGATGGCGAGAAGCGCTACATCCTGGCCCCGCGTGGTCTGGGACAGGGTGCCCGGGTTGAGAACGGCCCTGGCGCCGACATCAAGCCCGGCAACAACATGGCGCTGCGCAACATCCCCGTCGGTACGACGATCCACGCCATCGAGCTGCGGCCCGGCGGCGGCGCGAAGTTCGCCCGCTCCGCGGGTGCCTCCGTGCAGCTGCTGGCGAAGGAGGGCTCCATGGCCCACCTTCGTATGCCGTCCGGTGAGATCCGTCTGGTCGACGTCCGCTGCCGCGCCACCATCGGTGAGGTCGGCAACGCCGAGCAGTCGAACATCAACTGGGGCAAGGCCGGCCGCATGCGCTGGAAGGGCGTCCGCCCGACCGTGCGTGGTGTCGTGATGAACCCGGTCGACCACCCGCACGGTGGTGGTGAAGGCAAGACCTCCGGTGGTCGTCACCCGGTCTCGCCGTGGGGCAAGAAGGAGGGTCGTACTCGTGATCGCAACAAGGCGAGCAACAAGTACATCGTCCGCCGCCGCAAGTCGAACAAGAAGCGCTAGGAGCGGGTTTAGATGCCGCGCAGTCTCAAGAAGGGGCCCTTCGTCGACGACCACCTCGTAAAGAAGGTGGACGTCCAGAACGAAGCCGGCACCAAGAACGTCATCAAGACCTGGTCCCGTCGCTCGATGATCATCCCGGCCATGCTGGGACACACGATCGCGGTGCACAACGGCAAGACCCACATCCCGGTGTTCGTCACCGAGGCGATGGTCGGCCACAAGCTCGGCGAGTTCTCGCCGACTCGCACCTTCCGCGGCCACGTCAAGGACGACCGGAAGTCGAAGCGCCGCTAGCGCGGGGTGGAACGACTATGACTTACACCGAAGGGACAACCATGGAAGCCAGGGCCCAGGCGCGGTACATCCGCGTCACGCCCATGAAGGCCCGCCGCGTGGTGGACCTCATCCGTGGCATGGATGCCACGGAGGCTCAGGCGGTCCTGCGTTTCGCCCCGCAGGCCGCGAGCGTGCCGGTTGGCAAGGTGCTGGACAGCGCCATCGCCAACGCTGCACACAACTACGACCACTCGGACGCCTCTTCGCTGTTCATCAGCGAGGCGTTTGTGGACGAGGGCCCGACCCTGAAGCGGTTCCGTCCGCGTGCTCAGGGCCGTGCCTACCGGATCCGTAAGCGGACCAGCCACATCACCGTGGTCGTCAGCAGCAAGGAAGGAACCCGGTAATGGGCCAGAAGGTAAACCCGCACGGGTTCCGGCTCGGCATCACCACGGACTTCAAGTCCCGGTGGTACGCCGACAAGCTGTACAAGGACTACGTCAAGGAAGACGTCGCCATCCGTCGGATGATGACGTCCGGCATGGAGCGCGCCGGCATCTCGAAGGTTGAGATCGAGCGCACCCGTGACCGCGTGCGGGTGGACATCCACACCGCGCGTCCCGGCATCGTCATCGGCCGCCGTGGCGCCGAGGCCGACCGCATCCGCGGTGACCTCGAGAAGCTCACGGGCAAGCAGGTCCAGCTGAACATCCTCGAGGTCAAGAACCCCGAGGTCGACGCTCAGCTCGTGGCCCAGGCCGTGGCGGAGCAGCTGTCCTCCCGCGTCTCCTTCCGTCGCGCCATGCGTAAGAGCATGCAGTCGTCGATGAAGGCCGGCGCCAAGGGCATCAAGATCCAGTGTGGTGGCCGTCTCGGCGGCGCCGAGATGTCCCGCTCGGAGTTCTACCGCGAGGGCCGCGTGCCCCTGCACACGCTCCGCGCGAACGTCGACTACGGCTTCTTCGAGGCCAAGACGACCTTCGGCCGTATCGGCGTGAAGGTCTGGATCTACAAGGGCGACGTCAAGAACATCGCCGAGGTCCGCGCCGAGAACGCCGCGGCCCGTGCGGGTAACCGCCCGGCCCGTGGTGGCGGCAACGACCGCCCGGCCCGTGGTGGCCGTGGTGGCGAGCGTGGCGGCCGCGGCCGCAAGCCGCAGCAGCAGTCCGCGCCGGCTGCCGAGGCCCCCAAGGCCGAGGCTCCCGCCGCAGCTGCCGCTCCGGCTGAGAGCACCGGAACGGAGGCCTGACCGACATGCTGATCCCTCGTAGGGTCAAGCACCGCAAGCAGCACCACCCCAAGCGCAGCGGTATGTCCAAGGGTGGTACGCAGGTTGCGTTCGGCGAGTACGGCATTCAGGCCCTCACTCCGGCGTACGTGACCAACCGCCAGATCGAGGCGGCTCGTATCGCGATGACCCGCCACATCAAGCGTGGCGGCAAGGTCTGGATCAACATCTACCCGGACCGCCCGCTGACGAAGAAGCCCGCCGAGACCCGCATGGGTTCCGGTAAGGGTTCCCCCGAGTGGTGGGTCGCGAACGTCAAGCCCGGACGGGTGATGTTCGAGCTGTCCTACCCGAATGAGAAGACTGCGCGTGAGGCGCTTACCCGCGCTGCTCACAAGCTTCCGATGAAGTGCCGGATTGTTCGGCGCGAGGCAGGTGAGTCGTGATGTCGGCCGGTACCAAGGCGTCCGAGCTGCGCGAACTGGGTGACGAGGAGCTTCTCGCGAAGCTCCGCGAAGCCAAGGAAGAGCTGTTCAACCTCCGCTTCCAGGCGGCGACCGGTCAGCTCGAGAACCACGGTCGGCTCAAGGCCGTCCGTAAGGACATCGCGCGGATCTACACCCTGATGCGTGAGCGCGAGCTGGGCATCGAGACGGTGGAGAGCGCCTGATGAGCGAGAGCAACGTGACTGAGACCAAGACTGACCGCGGTTTCCGCAAGACCCGTGAGGGTCTGGTCGTCAGCGACAAGATGGACAAGACCGTCGTCGTCGCTGTCGAGGACCGCGTCAAGCACGCGCTGTACGGCAAGGTCATCCGCCGTACGAACAAGCTCAAGGCGCACGACGAGCAGAACGCTGCCGGCGTCGGCGACCGCGTCCTCCTGATGGAGACGCGTCCGCTGTCGGCGACCAAGCGCTGGCGCATCGTCGAGATCCTCGAGAAGGCCAAGTAATTTCCGAGGGGTTTCCCTCGGATCAGTTCCGCCAGGCTCGGTGGGGGCCGATTCCCGCAAGGGATGAAGCCCCTGCCGGGAACCGGCAGACAAACAGGAGATAGACGTGATCCAGCAGGAGTCGCGACTTCGCGTCGCCGACAACACGGGTGCGAAGGAAATTCTCACCATTCGTGTTCTCGGTGGCTCGGGTCGCCGCTACGCGGGCATCGGTGACGTCATCGTCGCCACCGTCAAGGACGCGATCCCCGGTGGCAACGTGAAGAAGGGTGACGTCGTCAAGGCGGTCATCGTTCGCACCGTCAAGGAGCGCCGCCGTCCCGACGGCTCGTACATCCGCTTCGACGAGAACGCCGCCGTCATTCTGAAGAACGACGGCGACCCTCGCGGCACCCGTATCTTCGGCCCGGTGGGCCGTGAGCTGCGCGAGAAGAAGTTCATGAAGATCATCTCGCTCGCGCCGGAGGTGCTGTAAGCATGAAGATCAAGAAGGGCGACCTGGTCCAGGTCATCACCGGTAAGGACAAGGGCAAGCAGGGCAAGGTCATTGCCGCTTACCCGCGCGACGAGCGCGTCCTGGTCGAGGGTGTCAACCGGGTCAAGAAGCACACGAAGGCCGGCCCGACCGCCAGCGGTTCGCAGGCCGGCGGCATCGTGACCACCGAGGCCCCTGTCCACGTGAGCAACGTTCAGCTCGTCGTGGAGAAGGACGGCAACAAGGTCGTCACGCGTGTCGGTTTCCGCTTCGACGAAGACGGCAACAAGATCCGCGTTGCCAAGCGGACGGGTGAGGACATCTGATGACGACCACCACCACTCCGCGTCTGAAGACGAAGTACCGCGAGGAGATCGCGGCCAAGCTGCAGGAAGAGTTCTCGTACGAGAACGTCATGCAGACGCCGGGCCTCGTCAAGATCGTGGTCAACATGGGTGTCGGCGACGCCGCCCGTGACTCGAAGCTCATGGACGGTGCCGTCCGTGACCTGACCACGATCACCGGTCAGAAGCCGGCCATCACCAAGGCCCGGAAGTCCATCGCGCAGTTCAAGCTGCGCGAGGGTCAGCCGATCGGCTGCCACGTCACGCTCCGTGGCGACCGCATGTGGGAGTTCCTGGACCGCACCCTGTCGCTCGCGCTTCCGCGCATCCGCGACTTCCGTGGTCTGTCCCCCAAGCAGTTCGACGGCCGTGGCAACTACACCTTCGGTCTCACGGAGCAGGTCATGTTCCACGAGATCGACCAGGACAAGATCGACCGCGTCCGGGGTATGGACATCACCGTGGTCACCACGGCGACCAACGACGCTGAGGGCCGTGCCCTTCTCCGTCACCTCGGCTTCCCGTTCAAGGAGGCGTAAGCGAGATGGCGAAGAAGGCTCTTATTGCCAAGGCTGCTCGTAAGCCCAAGTTCGGTGTGCGCGCCTACACCCGCTGCCAGCGCTGTGGCCGTCCGCACTCCGTGTACCGCAAGTTCGGCCTCTGCCGCGTGTGCCTTCGTGAGATGGCTCACCGTGGCGAGCTGCCGGGCGTGACCAAGAGCTCCTGGTAATTCCCCTCTGTCCTTAGGGACTTGGGAATTACTGGAGGCTCTCGGTAAGTATCTGGTCGGTAGGTGGCCCACCTCTCCATGGCTTAGGCTAGGAGGGTTGGGCGCCTGCCGCCCTGACCGACTTACTACGCCGTAGGTCCCCGCGCCGCACCCGTCCCGCCTCTGAGTGGGGAGAGGGATGGCGCAGATAGGAAACCACGGCGAGAGAGGCCGAAGGCCAATTCATGACCATGACTGATCCGATCGCGGACATGCTGACTCGTCTGCGTAACGCGAACTCGGCGTACCACGACACCGTGGGAATGCCGCACAGCAAGATCAAGTCTCACATCGCGGAGATCCTCCAGCAGGAGGGCTTCATCACGGGCTGGAAGGTCGAGGACGCCGAGGTTGGCAAGAACCTCGTTCTCGAGCTGAAGTTCGGCCCGAACCGTGAGCGCTCCATCGCGGGCATCAAGCGGATCTCCAAGCCCGGTCTCCGGGTTTACGCGAAGTCCACCAACCTGCCGAAGGTGCTCGGCGGCCTGGGCGTGGCGATCATCTCCACGTCCCACGGTCTGCTCACCGGCCAGCAGGCAGGCAAGAAGGGCGTAGGTGGGGAAGTCCTCGCCTACGTCTGGTAGTCGGGAACGGAGGAATAGCTAATGTCGCGTATTGGCAAGCTCCCCATCACGGTTCCCGCCGGCGTGGACGTCACCATCGACGGCCGTACGGTCGCGGTGAAGGGCCCCAAGGGTTCCCTCTCGCACACCGTCGTCGCGCCGATCGAGATCGCTAAGGGTGAGGACGGCGTTCTGAACGTCACCCGCCCGAACGACGAGCGTCAGAACAAGGCCCTGCACGGCCTGTCCCGCACGCTGGTGGCGAACATGATCACCGGTGTGACCCAGGGTTACGTGAAGAAGCTCGAGATCAGCGGTGTCGGTTACCGCGTCCTTGCGAAGGGCTCCAACCTGGAGTTCTCGCTGGGCTACAGCCACCCGATCCTGGTCGAGGCCCCCGAGGGCATCACCTTCAAGGTGGAGTCCGCGACCAAGCTTTCGGTCGAGGGCATCGACAAGCAGAAGGTCGGCGAGGTTGCGGCCAACATCCGCAAGCTGCGCAAGCCCGACCCGTACAAGGCCAAGGGTGTCAAGTACGAGGGCGAAGTCATCCGCCGCAAGGTCGGAAAGGCAGGTAAGTAAGCCATGGCATACGGTGTAAAGATCGCCAAGGGTGACGCTTACAAGCGTGCCGCCAAGGCTCGCCGCCACATCCGCATTCGCAAGAACGTGTCGGGTACGGCGGAGCGTCCGCGCCTCGTCGTGACTCGCTCGAACCGCAACATCGTTGCTCAGGTCATCGACGACCTCAAGGGTCACACCCTTGCGTCGGCGTCGACCATGGACGCTTCGATCCGCGGTGGCGAGGCCGACAAGTCTGCGCAGGCCAAGCAGGTCGGCGCGCTCGTTGCCGAGCGTGCCAAGGCCGCGGGTGTCGAGGCCGTCGTGTTCGACCGCGGTGGCAACCAGTACGCCGGGCGCATTGCCGCTCTGGCGGACGCCGCCCGCGAAGCCGGGCTGAAGTTCTAAGCCCCGGTTCCGGAGCTAGCGGACGTAACAGAGAGAGGTAATTCCAATGGCTGGACCCCAGCGCCGCGGAAGCGGTGCCGGTGGCGGCGAGCGGCGGGACCGGAAGGGTCGCGACGGTGGCGCTGCCGCCGAGAAGACCGCATACGTTGAGCGCGTTGTCGCGATCAACCGTGTCGCCAAGGTAGTCAAGGGTGGTCGCCGCTTCAGCTTCACCGCGCTGGTCGTGGTGGGCGACGGTGACGGCACCGTAGGTGTCGGTTACGGCAAGGCCAAGGAGGTGCCGGCCGCCATCGCCAAGGGTGTTGAGGAGGCCAAGAAGCACTTCTTCAAGGTCCCCCGTATCCAGGGCACCATCCCGCACCCGATCCAGGGCGAGAAGGCTGCGGGCGTCGTCCTGCTGAAGCCTGCTTCCCCCGGTACCGGTGTTATCGCCGGTGGCCCGGTGCGCGCCGTTCTGGAGTGCGCCGGCGTTCACGACATCCTGTCGAAGTCCCTGGGCTCCGACAACGCGATCAACATCGTGCACGCGACCGTGGCGGCCCTCAAGGGCCTGCAGCGTCCCGAGGAGATCGCGGCTCGCCGTGGTCTGCCCCTCGAGGACGTCGCCCCCGCGGCTCTTCTCCGTGCACGTGCCGGGGCGGGTGCGTAATGGCTCGCCTCAAGGTCACGCAGACGAAGTCGTACATCGGCAGCAAGCAGAACCACCGCGACACCCTGCGCTCCCTTGGTCTCAAGGGCATCAACACGCAGGTCGTCAAGGAGGACCGCCCCGAGTTCCGCGGAATGGTGCACACCGTCCGCCACCTCGTGACGGTTGAGGAGGTCGACTGACATGGCGGAGCAGAACCCGCTGAAGGTCCACAACCTCCGGCCCGCCCCGGGCGCCAAGACCGCCAAGACCCGTGTGGGTCGTGGTGAGGCGTCCAAGGGTAAGACCGCTGGTCGTGGTACCAAGGGCACCAAGGCCCGTTACCAGGTTCCGGAGCGCTTCGAGGGTGGCCAGATGCCCCTCCACATGCGTCTCCCGAAGCTCAAGGGCTTCAAGAACCCGTTCAAGACCGAGTTCCAGGTCGTGAACCTCGACAAGCTGAGCGCGCTGTACCCGGAGGGTGGCGAGGTCACCGTAGAGGGTCTCGTCGCCAAGGGTGCCGTTCGCAAGAACAGCCTTGTCAAGGTCCTCGGCCAGGGTGAGGTCACCGTGGCGCTGCAGGTGACGGTTGACGCCGTCTCCGGCTCCGCCAAGGAGAAGATCACCGCCGCCGGCGGTACCGTCACCGAGCTCGTCTGAATTCATCAGGCTTCTCGATGACTTGAGCGATTCCCAGCCGGGGATGCCCCACATATGGGGCATCCCCGGTTGGTCGTTCCAAGGGGGGCACGGTCGCCGGTAAGGTGGCGTGCACTGTCTAAGCTCCGTGCGGTCTGCCCGCGCGGTTTTCTGAACTGTTCGTATTCGTCGATCCTCAGACCACTAACCTCTGACGCACGCGCGCGGGGGTCGCAGGAGGCACCGTGCTCACCGCGTTCGCCCGGGCGTTCAAGACGCCCGACCTGCGCAAGAAGCTGCTCTTCACGCTGGGCATCATCGTGATCTACCGGATCGGTACGCATGTACCGATTCCTGGTGTCAGTTACAAGAACGTCCAGACCTGCATGGACGTCGCGAACACCAATCAGGGGTTGTTCGGTCTCGTCAACATGATGAGCGGCGGTGCCCTGCTGCAGATCACGATCTTCGCGCTCGGCATCATGCCGTACATCACGGCGAGCATCATTCTTCAGCTCCTCACCGTGGTGATCCCGCGGCTCGAGGCCCTCAAGAAGGAGGGCCAGGCGGGCACGGCCAAGATCACGCAGTACACGCGTTATCTGACCGTGGCGCTCGCGATCCTGCAGGGCACCGGCCTGGTGGCCACCGCCCGCACCGGCGCCCTGTTCTCCGGGTGCCCCGTCGCCAGCGAGATCGTTCCGGACCAGTCGATCTTCGTCACCGTCACCATGGTCGTCACGATGACCGCCGGTACGGCCTGTGTGATGTGGCTCGGTGAGCTCATCACCGACCGCGGCATCGGCAACGGCATGTCGATCCTGATGTTCATCTCGATCGCCGCGACCTTCCCGAGCGCCCTGTGGGCCATCAAGCAGCAGGGCTCGCTGGCCGGCGGCTGGATCGAGTTCGGCACGGTCATCGCGGTCGGTCTTGTCATGGTCGGCCTGGTGGTCTTCGTCGAGCAGGCGCAGCGACGCATTCCCGTCCAGTACGCGAAGCGCATGATCGGCCGCCGGTCCTACGGCGGTACGTCGACCTACATTCCGCTGAAGGTCAATCAGGCCGGAATCATCCCTGTGATCTTTGCCTCTTCGCTGCTCTACATTCCGGCTCTCGTCGCGCAGTTCGCGGGGGGCAACTCGGGGTGGAAGCAGTGGATCGAGGCCAACCTGACCAAGGGTGACCACCCGATCTACATCACGACGTACTTCTTGCTGATCGTGTTCTTCGCCTTCTTCTACGTGGCTATCTCGTTCAACCCCGAGGAAGTCGCGGACAACATGAAGAAGTATGGTGGCTTCATCCCGGGCATCCGGGCTGGCCGTCCGACCGCTGAGTATCTGAGTTACGTACTCAACCGGATCACCTGGCCGGGCTCGCTGTATCTGGGCCTGATCGCTCTTGTACCGACGATGGCGTTGGTGGGCTTCGGCGCGAACCAGAACTTCCCGTTCGGCGGGACAAGCATCCTGATCATCGTGGGTGTGGGTCTGGAAACCGTGAAGCAGATCGAGAGCCAGCTCCAGCAGCGCAATTACGAAGGGTTCCTCCGCTGATGCGTATCGTCCTCGTCGGGCCTCCTGGTGCTGGCAAGGGAACGCAGGCCGCGTTCCTTGCCAAGAACCTGTCGATCCCGCACATCTCCACGGGCGACCTGTTCCGCGCCAACATCAGCCAGGGCACGGAGCTGGGCAAGCAGGCGAAGGCGTTCATGGACGCCGGCAACCTCGTCCCCGACGAGGTGACCATCGGCATGGCCAAGGACCGCATGGCGCAGCCGGACGCCGAGGGCGGCTTCCTGCTCGACGGCTTCCCGCGGAACGTGTCGCAGGCCGAGGCCCTTGACGCGTCGCTCAAGGCGGACGGCCAGCAGCTCGACGCGGTGCTCGATCTCGAGGTCCCCGAGGACGAGGTGGTCAAGCGCATCGCCGGCCGCCGCATCTGCCGGAACGATTCGAGCCACGTCTTCCACGTGACGTACAGCAAGCCGAAGACCGAGGGCGTCTGCGACGTCTGCGGCGGCGAGCTCTACCAGCGCGGTGACGACAAGGAAGAGACCGTGCGCAAGCGGCTCGACGTCTACCACCGCGAGACCGAGCCGATCATCGACCACTACAAGACCCAGGGCCTGGTCGTCACGATCTCGGCGCTCGGCAAGGTGGACGAGGTCACCAAGCGCGCGATGGACGCGCTGTCTGGCGAGGACGCGTAACGCGTAACCGGATGTGACTCGGGCCGCGGCACCCCCCTGGGGGTGCCGCGGCCCTGTCGTGGGCGGGGCGCGGGAGGGTCCGCCCCCGCCGTATCGTTGGTGCAGCAGCCCCGTCAGTCATAGGTTCAGAAAGGCTCAGGCCCCTTCATGGTGCAGATCAAGACCCCCGAGCAGATCGCGAAGATGCGTGAGGCGGGCCTTGTCGTCGCCGCCATCCACGCCGCGACGCGCGAGGCCGCGGTGCCCGGCGCGACGACCAAGGACCTGGACGAGGTCGCCCGCAAGGTGATCGACGAGCACGGCGCGAAGTCCAACTTCCTCGGGTACGGCGGCTTTCCCGCGACGATCTGTACCTCGGTCAACGAGGTCGTCGTACACGGCATCCCCGACGAGAAGACCGTCCTGAAGGACGGCGACATCATCTCCATCGACGCCGGCGCGATCATCGACGGCTGGCACGGGGACGCGGCGTACACCGCGTTCGTGGGCACGGGGCACGCTCCGGAGCTGGTCGAGCTCTCCCGGGTGACCGAGGAGTCGATGTGGGCCGGGCTCGCCGCCATGAAGCAGGGCAACCGGCTCGTGGACATCTCGCGTGCCATCGAGACGTACATCCGCCGCCAGCCGAAGCCGGGCGGCGGCAAGTACGGGATCATCGAGGACTACGGCGGCCACGGCATCGGCACCGAGATGCACATGGACCCCCACCTCCTGAACTACGTCGAGCGCCGGCGCGGCAAGGGCCCGAAGCTGGTCCCCGGCTTCTGCCTGGCCATCGAGCCGATGGTGTCCCTCGGCACACCCCGCACGGAGGTCCTGGAGGACGACTGGACGGTCATCACGACCGACGGGACGTGGTCCTCGCACTGGGAGCACTCGGTCGCGGTGACGGAGGAGGGTCCGCTGGTGCTGACGGCTCCCGACTGCGGCAAGGCGAAGCTGGCGGAGTACGGGATTGTTGCGGCGCCGGATCCGCTGGGCTGAGTCGCTGTGGGCCCCCGGGTTGCTTAAGGATCTTCCTGATGGGGCATTCTTTCTCGATTCGTCTTTCCGGGTGGCCTGACGTAGACTGACGCGTCGGCTCTCGTGCATCCGTGTGTCTGCATGCGGTGCGTGAAGTCGATCAAGGTAGTCGATTCGAAGGGCGAAGCGTGGCCAAGAAGCAAGGTGCCATCGAGATCGAAGGCACTGTCGTCGAGTCTCTTCCGAACGCCATGTTCAAGGTGGAGCTCCAGAACGGCCACCAGGTCCTGGCACACATCAGCGGCAAGATGCGCATGCACTACATCCGTATCCTCCCTGACGACCGGGTCGTGGTGGAGTTGTCTCCGTACGACCTGACGCGTGGCCGGATCGTCTACCGGTACAAGTAGATCTTGCCCGAGCCCCATTCACGTGGGGTGATGGCACTGACCCGGAGAACCTCACCCAATGAAGGTCAAGCCGAGCGTCAAGAAGATCTGCGACAAGTGCAGGGTGATCCGCCGTCACGGCCGGGTCATGGTTATCTGCGACAACCCGCGCCACAAGCAGCGCCAGGGCTGACGTACGACTGCAGTTCGCAGATTTTCGCGCGACGCAATTGAGCACATGTGCAGGACCCGTCCCTCTTCAGATCCATCGGTAATGGAGGGCGACACCCCCGGTCGGAGGCCGGGGACCCAGGATGTACCTCATACGGCACCTGGGAACGGTCCTGCTGAAGACCTCCGAAAATCAACAGGAGCCTTGAATGGCACGCCTTGAAGGTGTTGACCTCCCGCGCGAAAAGCGCGTCGAGGTTGCCCTCACGTACGTGTTCGGCATTGGCCGCACGCTGTCCCAGCAGACGCTGGACGCCACCGGTGTGGACCGCAACACCCGTGTTCGCGATCTGTCCGAAGAGGACCTGATCAAGATCCGCGAGTACGTGGACGCCAACATCCAGACGGAGGGTGACCTCCGCCGCGAGATCCAGGCCGACATCCGCCGCAAGGTCGAGATCGGCTGCTACCAGGGTCTGCGTCACCGTCGTGGCCTGCCCGTCCGCGGTCAGCGCACCAGCACCAACGCCCGCACCCGTAAGGGCCCGCGTCGCGCCATCGCCGGTAAGAAGAAGCCGGGCAAGAAGTAGTCCTCAGCGGTCGATCGACAGCTGTCGCTGCAGGACCGACCACCTCGCGTAGGAGTTATAGATGCCCCCCAAGGGTCGTCAGGGCGCTGCCAAGAAGGTGCGCCGCAAGGAAAAGAAGAACGTCGCTCACGGGCACGCCCACATCAAGAGCACGTTCAACAACACGATCGTGTCCATCACGGACCCGACCGGCAACGTGATCTCCTGGGCCTCCGCCGGCCACGTCGGCTTCAAGGGCTCGCGCAAGTCGACTCCGTTCGCCGCGCAGATGGCCGCCGAGTCGGCTGCCCGTCGCGCGCAGGAGCACGGCATGCGCAAGGTCGACGTCTTCGTGAAGGGCCCGGGTTCGGGTCGCGAGACCGCCATCCGTTCGCTTCAGGCGACCGGTCTTGAGGTCGGCTCGATCCAGGACGTGACGCCCACGCCGCACAACGGCTGCCGTCCGCCCAAGCGCCGTCGCGTCTGACGTTCATACGTCGCTTGTCTTGAGGATTCGGGCGGTACGGCTCTCCGGAGTCGTATCGCCCGTACCCTTGTAACGAATCAGGGCATCAAATAGTGGGTGCCCCTGACTGAAGGATCGCAACATGCTGATTGCTCAGCGTCCCTCGTTGACCGAAGAGGTCGTCGACGAATTCCGCTCCCGGTTCGTGATCGAGCCGCTGGAGCCGGGCTTCGGTTACACCCTCGGCAACTCCCTGCGTCGGACCCTTCTCTCCTCGATCCCGGGTGCGGCGGTCACGTCCATCCGTATCGACGGTGTCCTGCACGAGTTCACCACCGTGCCGGGCGTCAAGGAAGACGTCACCGACCTCATCCTCAACATCAAGCAGCTGGTGGTTTCCAGCGAGCACGATGAGCCCGTCGTGATGTACCTGCGCAAGCAGGGTCCGGGTCTCGTCACCGCCGCTGACATCGCGCCGCCGGCCGGTGTCGAGGTGCACAACCCCGACCTCGTCCTCGCCACGCTCAACGGCAAGGGCAAGCTGGAGATGGAGCTGACCGTCGAGCGCGGTCGCGGCTACGTCTCCGCCGTCCAGAACAAGCAGGTGGGCCAGGAGATCGGTCGTATTCCGGTCGACTCCATCTACTCGCCGGTTCTGAAGGTCACGTACAAGGTCGAGGCCACGCGTGTCGAGCAGCGCACCGACTTCGACAAGCTGATCGTCGACGTCGAGACCAAGCAGGCCATGCGTCCGCGTGACGCCATGGCTTCGGCTGGTAAGACGCTCGTTGAGCTCTTCGGGCTTGCCCGTGAGCTGAACATCGACGCCGAGGGCATCGACATGGGTCCGTCCCCGACGGACGCCGCCCTGGCCGCCGATCTGGCGCTGCCGATCGAGGAGCTCGAGCTCACCGTTCGGTCGTACAACTGCCTCAAGCGCGAGGGCATCCACTCGGTGGGCGAGCTTGTCGCCCGCTCCGAGGCGGACCTGCTCGACATTCGCAACTTCGGTGCGAAGTCGATCGACGAGGTCAAGATGAAGCTGAACGGCATGGGCCTCGCGCTGAAGGACTCGCCTCCCGGCTTCGACCCGACCGCTGCCGCGGATGCCTTCGGCGCGGATGACGATGCTGATGCCGGCTTCGTCGAGACCGAGCAGTACTAGGCGCTCCGCGCTTAGGACGGATTTTGGCTGCGGGGCCGTTGTGGCTGGTCGCGCAGTTCCCCGCGCCCCTTACGGGGCGCGGTCCACTGACCCCGGTACCTGATACGGCCGGGGCAGATCACTAGGAGAAACACCATGCCGAAGCCCACCAAGGGTGCCCGTCTGGGCGGCGGCGCCGCGCACGAGAAGCTTCTGCTGGCGAACCTCGCCAAGCAGCTCTTCGAGTACGGCCGCATCACCACCACCGAGGCGAAGGCCCGTCGTCTGCGTCCCTACGCGGAGCGTCTGGTCACCAAGGCGAAGAAGGGTGACCTTCACAACCGCCGCCAGGTGCTGTCCGTCATCACCGACAAGAGCATCGTGCACACGCTCTTCACGGAGATCGGCCCGCGCTACGAGAACCGCCCCGGTGGCTACACCCGTATCACCAAGATCGGTAACCGTCGTGGCGACAACGCGCCCATGGCGATCATCGAGCTGGTCGAGGCCCTGACCGTGGCGCAGGCTGCCACCGGTGAGGCCGAGGCGGCCACCAAGCGTGCCGTCAAGGAAGACGCCCTCAAGAAGGACGCGCCCGTCGAGGACGCGCCGGTTGAGGCCGCCGAGGCCCCGGCCGAGGAGTCCAAGGACGCCTGAGGCTCTGCCTTGCTGTGAGCGGGTCCGCCCTTCGGGGCGGGCCCGCTTTCGCGTGTACGTGGTGCTGTTCGTGGTGCTGAGAGGATGTTGGTGTGAGTGACGAAGTAGAGCCCGGGTTCGTGCGGGTGCGCCTTGATCTTTCCTACGACGGGAAGGACTTCTCCGGCTGGGCCAAGCAGCGGCAGGGGCAGCGGACCGTCCAGGGGGAGATCGAGAGCGCGCTGCGGACCGTGACGCGGTCGCAGGAGACGTACGAGCTGACCGTCGCCGGGCGGACCGACAGTGGCGTGCACGCACGGGGGCAGGTCGCCCATGTCGATCTGCCGGAGGGCGTCTGGGCCGAGCATGGTGACAAGCTGCTGCGCAGGCTCGCGGGGCGGCTTTCGCACGATGTGCGGGTCTGGAAGGTGGCCGAGGCTCCCGCCGGGTTCAACGCGCGGTTCTCGGCCGTGTGGCGGCGCTACGCCTACCGCGTGACCGATCATCCCGGTGGTGTCGACCCGCTGTTGCGCAGTCATGTGCTGTGGCACGACTGGGAGTTGGACCTCGACGCCATGAACGCCGCCGCCGAGCGGCTCATCGGCGAGCACGACTTCGCCGCCTACTGCAAGCGGCGCGAGGGCGCCACGACCATTCGTACGCTGCAGGAGCTGCGGTGGGAGCGGCGCGACGACGGGATCCTCGAGGCGACCGTGCGGGCCGACGCCTTCTGCCACAACATGGTGCGGTCGTTGGTCGGCGCGATGTTGTTCGTGGGGGACGGGCACCGGCCCGCGGAGTGGCCCGGGAAGGTGCTCGCCGCCGGCGTTCGGGACTCCGCCGTGCATGTCGTGCGGCCGCACGGGCTGACCCTCGAGGAAGTCGGTTATCCCGCCGACGAGTTGCTCGCCGCGCGCAGCAAGGAAGCGCGCAACAAGCGGACGTTGCCCGGCGCCGGGTGCTGCTGAGCGTCTGCCGCCCGACTACTGCGGGGCGTTGGCCGCGGCCGATGCCTGCGCCTCGCCCCGCCGGTTGATCTGCTGGAAGGTGAAGCGGGCCAGGTCGTCGCCGACGCCGTAGACCTTGCGGTCCTGCTTCGTGACGTCCTTGTCGCTGGTGAAGCCGGTGGTCGTGAAGTAGGCATAGCGGCCGTACGCGTTGTACGTGCCGCGGCAGACCGCCGTACGGCAGAAGCTCGGCACGCCCTTGCCGGGGAGTGAGACGACGAGGCCGTTCTCCGCCTGCTTGTTGACCTTCTCGGCCTGGGCCGCGGTGTCGAAGACGGCCACGCCGACCGTCACCGCGATGTTGCCCTTCACATAACTGGCGCGGTAGAGCGTCTTGCAGTCGTGCTTGGTGAGGAGCGCGCCCAGGGCGGCCTGGGTGACGCTCGCGCACTTCTTCGTGCCGCTGGTGGCGCCCTTCTTGTAGACGCTGTCGCCCGAGGTCAGCGTCTTGCCGGGGAAGAGGGTGTCGGCGCTGAGCGGCGCCTTGTCCTTCTTGGCGCTGGAGATGAACTCCTTGGGGTCCGGCGGGGGCGGCGGTGTCGTCTCGTCGAAGGACGGGCCGGGGTTCGTGCTCGCGCCGGGGATGTCCGCGGTCGTCGGCAGCTCGCTGGCCGGTTTGTTCGACGCGGAGGAGTTGTCGCTGTTGGCGGAGACGACCGCGACGGCCACGACGGCGGCGACCGCGACCGTGGCGAGCGCGCCGCCGCCGATCATCAGCCACTTGCGGCGCCGGGTGCGCGACTCGGACGCCTCGGCGAGCGCCGCCCAGTCAGGGGTCTGTCCATCGCCCGGACCCCACTGAGGTCCCCCTTGCCCAAAGCTCATGCGCCGCATCTTAGACGGGGAGTTGGGGATGTTGAGCCGGGGCCGGGGGAGGTCTCCGGCCTAGCCTGATCCGTATGAATATGGGCAAAGGGGCTCTTAGTGGGGCTCATGTTGGGGCTCACGGCGGGGCTCTTGGCGGGGCTCTTGGTGGGTGGTTGTCGCGGCCTGCGACCTGGCACGCCTGGGCGGCGCTCGGGGCGGTGCTGCTCGCCGCGGTCGTCCGGGTGGGGCTGCGCGGCCCCGACGGCGGGATGGACAACGCGATCGTGGTGCGGGCCGCCGAGGCCTGGCTTGACGGGCGCTCGCCCTACGCCGACCGGCACTTTCTGTATCTGCCGGGGGCCGTGCTCGCGGCTCTCCCGCAGGCGCTCCTCCCGCAGCCCGTCGTCCGGTTCCTGGTGCCGGCCGGGGTCACGGCCGCGCTCGTCGCCGGGTGGGCGTGCGCGCTGCGGATCCACGGGGTGCCGTGGCGCAGCCGGTTCGCGGCGCTCGGGCTTCTCGCGCTCGCCGTGGGGTTCGCGCCGTTCGGGCACCTCGTCGAGCTGGGCAACTGGACGGTGGCGTCGGCGGCCGCGCTGCCGCTGGCCCTGCTGTTTGTGTGCCGGGGGCGGTGGGTGGCGGCGGGCCTGGTGATCGGGGCGGCCGTCGCCGTGAAGCCGCTGCTCGCGCCGGTGGTGCTGCTCTTCCTCTTCGCGCGGCGGTGG
>NZ_SRIC01000091.1 GCF_004684775.1 Streptomyces sp. MZ04
GGCAAGACCCCGCCCCACCGGCACCACCACATACCGCCAAAGACCCACCCACGGCCACACGAACAGCGCCTTGAACAGCCACACCGCGCCGACGCCGATGCCGCGCCCCGTCGCCGCGAGCCCGGCACCGATCGCCCGTGCGAGCCAGGCGATGGCGTGCCCGATCGGGGTGAGGACGGACGCGTACAACCACATGGCGGGTACGACGACGAGCATCCGCCCCAGCCACACGAGCGCGGCTCCGATGCCCCGCACACACCAGGCGATGGCGTGCCCGAGCGGGGTGAGGACGGACGCGTACAACCACACGGCGGGTACGACGACGAGCATCCGCCCCAGCCAGGCAAGACCCCGCCCCACCGGCACCACCACATACCGCCAGAGACCCACCCACGGCCACACGAACAGCGCCTTGAACAGCCACACCGTGGCGATGCCGATGCCGCGCGCGACCGGCGTGAAGACGTACTCGTTCAGCCAGTCGAGCGGCGTCACGATCAGTGTCCGCCCCAGCCAGGCGAAGGCGCGCCCCACGGGCCGCAGCCCTCTGAGGTACACGAAGCGTCCGCAGGCGGCGAGCGCGTCCCACAGGAGGCGCACCGGGACGACGAGCACCAGGACGACGATCCGCACGGGAACGCGGATCGCGACCGCGAGGCAGCCCTCGGCCTGCCTCGAGTCCGGCGCGGGCGCCGTCGGCAGTTCCGGCTCACGCTCTGGCGGCGGAGTCCGCTTTTCCAGGTCCATGCCGTCCTAGACGCGTCAGTTCGGATGCTGGTTCGACTCGCGGCCGGTCCGGATCCAGTAGCGGAGCTTGCCGCCCCGCTGGTCCTCGAAGACGCCGCCCGCGGCCTCGATCACCTTGCGCGAACCGGTGTTGTCGGTGTCGCAGGTCACCAGGACTGATTCCAGGCCCAGTTCACGGGCGTACGGCAGGCAGTCGATCAGCATCGCCGTGGCGTGGCCGCGGCGACGGGCGGTGGGGCGTACGTCGTAGCCGATGTGGCCGCCGTACTCGCGCAGGAAGCGCGTGCCGACGTTGTGCCGGATGGTGAGGCGGCCGAAGTAGTCGGCACCGTCCGCGTACCAGAGGGTCGTCACGGGGACGGAGAGCGGCTCGACTGGGCGGGCGGCGGCGTGGACTTCGCTGACGTAGCGCTCGAAGACCACCGGGTCGTGCCACTTGTCGCCGTAGTCGCGCAGGGTCCGGCCGAGCGTCGTGTCGTCGTCCGGGCCGCCGCGCCCCTCGGCGCGGAACTCCTCCATCGCGGCGACGAAGGAGAGACGCACGAGGCCGGTGGGCGGGACGAGTCGAGGCCCCGCTCCGGCCACCGGCCCCGGCTGCCTCATCTACTTCACGACCGTCAGCGGAAGCGGCTTCTTGCCGGTCGGGCCGATCTGGATCTCGGTCTGCATCTCGATCTGCATCTCGATCTGCATCTCGGTCTGCATCTGCGGGCACATGGAAGAACAGCCCAATCCGAACGCTACGTTCTCTGACACGGGCAAATGTACTGGAACGCGGACGACGACCGCCCAGAAGGCCTACGCAGTCGAGGCTGAGCAGGCAGAAGCAGACCTGGCGCTTCCATCCGACGGAGACACGGTCACCGGGCCTGTGCAGATATCCGTCGCGAACGCAGCCACTGCCGCTCTGAGGCTCATCAGCCCGAGCGTGATCTCGCACCAGCGCAGAAGCGAGCACGCGGTGCGGCCGCGTACTGGACCGGGTCTTCAGACGAACGATGGTCCCTGGCGTCGTCTTGAGGAATGACCTCCGTTGAGCCCGACAGCACGGAGACAGCACCTCATGCGGGCGGCGTCGGCCGGGTCAGGGGATCTTGCGATGCCTTGAAGGGCAAGCTCGCAGGTCGTGTTCGCGGCGCCTCCGACGCCATGCGCGGTCGCGGCATCAGCGGTTGGCGATTCCAGAAACGGCCACGCGCGGCGGGACAAAAGACCGCGCGTGATCCTCCGGCGGGTGGAGGACGGGCCCCGATCGACCGGGCAAGGATCGCTCACGCAATTCGGCAAGCGAGAAGCCGCTTTGCCGCGCGACAAATGGGGTTTACGCAGCGGCCCTGCATGCGCAGGGCTTTCCGGCTGCCCATTTCGGCTGGACTCGAAATGAGCGTTGAGCCCCTTCACCACACGAAAGTGCATGGGAGACACCGTCATGGGCAAGCATCGCAAGAAGTCGTCCGGACTGCCAAGACCGGTCGCCAAGGGGCTCACAACCGCGGGGCTCAGCATCGCGGCCATGGGCGTCGCCGTCGGCGCGGCCAGTGCCGACGAGATGGACATGTCCGGCGCCGAGGAGCCGCAGGTCAGCATGCCTGACCAGGCTCCGGAGATGGAGCAGCAAGCTCCGGAGATGGCGCAGCAGGCACCGGAGATGGCGCAGCAGGCACCGGAGACAGAGCAGCAAGCTCCGGAGACGCAGCAGCAGGCACCGGAGACAGAGCAGCAAGCTCCGGAAACGCAGCAGCAGGCACCGGCCGCGCCGGACGCCGAGAAGCAGACACCGGCCGCACCCGACGCCGAAAAGCCCACACCAGCCACACCGGAGGCCGAGAAGTCCACAGCCACACCGGAGGCCGAGAAGCAGACACCGTCCACACCCCGTGGCGGAACCCCACGATTCCTCGACCTGAACGACCTGCCCCAGCGGAACCAGCAGACCGCACCCGACACCGAAAAGCCCACACCAGCCACACCCGACGCCGAAAAGCCCACAGCCACACCGGAGGCCGAGAAGCAGACACCGCAGACCACGCCGGGCGAGTCGGCGGACACGCCGGGCGGGCCGGGCCAATCGGCGGGCATCCCGGGCGGACCGGGCCAGTCGGCAGGCACCCCGGGTCAGCCCACAGGCACGCCGCGCACCCCGGGAATGCCAGGTGGACCGGGCGGACCAGGCCAGTCGGCACGCATGCCAGGCGGACCGGGGCAGTCCGCGGGCATACCGGGGATGCCGGCAGGCACACCGGGGCCCGCGGGCACACCGAGCACGCCGGGCGAACCGACCACCATGCCAGGCGGACCGAGCCAATCAGCACGCATCCCGGGCATGCCGACAGGCATGCCGGGCGGGCAGGGCCAATCGGCAGGCATGCCGGGGCAGTCCTCGGGCACACCGGGCACGCCGGGGCAGTCCGCAGGCACACCGGGCACACCGGGGCAGTCCGCAGGCACACCGGGCACGCCGGGGCAGTCCGCGGGCACACCGGGCACGCCGGGGCAGTCCGCGGGCACACCGAGCACGCCGGGGCAGTCCGCGGGCACACCGAGCACGCCGGGCGAACCGACCACCATGCCAGGCGGACCGAGCCAATCAGCACGCATCCCGGGCATGCCGACAGGCATACCGGGCGGGCAGGGCCAATCGGCGCGCATGCCGGGCATCGCCGCGCCGGGCGCGGGACAGCGGAACCAGACGCTGCCCGCAGGCGCACGCCCCCTCCAGCCCACAGTCCCGCCGGGGGCTGGACAGCAGACCTCAGCCCCATCCAGCGGAGCCACCGACGGAAGGCGAGAGGGGCGCAACCTCGATTGGTTCCGGGACAGCAAGGTGTGGGATACGGCCAGTTCCTTGTGGAACAAGGCGGGGAACTGGGCCGATGAGGGCGCCTACACACCCGGGCCCGGCGTCCCGACCCAGGAGAACCCTGGCGCGAAGATTTCACACGGGTTGTACGACCATATCCAGTCGCTGCCCAATGATCAGTTCATGCAGCTGCGGAATCATGTCCTCAGCCAGAAGGGGAACGAGTGGCTTCCCCTGCAGAGGACGTTCTCCAGCGAGAACGGCACGACCATGTATCCCGACAGGTTTGGCCCGCAGCGGCTGACCAGCGCGGCTCTCCAGCATGACTTCGGCTACACCGAGGGACCGAACCATCCCAATTCCCAGTGGAACAAGGAAGCTATCGACGGGCAGCTGGGCAGCAACACCGGCGGGTTTCTGGGGAAGGGGGTCAAGTTCGCCGTCGAGCAGTTCGGCGGGAACAATTGGGGAAAGCCGACGGCGACCACCGGCACGGAGCACGGGCTGTACCGTGATGACGAAGGCTGGGCGATACAGCGTCAGCGAGTAGCAAATCCCGGGCAGTAGGTCCCCAAGACCGCCACGGTGAGATCCCCCGCCCTTGCCGTGAGGGCAATGCCGGTGCGGTCGCCCCTTCTGCGCATCACCCGGGCCTACCCACCTACCCGGGTGCGACCCCCGTACGGCGGCCGTCTGACGACCAGTCACGCCACCGTATGGGGGCACACCAAGCCCAGCGATCCCAAAGGCCGAAGCCGCCCGCCGGGCTCCCGCGCGTCGGTGCGGCCCCTCAGCCTCAGCGAGCCGCCCCGACGCGTCGCTCTCGTCAGCCGATGTTTTCGCTGGTCTTGGGCGTGGCCACCGTCAGCGGCAGCAGCTTCTTGCCGGTCGGGCCGATCTGGATCTCGGTCTGCATCTGCGGGCATACGCCGCAGTCGAAGCACGGGGTCCAGCGGCAGTCCTCGACCTCGGTCTCGTCGAGCGAGTCCTGCCAGTCGTCCCAGAGCCAGTCCTTGTCGAGACCGGAGTCCAGGTGGTCCCAGGGCAGGACTTCCTCGTACGTGCGCTCACGCGTCGTGTACCAGTCGACGTCCACGCCGA
Source organism: Streptomyces sp. MZ04 (assembly GCF_004684775.1). Classification (GTDB taxonomy): domain Bacteria; phylum Actinomycetota; class Actinomycetes; order Streptomycetales; family Streptomycetaceae; genus Streptomyces. The sequence goes on from NZ_SRIC01000091.1 coordinate 4,649, forward strand.
AGTCGGGCAGCGTCTTCTCGGCGCAGGCCATCCAGCGGTCGTAGCTGAAGTGCTCGCGCCAGCCGTCGAAGCGGCCGCCGTCCTCGTACACGGCGCGGATGACGGAGCCGATGCGGCGGTCACCGCGCGAGAGCAGGCCCTCGACGATGCCGGGCTTGCCGTCGTGGTAGCGGAAGCCGATCGAGCGGCCGTACTTCTTGTCGCCGCGGATCTTGTCGCGCAGCTTGGTGAGCCGGGCGTCCGTCTCCTCGGCCGACAGCTGCGGGGCCCACTGGAAGGGCGTGTGCGGCTTGGGCACGAAACCGCCGATGGAGACCGTGCAGCGGATGTCGTTCTGGCCGGAGACCTTGCGGCCCTCGGCGATGACGCGGGTCGCCATGTCGGCGATCTGCAGCACGTCGTCGTCGGTCTCGGTGGGCAGGCCGCACATGAAGTACAGCTTCACCTGACGCCAGCCGTTGCCGTACGCCGTGGAGACGGTCCGGATGAGGTCGTCCTCGGAGACCATCTTGTTGATGACCTTGCGGATGCGCTCGGAGCCGCCCTCGGGGGCGAACGTCAGGCCGGAGCGGCGGCCGTTCCTCGTCAGCTCGTTCGCCAGGTCGATGTTGAACGCGTCGACGCGGGTCGAGGGGAGGGACAGGCCGATCTTGTCCTCCTCGTACCGGTCCGCGAGGCCCTTGGCGACGTCGGCGATCTCGGTGTGATCCGCGGAGGAGAGGGAGAGCAGCCCGACCTCTTCGAAGCCGGTCGCCTTCAGGCCCTTCTCCACCATGTCGCCGATGCCGGTGATGCTTCGCTCCCGCACGGGGCGCGTGATCATGCCGGCCTGGCAGAAGCGGCAGCCGCGGGTGCAGCCGCGGAAGATCTCGACGGACATGCGCTCGTGGACGGTCTCCGCGAGCGGCACGAGAGGCTGCTTGGGGTAGGGCCACTCGTCCAGGTCCATGACCGTGTGCTTGGACACGCGCCACGGGACGCCCGACTTGTTCGGTACGACGCGGCCGATCCGCCCGTCCGGGAGGTACTCGACGTCGTAGAACCCGGGGACGTACACCGAACCGGTGCGCGCAAGGCGGAAGAGGACTTCCTCGCGGCCGCCGGGGCGGCCCTCGGCCTTCCACTCGCGGATGATCGCCGTCATGTCGAGCACGGCCTGCTCGCCGTCGCCGATGACCGCGCAGTCGATGAACTGGGCGATCGGCTCGGGGTTGAAGGCCGCGTGGCCGCCGGCCAGGACGATCGGGTCGTCGATGGTGCGGTCCTTGGCCTCCAGCGGGATGCCCGCCAGGTCCAGGGCCGTGAGCATGTTCGTGTAACCGAGCTCGGTGGAGAAGCTGAGCCCGAAGACGTCGAAGGCGCCGACGGGACGGTGGCTGTCCACGGTGAACTGCGGGACCTTGTGCTCCCGCATCAGCTCCTCGAGGTCCGGCCACACGCTGTACGTGCGCTCGGCGAGGACACCCTCGCGCTCGTTCAGTACCTCGTAGAGGATCATGACGCCCTGATTGGGCAGCCCGACCTCGTACGCGTCGGGGTACATGAGCGCCCAGCGGACGTCGCAGCTGTCCCACGGCTTGACAGTGGAGTTGAGCTCACCGCCGACGTACTGGATGGGCTTCTGCACATGCGGGAGCAGAGCTTCGAGCTGTGGGAAGACCGACTCGACAGGCATCTCGCGACTTTCGTGAGCTGGCAGGGGGGCGACTCACAAGCGTAACCCGGTTGAGAGCCGCCCCTCGCACGGCGGGAAAACCCCCCGCAGCGGCGGGGAACACAGGGCCCAGCGCACATCGCACGCGTCCCGGTCCGGAACACCTCCGCGTCGGCGGAGCAGCCGTACGCCGATAAAACGATCAGCCTCCCATGCGGTCACCCCGCGGCGCTCAGCCGCTCAGCGCCGCCCAAGTTTCGGCCGCGAGGCCCGGGCCCACACCTCCGGCAGCTCCCGCTCGCGTTCGGCGGCGGTGGCCTCCTCCTGGCCGTACAGGAGCCCCCACGTGAACGCGGTCTCGCCCGCCGCGTGGGCCTGGATCGCCAGGTTCCGCAGCGCCTCGCGGGCCACCACGCTGTCCTGGTGGTCGCCGAGCACGCTCTGTACGTCCTTCGCGCGCCGGGCGAACCGCTTGGCGGGCCTGCCGAGCGCGGGCGTCGCCGCCTCGCCCGCGTACCGGGCGCGCTTGGCGGCCTTGCGGGCCTCGTGCATCGCCAGGTCGCGCTCCCCGCCGGGCGGCAGCGCGAGGGCGTGCTCGATGCGGGCCGCGAGACGGTCGTAGTCCTTCAGGACCGCCTTGGGGAGGGCGTCGGCCGGGGGTGCGGCGGCGGCCTTGCGCAGCGGGGGGTCGGCGAGCAGCGCGTCGACGGACTCCAGGAGCGCCAGGTACCGCTTCCCGTCGAGCACGGCGACGGTCCTGCGCCGCGAGCCGCTGCGGCGGGCGGCGGTCCAGATGCGCAGGCGGCCGCGTACCGGGCCCAGGAGGAGCGTCCTGGGCAGCGCGGAGATGCGGGCCGTGAGCCGCTCGGTCAGGACCTCCTGGTCGCGGTCGACGCCGAGCTCGCCCGCGAGCCACTTCAGCTCGTCGCCGATCGGGTCGGTGACGGTGCGTTCGACGATCTTTCCGTACGTGCGGAAGGCGCTGCGCATGCGGCGCGTGGCGACCCGCATCTGGTGCACGGAGTCCGGCAGGTCGCGGCGCACGGCGGGGTCGAGGGAGATGAGGGCGTCGCGCTGGGCGCGGAGGTAGGCGAGGACGTGGTCGCCGGCGGTTTCGGGGACGTCGACGCCCGCGAAGGCCTCGCCCTTCTTCCCGGACTTCTTGGCCTTACGTCCCTTCGGCGCCGTCGCCGCGACCGCCTTGCCCAGCTTCGACGTCGACGTCGACCGCTCCACCCCTGCCTTGCGCAGCTTCTTCTCGACCTTGTCGAGCAGCGTGGGGTCCGCGTCGTCCGCCAGCTCGACCTCGATCTCGGCCCACTCGGCGGTGCCGCCGCCCTCGGTGAGCCGCTCGGCCCGTACGCGGTCGATGCTGAGCTCGGCGAGCAGTGCGCCCTTGTCGTCGACGAGATGGCGCAGGTCCCGCGCTGACAACAGGCGTACTACGGGGACGAGTTCGGCCTCGCGGACCCGGGAGCGTACAAGACCGGACAGCGCGCGCGGAACGGAGTCGGACAGGGGTGCACGGACCTCGTCCCGTACGCCCTCCGCGAGCGACACCGGCAGTTTCAGGTGCCAGCCCGCGTCGTCGCCGCCCGTCCGGCGGCGCAGCGTGATCGAGTCGGCGAGCAGGAGCTGATCCGCCGTGTCCCAGTAGACGGCGTCCAGGTCGACGACCCCCTTGTCGACGACGTTCGCGATCCCGGCGACGCCGGTCAGGTCGGGCAGCGCCGGGTGCGGCGCCGCGACGTCGTACTTCCGCTCGATCTCCCGCTTCGTCTGCCCCATGAACCGAATCTAGACGGGATCCCGGGCGCTGGGCAGCCCCACGGCAGCGCTACGCCGACAAGGGCCGCTGCACCTTGATCGACTGCAGCAGCCCGACGGCCACCCAGACCGCGAACATCGATGACCCTCCGTACGAGACAAAGGGCAGGGGCAGACCCGCCACCGGCATGATGCCGAGCGTCATCCCGATGTTCTCGAAGGCCTGGAAGGCGAACCAGGCGATGATCCCGGCCGCGACGATCGTGCCGTACAGCTCGGTCGTCTCGCGGGCGATGCGGCAGGCACGCCAGAGCAGCACGCCGAGCAGGACCAGGATGAGGCCCGCGCCCGCGAAGCCGAGCTCCTCGCCCGCGACGGTGAAGACGAAGTCCGTCTGCTGCTCGGGCACGAACTGGCCGGTCGTCTGCGAGCCCTTGAAGAGGCCGGTGCCGGTCAGGCCGCCGGAGCCGATCGCGATGCGCGCCTGGTTGGTGTTGTAGCCGACGCCCGCCGGGTCGAGCGCGGGGTTGGCGAAGGCCGCGAAGCGGGCGATCTGGTAGTCGTCCAGGACGCCGAGCTGCCAGACGGCGACCGCGCCCGCCGCGCCCGTGCCGAGGAGGCCGAAGACCCAGCGGTTGGAGGCGCCGGAGGCGAGCAGCACGCCGAGCACGATCATCGCCATCACCATGACCGACCCGAGGTCGGGCATGAGGAGCACGATCATTATCGGTACGGCGGCCAGGCCGAGGGCCTGGACGACCGTGCGGTGGTCGGGGTGGACCCGGTCACCCGCGTCGACGCGCGCCGCGAGCAGCATCGCCATGCCCAGGATGATCGTGATCTTCACGAACTCGGAGGGCTGCAGCGAGAAGCCGCCGCCGACCACGATCCACGCGTGCGCGCCGTTGATGGTCGCGCCGAGCGGGGTCAGGACGAGCAGGACGAGGAAGACGGAGATGCCGTAGAGGATCGGCACGGCCGTGCGCAGGGTGCGGTGGCCGAGCCAGATCGTGCCCGCCATCAAGGTGAGGCCGATGCCGATGTTCAGGAGGTGCTTGAGCAGGAAGGCGTAGGGGTCGTCGCCGACCAGCTCCGTGCGGTTGCGGGTCGCCGAGTAGACGAGCGCGGCGCCGATGACGGAGAGCGCGAGTGCCGAGAGCAGTATCGGCCAGTCGAGCCTGCGCACCAGCGAGTCGCGGGCGAGCAGGCGTGCCATCGACGTCCTGGAGCGCTCGGGCCCGTAGCCGGAGACGGAGAAGCCATTGTTGCCGGCCACTAGTCACGCCTCCCGGTCGCGGGCGGGCCCGCCAGTTCCTCTGTTTCCTTCGGCGGCTTGGGGGCCTCCGGCTTGTACGGCTTGATCTTCGGGGGGTCGATCGAGCCGTCCTTCTCGATCTTCGGCAGGCTCTTCTGCGGCTGCGGCAGCAGGGCCTTCTTGAGGTCCTGGTTGCCGCTGTCGTCCAGGCCGTAGATGCCGTCGTAGATCTTGCGGACGGCGGGTCCCGACGCACCGGAACCCGTACCACCCTGGGAGATCGTCATCACGATCGAGTAGTCCTTGGTGTACGTCGCGAACCACGAGGTGGTCTGCTTGCCGTAGACCTCCGCCGTACCCGTCTTGGCGTGCATCGGGATCTTGTCCTGCGGCCAGCCGCCGAACCGCCAGGCGGCCGTTCCCTTGGTCGCCACGTCGGCGAGGGCACCGTCTATGTCGGTGCGCGTCTTCTCGTTCATGGGCAGCTTGCCGTGCGACTTCGGCGCGATCTCCTCGACCCGCTTGCCGTCGGCGCTGACGATCGCCTTGCCGACGGTGGGGTCGTAGAGGGTGCCGCCGTTGGCGATCGCGGAGTAGATGGTCGCCATCTGGATCGGGGTGACGAGGGTGTCGCCCTGGCCGATCGAGTAGTTGACGGAGTCACCGGCGCGCATCTTCATGCCTTCGAGGCAGTTCTCGTACGCGATCTTCTGGACGTAGTCGCCGTCCTTCTTGCCCTGCTTGCACCAGCCGTCCTTGTTGGCCTTCCAGTAGTCCTTCTTCCACTGGCGGTCCGGGACGCGGCCGCTGACCTCGTTGGGCAGGTCGACGCCGGTCTCCTCCCCGAGGCCGAACTGGTGGGCCGTCTTGTAGAACCAGTCCTTGGCGTCCTTCTTCGGCTTGTTGCCGCCGTCCTTGGACCACTGGTCGTGCGAGAGCTTGTAGAAGACGGTGTCGCAGGAGACCTCGAGGGCCTGGCCGAGGGTGATGGAGCCATGGCCCTGGGACTCGAAGTTCTTGAAGGTCTGGCCGCCGATGGAGTACGAACTGGGGCAGGGGTAGCGCCCGTTGAAGTCGTAGCCCGCGTTGACCGCGGCGGTCGTCGGGATGACCTTGAAGATCGAGCCGGGGGCCGCCTGGCCCTGGATGGCGCGGTTCAGGAGCGGGTAGTTGGACTTCTTGCCGGTGAGCTGCGTGTAGTCCTTGCCGGAGATGCCGCCGACCCAGGCGTTCGGGTCGTAGTCCGGGTTGGAGGCCATGGAGACGATGCGTCCTGTCTTGTTCTCCATGACGACGACGGCGCCCGCGTCGGCCTTGTAGTTCTCGCTGGTGTTCTTGTCGAACTCCTGGCGGGCCTTCTTCATCGCGTCGTTGAGCCAGTACTCGGACAGGGCCTGCACGCGCGCGTCGATGCTGGTGACGACGTTCGAGCCGGGCTCGGCCGGGTCCGCCTTGGCCTTGCCGATGACGCGGCCGAGGTTGTCGACCTCGTAGCGGGTGACGCCCGCCTTGCCGCGCAGCTGCGCGTCGTAGGTCCGCTCCAGGCCGGAGCGGCCGACCTGGTCGGAGCGGAGGAAGGGCGAGTCGGTGTCCTTGGCCTTGGTGATCTCGTCGTCGGTGACGGGCGAGAGGTAGCCGAGCACCTGCGCGGTGTTGGACTTGCCGGGCCCGGAGTAGCGGCGTACGGCGGTGGGCTCGGCGGTGATGCCGGGGAAGTCCTCGGCGCGCTCGCGGATCTGGAGGGCCTGCTTGGGCGAGGCCTCGTCCGTGATCGGGATCGGCTGGTAGGGCGAGCCGTTCCAGCAGGGCTGCGGCGTCTTGGAGTCGCAGAGGCGGACCTTGTCGAAGACGTCCTTGGGGCTCATGCCGAGAACGCCGGCGAGCTTGGTGAGGGCCGACTTGCCGTCGTCCTCCATCTTCATCAGGTCCGTGCGGGACGCGGAGACGACCAGACGGGTCTGGTTGTCGGCGATCGGGACGCCCCGGGCGTCGAGGATCGAGCCGCGTACGGCGGGATCGACGACCTGCTGGACGTGGTTGCCGGAGGCTTCCTCCGCGTACTCCTCGCCGTTGCGGATCTGGAGATACCAGAGGCGGCCGCCGAGGGTGAGGAGGAGGGAGAGTACGAGGATCTGGATGACGATGAGGCGGATCTGGACCCGTGGGGTCCGTCCGGTCTCAGGAATGTTTGTCATGGGCGCAGCCCATTCGTTGAAAGGGTGGTGGTGGGCGACGGGTGGGCGTTGGTCACTTCTCCCCTCCCCTGAGGCTGAAGCCGGGCCTGACGTTCCGTGCCCTCACAGGCGCTTGACCCCCTTGATCCGTCCGGCGCGCGCGACACGGGCCTTGGCCGCCTTCATCCGCAGGCCGCCGCCGCGCTGGTTGCCGATGCGCAGGCCCGTCCCGGAGGAGAGCCAGCCGGCCGAGACGTCGGTGGCCTTGGTGCCGGAGGAGCTCTCCCCCAGCGGATCGTTCTCGGCACGCCGGGCGAGCGCGATGATCAGCGGCACCGTGAACGGCGCGAGCAGCAGGTCGTACAGGGCGGCCGTGAACAGCAGCCCGCCCAGGCCCACATGGCGGGCGGCGGTGTCCCCGACGAGGGCGCCCACGCCCGCGTAGAGCAGCGTCGATCCGATGGCGGCGCCGACGACCACGACGAGCGGGCCGCTGGCGGACCGGAGCCGTCCGGTCTCCGGCTTGGCCAGGCCCGCGAGATAGCCGACGACGCAGAGCACCAGGGCGTACCGTCCGGCGGCGTGGTCGGCGGGCGGCGCGAGATCGGAGAGCAGCCCGGCGCCGAAGCCGATGAGGGCGCCGCCCACATGGCCGTAGACCAGGGCGAGGCCGAGCACGGTGAGCAGCACCAAGTCCGGGACGGCGCCCGGCAGTTGCAGTCGGGCCAGGACGCTGACCTGGATGACCAGGGCCACGACGACCAGGGTGGTGGAGAGCAGGATTCGGTTGAAGCGCATGGGTCCGGATCTCCTACTGCTCGTTGCCGTCGTCGACGCCGTCGGCCGGGGGTTGCCCCGACGGGGTGGCCGTGACGGTCACCGTGGGCGTCGGCTTGGGCTTGGCGGGCTTCGACGGCAGGACCGTGTCGCGCGGGTCCTCGCGGGGCGCTTCGACGACGACGCCGACGATGTCCAGCTTGGTGAAGCCGACGTACGGCTTGATGTAGATGTTGCGCGTCAGGTCGCCGCCCGACGGGTCGACGCGGACCACCTCGCCGACCGGGACGCCCGGCACGAACGGCTTGTCGGCCTGCGAGCCGAAGGTGACGAGCCGGTCCCCCTTCTTGACCTTCGCCTTGCCGTTGAGCATCTGCACCGAGAGCGGGCGGTCGCCCTGTCCGGTGGCGAAGCCGAGCTCGTCGGTCTTCTCCATGCGGGTGCCGACGGTGAAGTCGGGGTCGTTGGCGAGCAGGACGGTCGCGGTGCCGGGGCCGACCGTGGTGACGCGGCCGACCAGGCCGTCGCCGTTCAGGACGGTCATGTCGCGCTTGATTCCGTCGTTGGCGCCCGCGTCGATCGTCACGGTCCAGGAGAATCCCTGGGCCGCTCCTATGCCGATGACCTCGGCGCCCTTGATGCCGTACTGGCCTGCGCCGGCCTTCTTCAGCATGCTGTCCAGCTGTCTGACCCGGCTGCGGTTGCGGTCGTCGCTGCCGAGCTTCGCCTTCAACGCGGCGTTCTGACGCTCGAGTTCGGCGATCCGGTCATGCCGGTCGCCGGAGTCCCGGACCGCGCCGATGGCGTTGCCGATCGGGTCGACGGCGGAGGACACCCCGTCCTCGACCGGGCCGAAGACCGTGGCGGCGGCCTGGCGGGCACCGTCGACCGGCGAGTCCTCGCCACCGCGGATGTCCACCGTGATCAAAGCGAACGCGATGGCGATCAGCAGCACCAGGAGCAGCCGGCTCTCTCGTGTGTCCCTCACGTGCGGCGGCCGTGCCTTCCTCAGTTGGAAATCCTTGGCATTCTGAGCAACTGTGCGGAGCACGTGTGCGTAACTCTGCACAAATCTAAGCAATCGGAATCCGCGGCGTCTGCGGGCGCCGCGGAATTGTTATGTCTTGCCTCTATATCAACGATCCGCCGCACGAGATGGCAGGCACTCGTACGGCGGACCTCTGCGCGTCAGATCATCTGCGCGGCTGGGCGTCAAGCACCTGCTGCAACGCCTCGAACTCCTCGACGCACTTGCCTGAGCCGAGCGCCACGCTGTCCAGCGGGTCCTCGGCGATGTGGATCGGCATGCCCGTCTCGCGACGGAGGCGCTCGTCCAGGCCGCGCAGCAGGGCGCCGCCACCCGTGAGAACGATGCCGCGGTCCATGACGTCGCCGGACAGCTCCGGCGGGCACTTGTCGAGGGTCGTCTTGACCGCGTCGACGATCGCGTTGACCGGCTCCTCGATGGCCTTGCGGACCTCGGCGGCGGAGATGACAACGGTCTTGGGCAGCCCGGAGACCAGGTCCCGGCCGCGGATCTCGGTGTGCTCGTCGGCGTCCATGTCGTACGCCGAACCGATGGTGATCTTGATCTGCTCGGCCGTGCGCTCGCCGAGGAGGAGGGAGTACTCCTTCTTGATGTGCTGGATGATCGCGTTGTCCAGCTCGTCGCCCGCGACGCGGATCGACTGCGCCGTGACGATTCCGCCGAGCGAGATGACGGCGACCTCGGTGGTGCCGCCGCCGATGTCGACCACCATGTTGCCGGTGGCCTCGTGGACCGGCAGGCCGGAGCCGATGGCCGCGGCCATGGGCTCCTCGATGATGTGCACCTGGCGCGCACCGGCCTGCGAGGAGGCCTCGATGACGGCGCGGCGCTCGACTCCGGTGATGCCGGATGGCACACAGACGACGACCCGCGGGCGGGCGAGATAGCGCCGCTTGTGGATCTTCAGGATGAAGTAGCGGAGCATCCGCTCGGTGATCTCGAAGTCGGCGATGACGCCGTCCTTCAGCGGACGCACGGCGACGATGTTGCCCGGCGTGCGGCCGATCATCTTCTTGGCTTCGGCGCCGACAGCGAGGATGCCACCGGTGTTGGTGTTGATCGCGACGACGGACGGTTCGTTGAGAACGATCCCCCGACCCCTGACGTACACCAGCGTGTTGGCGGTCCCGAGGTCGACAGCCATGTCACGGCCGATGAACGACATGTTGTTCCCCATGAGGATGCGTCTGGCCTTCCCTGGAGCGTCTGATGGCTTTTTAGGTAGGCGAGGTGGGTGCTGTGTGGCGTGGAGTCTTCCATCGTAGTCTCGCCTGCACGAACACAGCGCTAGGGTCTTCGCCATTGTCAGCAGATGATGAGCCGTCCCGCTTCTGGAGACGTGCCATCGGAGGCACGGGTTCCCCCAATGGGGGTGCATATGCCAAGGGGCGGCCGATTTTTCCTCGGCCACCCCTGGTCAGGGCGAGCACCCTGCTGACTCAGCGTCAGAAGTATTTACGAGATTCTTTACGCTCCGGGACGCTCCGGGACGCTCCGGGACGCTCCGGGCTACGCGACACCCGGGAAGAAGAGCTTCAGCTCACGCTCGGCGGAGTCCTCGGAGTCCGATGCGTGGATCAGGTTCTCCCGGACGATGGTGCCGAAGTCGCCGCGGATGGAGCCGGGGGCGGCGGCGATCGGGTCGGTCGGACCCGCCAGGGCACGCACGCCCTCGATGACACGCTCGCCCTCGACTACGAGCACGACGACCGGCCCTGAGGACATGAAGTCGACCAGCGGCTCGTAGAACGGCTTGCCCTTGTGCTCGCCGTAGTGCTGCTCCAGCGTCTCCTGGTCGAGCGAGCGCAGCTCGAGCGCGGAGATCGTCCAGCCCGCCTTGCGCTCGATACGGCCGATGATCTCGCCGACCAGTCCGCGCCGGACGGCGTCGGGCTTGAGCAGGACGAGAGTGCGCTGGGTCATGTGCGGCTCCAAGCAGTTATCTACGCATGTGTCTATGACGTGGGATGCCCGGCACGATACCGGGGCCCACTACGCCGCGTTACCTCAGGCCCCGGCCTCGGCCCCGGCTTCCGCCTCGGCCGCTGCGGCGAACCTGGCCTTCGCCTCGTCGATCTTCCTGCCGAAGTGGATCGACGCCCACCACAGCACGGCGAACGATCCGCCCAGGAAGAACATCAGCGGCACGACGAACCCGCTCGCGATCAGCCCGATCTGCAGGGCCCAGCCGAGCTGCAGTCCGCCGGGCCGGGTGATCATTCCGCACAGCAGCACACACAGCAGCATCGCGATGCCGCTGACCGTCCAGACCATGCCCATGGACAGGTCCGGCTCCTTCATGGCGACCAGACCGGCGAAGCCGATGATGAAGAACTCGCCGATCAGCGTCGAAGCACAGAGCGTACGCACAGGATTCAGCCCCTCCCCAGGAGCAGTCGGGCCTCGCCGACCGTGATGACGGAGCCGGTGACCAGGATGCCACCGCCCGCATACTCCCCCTCTTCCTCGGCGAGGGTGATCGCGGCTTCCAGCGCGTCCGGCAGGCGCGGCTCGACCTGGACGCGGTCGTCGCCGAAGACCTCGACGGCGATCCCGGCCAGTTCGTCCGCGTCCATCGCGCGATGGCTGGAGTTCTGCGTGATGACGACCTCGGCGAAGATCGGCTCGAAGGCTTCGAGCAGCCCCTTCATGTCCTTGCCGTCGCTCGCGGCGACCACGCCGATGAGCCGGCTGAAGTCGAAGACCTCGCTGATCGCCTCGGCGGTGGCGCGGGCGCCCGCCGGATTGTGCGCGGCGTCCAGGACGACCGTCGGCGAGGTGCGCACGACCTCCAGGCGGCCCGGCGATGAGACCGAGGCGAAGGCCTTGCGGATGGTGTCGATGTCGAGCGGGCGCGCGTGCTGCGAGCCGATGCCGAAGAACGCCTCCACGGCGGCGAGCGCGACGGCGGCGTTGTGTGCTTGGTACGCACCGTGGAGCGGCAGAAAGACTTCCTCGTACTCCCCGCCGAGCCCACGCAGCGTCAGGAGCTGGCCGCCGACCGCCACCTGACGGGAGACCACACCGAACTCCAGGCCCTCGCGGGCGACCGTCGCGTCGACCTCGACGGCCTTCTTCAGGAGCACCTGCGCCGCGTCCACCGGCTGCTGGGCCAGGATCACCGTCGCGTCCGGCTTGATGATGCCGGCCTTCTCCTTGGCGATCTCGCCGGGCGTGGAGCCCAGGCGGTCCGTGTGGTCCAGGTCGATGGGCGTGACGACGGCGACCGAGCCGTCGATCACGTTCGTCGCGTCCCAGCTGCCGCCCATGCCGACCTCGACGACGGCCACGTCCACGGGGGCGTCCGCGAAGGCCGCGTACGCCATGCCGGTGAGGACCTCGAAGAAGGAGAGCCTGTACTCCTGCTGGGAGTCGACCATCTCCACGTACGGCTTGATGTCGTTGTACGTCTCCACGAAGCGCTCGGCCTCGATGGGGGCGCCGTCCAGGCTGATCCGCTCGGTGATCGACTGGACGTGGGGCGAGGTGTAACGCCCGGTGCGCAGCTCGAAGGCGGAGAACAGGGCCTCGATCATGCGGGCCGTGGACGTCTTGCCGTTCGTGCCGGTGATGTGGATCGACGGGTACGCGCGCTGGGGCTCGCCCAAGACGTCCATCAGCGCCGAGATACGGCTGACGGAGGGCTCCAGCTTCGTCTCTCCCCAGCGGCTCGCCAGCTCCGTCTCGACCTCGCGCAGCGCCTTGTCCACCTCCGGGTCGGTGGGCCTGGCGGGGATGTCGCCCTGCGGCGGACCCGCCTGGGTGCGCAGGGTGCGGCTGCCGGCCTCGATCACCGCGAGGTCGGGGTCGCGGTCGGTCTCGGCGGCGACGATCTCGTCGAAACCGTCGTTGTCGTCGTTGTCTTGCGGGCCGTCGTGCTGGGGGAGGTCACTCACACACCCCAGTCTACGGAGCGCCGCTGACAGCCGCCGTAGGGACCTGCCCGGGAGCCGCTCGGGACCTGTCAGGACTTTGGTCCCCACCGATTCAGGACCAAGGTCCCGCCCATCTCCTCGATCGCCGGGCAAACTTGGCGATCATGGACATAGGCATCGACCTCGGCACAGCGAACACCCTTCTCTACGTCCGCGGTCAGGGCATCGTGCTCAACGAACCGTCCGTGGTGGCCGTCAAGGAGGGGGCGCGTACGGCCCTCGCGGTCGGCACGGAGGCCAAGGAGACGATCGGGCGTACGCCGGGGTCCATCACCGCGATCCGGCCCCTTCGGGACGGCGTGATCAGCGACTACGAAGCCGCCGAGGAGATGATCAGGCACTTCGTGCGCAAGGCGGTGCCGGGGCGCCGTCCCCGTACGCGGATGGTCGTGTGCGTGCCGAGCGGGGTCACGCCCGTCGAGCGGCGGGCGATCGTGCACGCCTCGCAGCGGGCGGGGGCGCGGGCCGTGCATCTGGTGGAGGAGCCGATGGCCGCGGCGATCGGGGCGGGGCTGCCGGTCGGGGAGCCGCGGGGCTCGATGGTGGTCGACATCGGGGGCGGGACGACGGAGGTGGCCGTCATCTCCCTGGGCGGGGTCGTCACGGCGCGGTCGCTGCGGGTCGGGGGCGACCGGCTCGACGCCGCGATCACGGACTTCGTCCGCAAGGAGCACACGCTGCTCATCGGTGAGCGGACCGCGGAGGACATCAAGGTCGCGATCGGCTCGGCGTGGCCGGTACCCGGCGAGGACTCGGCCGCCTTCGCATCGCGGACCTTCACGGTGCGGGGGCGCGAGAAGGTGGGCGGCCTGCCGAAGACGGTGGAGCTGACGGTGCGGGAGGTGCGGGCGGCTCTGGACGAGCCGGTGGAGGCGATCATCTCCGCGGTTCGGGCGACCCTGGAGGAGTGCCCGCCGGAGCTGTCCGGCGACGTCATGGAACACGGCATAGTCCTGACCGGCGGCGGCGCCCTCCTCCCCGGCCTCGACCTCCGCATGGCCTCGGCCACGGGAATCCCGGTGTTCACGGCGGACGACCCCCTGGACAGCGTGGCGCTGGGCTGCGGAAAGTGCGTGGAGGACTTCGACGGGCTCGAGCGGGTGATGACGGCGGCGTAGCCGCCCTTGAAAGGGCTAAGCGCCCGCCGGCAGTGTCGCCACGGCCTCGTACGTCGCTTCGCTCGGGCCCGCCGAGAAGGTGCCGCCCACCGTGTGGACCCGCTCCGCCATCCCCGCCGTCCCCGTCCCGGAGGACACCGGCGGCGCCACCGGCACGGTGCCGGGCAGCGCGTTGCGCACGCGGACCCGCAGCTCCCCATCGGCGAGGCGCACACGGACGTCCACCCGCTCCCCCGGCGCGTGCTTGGCGGCGTTGGTCAGGCACTCCTGCACCACCCGATGCACCGCCGCCTGCCGGATCGGCGAAAGCCGGTACGCCGCCGGGTCCACGAGGAGATCGACCGGGCTCCCGGCCCGCTCGCTCGCCGCGACCAGCGCGGGCAGCGCGTCGAGTCCGGGCGTGGGCGCACCGTCCACACCCCGCTGGACGATGATCTCGTTCAGCATCCGATGCGCCGACCGGGCCGTGTCGGAGAGCTCCTCGAAGCCGTCCTCGAAGTCCCCGCCCGCGGCCCGCCGCGCGAGCACCTGCGAGCGCACGCTCAGCAGCGTCAGCTCACGGCCCACGAAGTCGTGCACGTCCCGCGCGATACGGGACCGCTCCCGCTGCACCGCCTGCAGCGCCTCCGTCTCGGCACGCTGCGCCTGCAGCGCCCTGACGAGGTCCTGCCGGTTGGCCGCGACCCCCACACCCGCCGCGAGGACGCCGATCGGGACGACCAGGCTGAGGAACGAGCTCAGGCTGTCGCCCCGGTGCACCGGCCAGCCGGGGAGGTTGAACATGACGTACGCGAACACCACATAGCCGAGCACCCCGACCGCACCGGCGAGCCGCCCCCGGTACCTGCCCAGGGAGTACAGCGCGAACTGCGCCAGCGTCAGCTCGTGCAGCCAGGAGAGCAGGACGAGCGCGACCGCGTACGTCACCCACGGCGCCGAGCGGCGCACCATCAGGGAGGCCGCGCCGAGCGCGAGGACCAGCGCGGCGAGCGGGCCGTTGAGCGAGTTGTCCGCCTCGGCAAGGCCGGGGATGTCCAGGCTCATCAGGGCCACGCAGCTCAGGGCCGTCAGGGCGTCCTGGGCCCGCGGCGCCCGCGCCCAGCGCGCCGTGAGGCGGCGGCCCGTGGCCGTCGCCTGGCGCATCGCCTGGGCGGCGGGCAGGTCGTGCATGCTCTCCATCATCCAAGGTCTTCCAGCCCGATCCATCGGGCGTATGTCATGAATTCAGTGATTTCACGCACGTTGCGGCGGTATTTGGTCTATCGCGCAAAGGGCGGACCGAGACGGTCGAGGGGGTCCGCACTCGACCGTCTCGGCGACGCCGACCCCCCAACCCGGCGCGGCTGCCCGCGTGTTCCGCGTACCAAGGGTCAAATCGGACCATGTGGTATGCCCAGAATTACGGCCTCCGGGCCCGCCAGATCGCCGGCGACGGCGCGATCCTGCTCTGGATCGCGTTCTGGTCCACCGCCGCCGTCGTCGCGTACCGGCTGGCCTGCAAGATCGCCTTCCCTGCTGCCGCGGCCAGATCCGCCGCCTCCGCACCCGCCCCCGGCTCTCCCGGCTCTCCCGGCTCCCCTGCCGCCCGTCTTCCCCTGGTCGGCCACCGCGTCGACACCGCGCTGCGGGGCGTCGCGGACGCCGCCGACACCGGGGACCCGGTGATCGTCCGCGCCGCGGTGACCGCGGGCGCCGTCGCCGTCTTCCTCGTACCCGTCGGCCTGCTCCTGGGCAGCTGGCTCCCCCGCCGGCTGCGCTGGACCCGGCAGGCGGCCGCCGCGCACGAGCTGGCCGTGAGCGACGACGGCCGCGAACTGCTCGCCCTGCGCTCGCTGCTCCGCCCCCTGGACGAGGTGGCCGCCACCGCCGACTCCATCCCCGACGCGACTCCGGGCAGCCTCGCCGAGGGCTGGCGCAACGCCGACCCGGCGACCCTGGACGCGCTCGCGGAGGCGGAGCTCGAGCGGCTCGGGCTGCGTACGGCGTGACGGGAGCTGACGGGAAGCTGACGGGAAAAGGGAGGGCCCCGGAACCGTGCGGTTCCGGGGCCCTCCCTGTCGTCGTACTCGGGTGACTAGGCCTGCGGCAGACCGTCCAGCTGGGCCTGCAGCCGCGCGATGTCGGCGTCCGCCTTGGTGAGGCGGCCGCGGATCTTGTCGACCACGTTGTCCGGCGCCTTCGCCAGGAACGCCTCGTTGCCGAGCTTCGCCGTGGCCTGCGCCTTCTCCTTCTCCGCGGACGCGAGGTCCTTGGCGAGGCGCTTGCGCTCCGCCGCCACGTCGATCGTGCCGGACAGGTCGAGCGCGACCGTGGCGCCCGAGACCGGCAGTGTCGCCGTCGCCGTGAAGGCGTCGCCCTCCGGCTGGAGGCGCAGCAGCTGGCGGATGGCGGCCTCGTGCGGGGCGAGCGCGGTGCCGTCCAGGGTGAGGCGGGCCGGGACCTTCTGGCCCGGCTGCAGGCCCTGGTCGGCGCGGAAGCGGCGGACCTCCGTGATGACCTGCTGGAGCGTATCGATCTCCCGCTCGGCGCCGGCGTCGCGGAAGCCGCTGTCGACCGGCCAGTCGGCGATGACGACCGACTCGCGGCCGGTGAGCGCCGTCCAGAGGGCCTCCGTGACGAACGGGACGATCGGATGCAGCAGGCGCAGCGTGACGTCGAGGACCTCGCCCAGGACGCGGCCGGAGACCTTCGCCGCCTCGCCGCCGCCCATGAACGTGGTCTTGGACAGCTCGACGTACCAGTCGAAGACCTCGTCCCACGCGAAGTGGAAGAGGGCGTCCGACAACTTGGCGAACTGGTAGTCGTCGTAGAACGCGTCGACCTCGGCGACCGTCGCGTTCAGCCGGGACAGCACCCAGCGGTCGGTGGCCGACAGCTGCTCCACGGGCGGGAGTTCACCCTCGGTGGTGGCGCCGTTCATCAGCGCGAAGCGCGTGGCGTTCCAGATCTTGTTGGCGAAGTTGCGCGAGCCCTGGACCCAGTCCTCGCCGATCGGCACGTCCGTGCCGGGGTTGGCGCCGCGGGCCAGCGTGAAGCGCAGGGCGTCCGAGCCGTACTTGTCCATCCAGTCCAGCGGATTGACCGCGTTGCCGAAGGACTTCGACATCTTCTTGCCGAACTGGTCGCGGACCATGCCGTGCAGCACGATCGTGTGGAACGGCGGGGTGCCGTCCATCGCGTACAGGCCGAACATCATCATCCGGGCGACCCAGAAGAAGAGGATGTCGTAGCCGGTGACCAGGACCGAGTTCGGATAGAACTTCTCGAGGCTCTCGGTCTGCTCGGGCCAGCCGAGCGTGGAGAACGGCCACAGGCCGGAGGAGAACCAGGTGTCCAGGACGTCCGTGTCCTGCGTCCAGCCCTCGCCGGTGGGCGCCTCGTCGTCCGGTCCGACGCAGACGACTTCACCGTTCGGGCCGTACCAGACCGGGATGCGGTGGCCCCACCACAGCTGGCGCGAGATGCACCAGTCGTGGAGGTTGTCGACCCAGTCGAAGTAGCGCTTCTCCATCTCCTGCGGGTGGATCTTGACCTGGCCGTCGCGGACCGCGTCACCGGCGGCCTGCGCGAGGGGGCCGACCTTGACCCACCACTGCATCGACAGGCGCGGCTCGATGGTGGTCTTGCAGCGCGAGCAGTGGCCGACCGAGTGGGAGTACGGACGCTTCTCGGCGACGATCCGTCCTTCGGCGCGCAGGGCGCCGACGATGGCGCTGCGGGCCTCGAGCCGGTCGAGCCCCTGGAAGGGGCCGGGGACCGTGATGACCGCGTGCTCGTCCATGACCGCGATGTTCGGCAGGCCGTGGCGCTGGCCGATCTCGAAGTCGTTCGGGTCGTGCGCGGGCGTCACCTTGACGCAGCCGGTGCCGAACTCGGGGTCGACGTGCTCGTCCGCGACGACCGGGATGGAGCGGTCGGTCAGCGGCAGCTTGATGAGCTTGCCGACGAGATGCTTGTACCGCTCGTCGTCCGGGTGGACGGCGATGGCGGTGTCACCGAGCATCGTCTCGGCGCGGGTGGTGGCGACGACGACGGACTCGTCCCCGTCCCCGTACTTCAGCGAGACGAGCTCGCCATCGTCATCCTGATACTCGACCTCGATGTCCGAGATGGCCGTCAGACAGCGCGGGCACCAGTTGATGATGCGCTCGGCGCGGTAGATCAGCTCGTCGTCGTACAGCTTCTTGAAGATGGTCTGGACGGCCTGCGAGAGACCCTCGTCCATCGTGAACCGCTCACGGTCCCAGTCCACGCCCTCGCCGAGGCGCCGCATCTGCCCCGAGATCTGCCCGCCGGACTCGCCCTTCCACTGCCAGACACGCTCGACGAACGCCTCGCGGCCCAGGTCGTGGCGGGACTTGCCCTCCTTGGCGAGCTCGCGCTCGACCACGTTCTGGGTGGCGATGCCGGCGTGGTCCATGCCGGGCTGCCACAGCGTCTCGAAGCCCTGCATGCGCTTGCGGCGGGTGAGGGCGTCGATGAGCGTGTGCTCGAAGGCGTGGCCCAGGTGCAGGGAGCCGGTGACGTTCGGCGGCGGGATGACGACGGTGTACGGCGGCTTCTCGCTCTTCTCGTCGGCGGCGAAGTAGCCCCGGTCCACCCAGCGCTCGTACAGCGTCCCCTCTACCTCGGCCGGCGCGTACTGGGTCGGCAGTTCGGAGGTGGGCGCTGGATTCTGCTGCTGAGTGTTCTCGGTCACGGGCTCAGTTTAGAGGTGTCACGGGCCCGTCCCGAAACCGGATTCTTCAGCGCGTTCTTGCGAGGGACCTCAGGCGTTTACACCCGGAGAGATCACATCCGGTGAGCGGTGCGGACCATCCCGGTGGTGTGCGGCGCGGAGCGACGACAGGCGGTGCCTGACCGGAGGGCCGGGAATTCCGCCATGTTCTAGACGTGTGACGCATACGCCACGCTCAGGGCGAACCTGAAGGCGGGGAACCTGGGCGGGGCGGGCTCGAAGCGATGCCGCAGGGCGATGGAGAAGCCGGTCGTCTTCCGGCCTCAGGGGGCACAGCCCTATGACGATCGGATGCTGTCCTGGCAGATCGCCGAGCAGCGGATCTCGATCTGGACCGTGCACGGCCGGGTGAAGAGCGTGGCCTTCACGGCTGGTCCGGAGCAGCTGGCCACGCTGGCCCTGTACCGCAGGGGTGAGTCCGATCTGGTGCACCGGGACGGCATGTGGTTCTTGAACGCGACCTGCGAGGTCCTCGAGGTCCCCATGAACACCGATCCGGTGGACTCGGGGTCGACCTGGGCATCGTGAACATCGCCACCACCAGTGACGGCGAGATCCTGGCAGGACGCGAACTCAACCGCGTCCGGCTACGGGAGCGGGAACTGCGCACGAAACTCCAGAGAAAGAACACGCCGTCCGCTAAGCGCCGGTTGAAGAAGCGCAGGCGCAAGGAGGCGCGGCGCGCCAAAGACATCAACCACAAGATCGCGAAACATGTGGTGGCCGAGGCAGAACGCACCGGTCGCGGAATCGCCCTGGAAGACCTCACCGGCATCCGCGAACGGGTACGGCTTCGCAAGCCCCAGCGGGCCACCCACTCCAGCTGGTCATTTCACCAGCTGGGGGCGTTCATCGCGTACAAGGCCCGCAAGGCGGGTGTGCCGGTGGTCCACGTCGATCCGGCGTACACCTCCCGCACCTGTGCCGAATGTGGCCACATCGACAAGGCGAACCGGGTCTCGCAGGCGTGGTTCGTATGCAGGTCCTGCGGCGTCGTTGCGCACGCGGACCGGAACGGCTCCCGCAACATCCGCGCGCGTGCGTGGGAGTTGTGGAGATGCGGGGCCCTGTCGACGGCCCCTGACCCGCCACCGCGTCAGCGTGGCGGGCTGGACGCAAACGCAGCATCATCGCCAGTGATGCCCGTTGTGCAAGCCCGGCGCTCCGCGCCCGGGTAGTCGACTAACGGTTGCGGCCCGGAGCAGCAGCCCCGGCTCTGTTCGAGCAGGTGCCCTGCCACCGCCCGCAGGGTTCGCCGGACCGCGGCCCAAGACCGCGGCGAGGCCCACGCGAAGAAGCGGCTCACAAACCACGACGAAAGACCCTGCACAGCCACCCGCGCCGGGCCTCGTACGTCAGACGTCTGGAACAGGTCCTCAACAACTGCGCATCGAAAACTTCCTGACGCCCCATGCATCCCGGCCATCCGTCAGGATGTTCGGAACACATAAGCATCCGGAGGGGAACCCCAGGAAATGAGCTACAACCAGCCGGGCCCGCACGGCGGGCAGCAGCCGCAGCAGCCCGGACCGTACGGTCAGCAGCCGGGCCAGCCTGGCCCCTACGGCCAGCAGCCGCAGGCCCCGCAGCCCGGCTACGGCTACCCCCAGCAGGCGCCGCAGGGAGTTCCGCCGCAGCAGCCCGGACCCTATGGCCAGCAGCCGCAGGCGCCGTACGGACAGCAGGCCCCGTACGGGCAGGTGCCGCCCCCGCCCGCCGGTGGCGGCAAGAAGACCGGACTCATCATCGGCGTAGTAGTGGCCCTGGTGGCGATCGCGGGCGGCGTCTGGTGGTTCACGGCGGGCAAGGACGGCGGCAGCGACGTGGCGGACGACGGCCCGCACAAGCTGATCACGCCCGCGACGGTGCTCTCCGAGTACAAGAAGGGCGACAGCTCGGGCGGCGGGGGCATGAGCGAGTCCGACCTGGACGACGCCGCGAAGTGGGGCGTGAAGAACCCCAAGGACGTCAGCGCCACCTATCAGTCCGGCGACAAGGACAACCCGCTGGCGCAGAAGATGATCCAGTTCGGCGGCGTCTACGGCGAGATCGAAGACCCTGAGAACGCCGTCGACGCCATGTTCGCCAACATGAAGAAGGAGTCCGAGAAGGACGGTTCGGACGAGGACGTCACGCTCGTCGGCGACCCGAAGGCGTACGAGCCCGATGGCCTCGACGGCGCGGTCCTGAAGTGCCAGCAGGCCAAGGTGGACAACTCCGGAGGCAGCACGGGCGAGCCGAAGGAAATGAATATGACGTACTGCATCTGGGGCGACCACAGCACCATCGGCTTCACCATGCCCATGGACCTGGCCAGCATCGCGACAGGCAAGGGGTCCACTCCCGAGGACGCCGCCGACACAACCGCCAAGTTCCGCAAGGAAGTGCGCGTCAAGGCCTGACACCCCACACCCAGGTGGCGAAGGGCCCCGCCGCTCGGCGGGGCCCCAAGTCAGTTCACGCCGCGTTACACGCAGGTACTGCGTGCTCGAACCGAACTCCTGTGTTCACCAGCTGCTGAATGCACTTCTGATACCCCGACACTCCGTGGTTGCTGCACGCCTTGCGCACCTTTGGGCCCACGTTGTAGCCGTAACTCGCCACCACCTTCGCATTCATTCAGGCATCCGCCTGGTCATGATCAAGGGCATCATCCGGCTCACGAGCAACACCATGGGGATAGGCAGATACGGCTTGATCCATAGGTCCTCTTTGGGGATCTATGCAGTACAACACCGCTTCACCTCCCAAGGCAGTCAGTCCCGGTGGGCTGAAATCGGTCGCTGCGGTCCCGGTCTCGGCAGCCCCGGTCGATTCGGCCGGGGCCGCTTCCGTCAGGATGTCGGAATCACATAAACGCACTCAGGGGGAAACCACTCATGAGCTACAACCAGCCGGGCCCGTACGGCGGGCAGCAGCCCCAGCAGCCCGGACCGTATGGCCAGCAGCCGCAGGCACCCCAGCCCGGCTACGGCTACGGCTACCCGCAGCAGGCCCCTCAGCAGGGCGGCTACGGCCAGCCCCAGCAGCCGGGCCCGTACGGGCAGCAGCCGCAGGCTCCCTACGGGCAGGTCCCGCCGCCTCCGCCCCCGCAGGGCGGCGGCAAGAAGGTCGGCCTGATCATCGCCGCAGTCGCCGTGGTCGCCGCTGCCGCCGTCGGCGGCTACTTCGTTTTCGCGGGCGGTGACGACGACAAGGGCAACGGCAAGAGCGGCTCCTCGGACGTGGCGGACGGCGGAGGCGACGAGGGCGGCATCAAAGACGACGGTCCGCACAAGCTGACGACGCCAGCGACCGTGCTGAGCACGTACAAGAAGGACGACAGCTCGTCGGGCAGTGGCGCCGGCGGCGGCATGACGTCCGGCGACCTCGCGGAAGCCGAGAAGTACGGCGTGAAGAACGCCAAGGACGTCCAGGCCGCATACCAGTCCGGGGACGAAAGCAACCCGCTGGCAGTGAAGGCTCTCAACTTCGGCGGCGTCTACGGCGATATCAAGGACCCCGAGACGGTCGTCGACGCGATGTTCTCCGAGATGGAGAAGGACGCGAAGAACGGCGGCTCAAAGGACGTCACCCTCGTCGGCCAGCCCAAGGAGTACAACCCGGCCGGCCTCAACGGGGCGGTCCTCAAGTGCCAGGAGATGAAGGTCGACCTGGGCGGCTCCGGCTCGACCGGCTCCACCTCAGGTCCCAGCGAGATGTCTACGGCGACGTGCGTCTGGGGCGACCACAGCACCATCGGCTTCCTGGTGAACGTGGACGCGGCGAGCGCACTGTCCGGCAAGTCCGCCGACCTCGACGAGGCCGCTGAAACGACAGCCAAGTTCCGCGGGGAAGTCCGCGTCAAGCTCTGAAGCGACCGAACGTGT
This sequence comes from Streptomyces sp. MZ04, assembly GCF_004684775.1. GTDB lineage: Bacteria > Actinomycetota > Actinomycetes > Streptomycetales > Streptomycetaceae > Streptomyces. The sequence continues at coordinate 26,984 of NZ_SRIC01000091.1, forward strand.
TTGGAGGGGACATCGTTCTACCCCCTCCAAACACGAGCCTACGGATGCAATGCCTAGGCCCGCGCCGCACGGCATGCGGTGGCGGCGTGATTGGACTTGACGCCGAACGACACAAGGGTGACGGGGCACGACTGCCGGATAACCACGCTGCCGGAGTCCCCGTTCTTGCAGGAATTAATCACCTTCGGACCAACTGGATAGCCCTGGTGCTCCAGGTAATTTATGCACTCGAGCGGCGTGGCCGACGCCGGAGCCGCCGTCACGATCGGCACAACTGCTGCCGCTGCGGCGATACTTGCCGCCACCAAAACTCGCTTCACATTCAGCGACTTCACGCTGTTCCCCATCAGTACTTGTTCTGCCAGCCGCCAGGAGCGACGGTTGACGTGGTCATGCGTGAGTAGATCATCTCGAGCAGTGACGATCAATAAATGACGCCGCTACCGGCCTGAACCACTCTCCCTCCCGCCTCGGCCCACTCAAGTGCTGTCTCGTATACACATCTGACGCTGCCGACGAATAGCCAGGTGTAGGACTCT